>DATEGI010000181.1:0-5298 GCA_035280205.1 Terriglobales bacterium | reverse complement strand
CCGATAGCCAGGCCCGCTACGACGAGTCGTAAGCCCGTCCTGACCACCATGCGGAGGACTTCCGTATCTTCCGCCCCCAAAGCCATCCGGATTCCAATCTCGTGCGTTTTCTGCGCGGTCAGGTATGCCAACACGCTGTAGACGCCCACCGTCACCAGAATCAGCCCGATACATCCGAAAATCGTCATCAACACGAAGCCAAACCTGGGCCCGGCATACAGGAGCTTGCTCACGCGGTCCTCCAAGGTACTGGGGTAAGCGAGGGCAACTCCCGAATCGGCGGCCCAAACCTCCTTGTGCACTACCTCCGTCATGGTTCCCGGGTCCTGCGCCGTGCGCACGAGCAGAACTCGCCCGGTCGATCCCGTGATTGTGTACGGTAGCCACATTTCCGGCTCAACTGGTACCTGCAGTCCCCCATTGGTCACGTCCCCGACTACGCCGATAATTTCGAACCAGGGATCGTTAGCCGGAACCACGTTCTCGAGACTGGCCAGCCGGACGCGCCGCCCTATGGGATTTTCGTTGGGCAAATACCTGCGCACGAATGTTTGGTTTACAACCGCCAGTTTCCGCGCCTCATTGACCTCTCCCTCGGTAAACGTCCGTCCTTTTTTGAGCTCAATTCGCAAGGTGCGGAAGTACTGCTGGCTGACGGTCTGGAGCAGGGTTTGCCAGTCGTCCTGATGAGTTTTCCCGGCGATCTCCAGCTTGCTCGGGTCGAAGCTGTAAGGCGGGAGCGCGCTCGACGCGGCGGCATCCACTACTCCCGGAGATGCCTTCAGCCGCGCCAGCAACGGCCGAAAAAATCCCGTCACCTGCGTCGCCGTTTTGTAGCGCTCCTTGGGCAGGACAACTGTGGTCTGGAATACGTGGTCCGCCCGCAATCCCAGATTTGTTTTGCGCAGGGCGACAAAGCTTCGCATCAGCAGCCCGGCCCCGATCAGCAGGATCAAAGATAACGCGACCTCCCCGACCACCACCGCGTCACGCAACCATTTGCCTCGGAAGCTGCCGCCCACTCCTTTAACACTGTCGCGCAGGGGCTCGGTCAGGTCCCGCCGGGATGCCTGCAGCGCCGGCAGCAACCCGAAAATGAGCGGCGTAAGCGCTGCAACGCCGAGCGTAAACATCAGCACCGGCGCATTCAGCGCAATCACTGTTTCCGCGGGAATCAGGTCCTGCGGCATCGCCGCAACCAGCAACTTCAGCCCGCCCCAGGCGATGAATGTTCCCAGCGCTGCCCCGGCCAGGGCGAGAACCAGGCTTTCCACCATGAGCAGCCGCACCAGTCTTGCGCGCTTGGCACCCAGCGCTGTCCGCAAGGCAAATTCCTTTTCCCGGGTCGTAGCCCGCGCCAACATCAGGTTGGCCACGTTGCTGCAGGCGATGAGTAGCAGCAAGCCCACGGCCGCCAGCACCGTGTACAAGGTCTCTTCAAAGCGGCCGATCACGCTGTCGCCCAGTTTTCTGAGCTGCACGGTGAAATGCGCAGTGTAGGCCTGAGGATAAATTTTCGCCAAGCGGTTAGCGATCACTGTCAGATCCGCTTCTGCCTGCTGGCGCGACACGCCCGGGCGCAGGCGTCCGAGCAAAAACCAGTCCGGGGAACCTGCCGCCGAACCCGCTGCGCGCGTCAACTTTTCAGGAAGGTATACTTCGGCGTCGTACCACCCAAAGCGGGGAGGCATGATTCCGATCAGGGTGCGGGCAGTCCCATTAAGCACAAAGGTTTTGTTCAAAACCGATAAATCGCCGTTGAACCGCTCTTTCCAGGTTTTGTAGCGCAGGACGAAAACCGGCGGCGCGCCCGGCGCATAATCGGCCGGTTGCGCAACGCGCCCGTGCAGAGCCGGGACGCCGAAAAACTCGAAGGTGCCCGGCGTCACGTGAGCTCCGTAAAACTGCTCCGTCCCTTCTCCCTGCTTATAGAGCACCAGGTCCTCTCCAGCGGCTGTAATCCCATCGAAAACATGATTATTTTCAGCGAATTCCAGAACTTCGTTGGCTGTGTATCCTTGCCGCCCTTCGTCCTGGGCTTGCTGCGCGCCATGAATCCGCGGAAAAACCATCCGCGCCGCACCTTGGTACGGGAATGGCGCCAGTAGCACGTTGTCAATCGCGCTGAAAATGGCCGTGGCCGCGCCAATTCCCAAGGCCAGCGTGGCGATCGAAACCGCTGCGAATCCCCGGCTTTTCCACAGTGTGCGCAGCGAGTAGCGCAGATCGTGCCAGACCGCCTCAATCAGGGGAAATGCCTGCAACTCTCTGCGGTCCTCCTGCAGCAGGGTGGTGTTGCCGAACTGCCGTCGCGCTGCTTCCGCAGCCGCTTGCCTTGACATGCCCTGCGCCATGTATCTTTCGGTGAGCAGTTGCAAGTGCTGCTGCACTTCGGCATCGAACTCGCGGTCCTGCGGGGGGCGGGCCAGGAAACCGTGTAGCCTGGCGGCGAAAGCGCGCAGCCTGAATTCCCGTTTTGCGCTCATGATCATCGTTCCCCTTCGAGCCGCAAAACTCGGCCAATCACCCCGGAAATCCGCTCCCAGTTTTCGGTTTCCAGTTCGAGCTGCTTCTGACCGCGTCTGGTGATGGAATAAAACTTAGCTTTGCGGTTGTTCTCCGATGTTCCCCACTCCGCCGCGATACATCCTTGCTGTTGCAGGCGTAGCAAGGAGGTGTACACCGTACCCTCGTTCAGTTGCAGAATGTCGCCACTAACCTGCTCAATGCGCCGCGCAATCCCGAATCCATGCAGCGGTCCCAGGGTGTGCAGCGTTTTAAGGATCATCAGGTCCAGCGTCCCCTGCAGTACTTCCGATCTCTTTGTATCCATGTTTTCGTCCGTTCTGTGATTGACGGGCTTTATCGTTCCTTTGGATTGGCCAAATGAGGCTACCATCTCTCCTTTGGAATGTCCATATGAATGGAGGGACCAGCAAGTCGCCAGGCTGCAGGAGCTTACCGATTCGGTAGCGCAGGCTGCCTGCTGCCTTTAATCGCTGTTTTAACGGCGAGTTACCTATTGTGACGGCCGTCACAATAGCCTGTGATAAAAGTCATATACCCCTTGTGACGAGTTTTCTATCCTGAACCCGCATTGAAAAACCCCAAGCTTCAGCTCAGGAAAGGGCTGATAATCAGGAAAGGGCAGAAATCATGAAAAAGGGTCTTCTTATCGCGATAGTAAGCTTCCTGGCTCTGAGCCTGGTAGCCAGCGCCGGCACGCTCAGCGGCAGTGTAAAAGGCGGTCAGGGACAGTCCGTTGTTTATCTGCAACCGGTGCAAGGCACGGCGCCAGCACCCGCTGCCACGCAGGTTTACAAAATGAACCAGCAAGGCATGAAGTTCCTCCCCAACGTGTTGGTGGTTCCGGTAGGAGCGACGGTGGAATTCGACAATGGCGACGCCGGCGCGCACAACGTCTACTGGCCGTCCATCGGTGGGGACAAGAAACTGCACCATAACCTGGGTACTTTCCCCAGCGGCCAGAAGGCCACCTACAAGTTCGACCATGCGGGGGTGGTGCCAGTCCTGTGCAACATCCATCCCGAGATGTCGGCCTACATCATCGTAACCCCCACTCCCTACTACGCGCAGACGGACCAGATCCTGGGCGATTACTTCATCCAGAACGTTCCCGACGGCGAGTACAAGGCGACCATTTGGCACAACGGCAAGACCACGTCGCAGGTGGTGAAGATCGCGGGCAACACCAAGGTTGACTTCACTCTCGGCAAGTAAACCTAACTTTTCCTCCCAGTAGTGCGAAAAAGGCGCGGAGTTCAAGCTTCGCGCCCTTTTTTTGTCCGCGGGGAGGGGCCTGCAAGGACGGTCGCAAGGATTGCCATTCGGGTGTATGCGGAAATGTAAAGGCTGAGGTGGCAAGTTCCTCATAGCACAGACGAGGCGTGGGGTCTCGCTTCAGTTAACTGTGCGGAGAGTGCATAGACCCCATAATCACACTACAGAGAAAGGCGTTATTCATGCGTCTGCACATGCTCGGTAATTTGCTGGTTCCTCGGGGTAATTCTCAACCTAAGGAGAGATTAATGAGAAGCAACCTCATACTTGGCTTGGCCACTCTGGTTCTTGCGTTATTCTTCACGCCGCGGGCGATGGCGGTTCCCAGCTACGCCCGGCAGACAGGATTGTCGTGCAACGGCTGTCACTACACGCCGCCGGAACTGAATCCCGCCGGGCGGCTGTTCAAGCTCTACGGCTACATAGATAAGATGAAGACTGGCGGTATTACCGCGGAGCAGGACAAGCGGCACTCCGGCCTGGACCTGCTGGCCACTCTGCCGCTCTCCGCCTGGTTCGAAGCGTCATTTACCAATACCAAGGCGCCGCAGCCTGGCACGCAGAACGGCAATGCGGAGTTTCCTCAGGATATTTCGCTGTTCCTGGCCGGCGCCTGGTCCACCCACATCGGCAGCTTCCTGCAGGTGACCTACGACACGCAAGGTGACCACTTCAGCATGGACAACACCGACATCCGCTATGCGCGGGTGAAAAAACTGAGCGGAAAGGAATGGGTGCTGGGTCTGACGTTGAATAACAATCCCACGGTGGAAGACCTTTGGAATTCCACTCCCGCCTGGGGTTATCCGTTCATCGCCAGCGACGTGGCGCCTTCGCCCACGGCTGCGCCCATTATTCAAGGCGCCTTGGGGCAGGATGTCGCCGGCCTGGGCGGCTACACCATGTGGGACCAGCATCTGTATGCCGCGGGTACGCTCTACCGCTCCGCCCACATCGCCGCTGCTTCCTACCCTACGACCGGAGAGGGTTTTGGCTTTAACATCCGCGGGGTGGCGCCGTACTGGCGCGTAGCCTGGCAGCAAAATGGGCTGAAAAATAATTTTGAAGTCGGCACCTATGGCATCCACATGACTTCCACCCCCGGGGCAATTACCGGTCTGGAAGATACCTACACCGATGCAGGCGTGGATTTTCAGTACGACCGCACCATCGGGAAGGATGTGTTTTCCTGGCGCGGTACCTACATTCGGGAGAATTCAGATCTGGTGGCCAGTCTGGCGGGTGGCGCAGCCGCGTTGGCCAGCCACCATTTGAACGCCTTCAATACCAACGCGGAATATCATTTCGGCAACCGCTATTCCGCGGCCGTAGGATGGTTTAACACCACCGGCACCCGCGACCCGCTACTCTTTCCCCAAGCGGCGGTAACGGGCAGCGCCACCGGAAGTCCGCAAAGTACCGGTTACAGCCTGAACTTCTCAGTGTGGCCGGTCCAGAACCTCGACCTGGGAGTGCAATACACCGGCTATACACGCT
>DATEGI010000180.1:0-14430 GCA_035280205.1 Terriglobales bacterium | reverse complement strand
GGTCTCAAAAAGGGCCTCGACGCGATAACCGCCTTGCTCAGCGGCGCGCACCCGGGCCTCAATCTGCTCTGCAAGCGTGCGGACTTTCTCCCGGTCAGGCTGCGGCTTCTTGGCCAGACTCAGGAGCGCTGGCAGCGCCATCCACCACAGCAGGCGCTCGTAGGGCTCTTTCACAAAGTAGCGGATGCTGTCCCATTCGTGGACGCCGATCACCCAGGCCACGTCAGGGTCGTGTACCCAACTGAAGAGCGCGGTGGCACGCCCAGGAACAGATTGCGCGCCAGGCGCCCAGCCGGCGTGGGCAAATGAAGCGCGAACCCGCGCCGCTGCCCGCCAGCGTTCTTCGTCCTTCAGGCCAAGCCTGGCCAGCGCATCGGCGAGCGCCTCGCGCAGATGCATGGAATCGAAAAGCTGCACGGCCGCCGCTTCCGCTTCCTTCGGATCAGAAAGACAGCCGAGCGCGTGAACCGCGCACCAGGCCAGCACGGCACCCCACGCCGGCAAGGTCGCCTTGGGCTGAGCTCCCGCCGTGGGCAGAACCGAGCGCCCCTCTTCCGGCCAAGGCTCGGAAAAGTAATGTTCCAGCTCTGGAATTCGCAGCGCGGCTTCCAGGTATTCGCATAATTCTCCGACCACTGCGTCGAGTTGGCCCACCCACTGCCGCGAACCTAGACCAACCGCTTCCCCTCCGGCGCTGGAGGCGAAGTGCCGCGCCTCCTCTACGAAACGGCGGGCACGGCGGCAGGCATTCTGCACCAGTTCGCTGGCGGGACGCTTCGCCGGCCCCGGATCGGCGGTAGCCGCCTGCTCTGCGAACTCCTCCATCAGCGCGGGTTCGAGCAAGGCTCGCACCGCATCGTGTACCGGCTGCAGTTCCAGTTGGCGCAAGGCATCATCCAGGCTGGAAACACCATGCCCGGCCAGCGTGTCGCACAGCGCGCCCCAGGGGCGCCCGTCGCGGTCGCAGATGTCGCGCCAGTCCAGGAACACGTGGGACTGATAAGCCTGCAGTTCCAGGTGCAAGCCACGTTCCGCCACATCCCGCGCCCGATGCAGAAATTCCTGGCCGGTGAAGCTGTCGCGGAAGGCGACGAACATCGAAGCATCGCCGGAGAGGCCAAAGGACTCGCCCAGGCTGCGCTGCCGAACCCGCTTCCCTCCTCCAGGAAGCTTTTCGGCATAGCCGGCGGAGATGCGCACCCAGCCGCGCGTGCTGGCGTAGCGATTGTGATACACCACCAGCGCGCGATGCTGGCCCTGGCGGTTGGAGTAGGCGTAGACGTCCTCGTTCACCCAGCCGTCGTCGGTGTAAAAGTCGTAGAGCAGGAAATCGCGCACCTCAGCGAAGACCGGGCGGCGGTGGAGCAGCGGCGAAATCTCGCGCTCGTGCCGCGCCACCAGCCACGGATCGGGCTTCTCCTCGTAGTAAGCGCGGCGGTACTCCATGCCATAGCGCTCGGTGAAGCCTTCGATCTGTCCGTGGCCGAACATGGGAAGTCCGGGCAGGGTCACCATCATGGTGCACACACCGAAGTATTTGTCTCCCTTGCCGAACTGGTCTACGGCAGTGCGCTCATCGGGATTGTTCATGAAGTTGACGTAGCGCTTGAGCACGTCCGGGTCAAACTTCAGCGTGTTCTTCATCACGCTGCGGTAGTTGGCATTCTCCTCGTCGCGCAGCATGTTCATGAAGGCGGAGTTGTAAACCCGGTGCATGCCCAGAGTGCGGACGAAATAGCCCTCCATCAGCCAGAACGCCTCGGCCAGCAGCAGCGTGCCGGGTGCTTCTGCGGCTACTCGGTCCACCACCTCGCGCCAGAATTCTTTGGGCATGGCGGCGTCAAACTGTTCCTTGGTCAGACCGTGTTCCGCACGCGAAGGAATAGCGCCCCCGGTGCCTGGCAGCGGAAACCACAGCCGCTGGTAGTGGCGCTTGGTGAGGGTCATGGCGGCGTCGAAGCGGATAATAGGAAACATCCGCGCCACGTGCAGGATGGTCTGAATCACCGCCTCGCGCACTTCCGGATGGAGGTAGTTGAGCTGCGCCGTGTCGTTCCAGGGAAAGCTGGTGCCGTCGTTGCCGTGGTAAATGAAACGCGTGTCGCCAGTCCAGCGGTCCAGGCGGCGGAACGTAACGGCAGCGTCGCTGCGGTTGTAGTAGTGGTCGTCAATCTTTATCTCGACTCGGCCGTCGCTCGACAGGTCAGGCCCGTTGAATGAGTACGAAGGAAACGGGCTGTAGGGCAGCGACAAAAACCAATCGGGATGCTGGATGACCCAGCGCGAATCAATCCCCATGTGGTTGGGCACCATGTCGCTGGCCAGGCGGATGCCGCGTGCCCAGGCGCGGTCGCGCAGATTGGCGCATGCCCCTTCCCCGCCCAGGTCCTCGGCAACGTTGTAGTCGGCCAGTGAGTAGGCGGAAGCTACCGCCTCCGGGTTGCCGGTAAGCTGCTTGATGCGCTGTGAGGCCTTGCTGCGCTCCCACACTCCAATCAGCCACAGCGAGTTGAAGCCGCGGCGCGCAAGCAGGTCCAATTCCTCATCCGGTATCTGGTCGAGGCGGTGAATGTGGCGGCCATAAAACTTCGAGAGCTGGTCCAGCCACACGTACACACTTTTCGCCATCAGCACCGTACTCGGCATCCAGTCCAGGTCGGGGCTGAAGCGCTCGTATTCGAATTCGGAAAAATGCGGAATGGCGGCGGCGCTGGAATCGCCCAGCTCCAGCGCCCCGCCAAAATGCGTGCCTGGAGGATGGAAGCGCAACCAGATGGCTACCTCTTCTTCCTTCAGCACATCCAGCGCGGTCAGCAGCCGGCGCACCAGGTCACCCAGCAAGTCTTTCCACTTTTCCCGGATGTAGGCTAGCTGGCCGGCCAATGAATCGGGCGAGGCCAGCGCCGGCGCGCGCAGCATGTCCACCAGGTTCTGGTTATCGGGACCGAAACGCGGACGAGTTTCGAAGTAGTCGCGCAGCGCCGCCGTGAGCTTTGAATACGCCGTTTTCGACGCCAGCATTTCGTCATCAAACAGCTCCTCAAACGGCTTGAACGCCGGATTGAGGTTCGCCAGCCACAGCAGTATCAGCTCTTCCAGCGCCACCGCGCGGTGTGGCACACCGCTGGTGGATTCACCCAGCCACTCGGCTGCCGACTTCTCTCCCCGATAGACAGCCACACTGGGAAAGTGGTCGGCGAAAGTTTCCAGCGTGCGGCCCAGCAGCTCCGGCCCAAGTCGCGCCTCGAAAAAAGTGAGCGCATCTAAAATAGCGCGCGGATCGCGCTGCTTGCGGTAGAGCTCCACCAATGCATGTAAAACCTCATCTATCAGCCCCATAGCATTGAGGGCCCCGGGGTTGACGGCCAGTTCCGGATGGCGGTCGGCCTCCCGGATCTGGTTCATGCGCTTGGCGAATTCACGGCTTGCGGCCAGGTTAGCGAACACCACGTTGCCAGTAAGAGAGAACAGAACCTGGTCGAAACGATAGCGGTCCCGCGCCGCTCGCGAAACGTGGAACTCGTAAGTGGTGTCCGGCCTCACTATGCAGCAGATATAGTAACGGAAACCTTGAAGACGCGCAGGTTGCGCGCTTGCAGCGGTTAGATGGGAAGCGGGCCACGCGTGTTACCCGAGCCTTTCACCGCAATGCTTAGGTAGGTTCAAAAAGCTCGAGTCAAATTTACTAAATCACTCATGGAGCATCACCGAAGGGTGCTTCTCCCTTTGTGGCCCTTTGTGTCCTTTGTGGTAAAGGTCTTTGTGACTAAGTGTGGTAGCCCGGCCCGCAACCTTGGCTGTCCCCAGCCGGCGTTTCCCCGGTCCCATGCAGCTCCATTTGTGCGTATAGCTGGCCTAACCACTCTTGCAGCCGCCGGCGGGATTCTTCGCCCATGTAGAGGAAGCGGACGCCGGCCAGACCCGCGGTGTCACCCCACACCATCTCCCCTTTGGCCTGCACCGTAAAGGGCTCAAGGCTAGGAAGGGTAAACTCCAGCCGCACGGTGCCCTGCAGACCGCCGCCGGGCGCCAGCCGCACGGCTAACCCGCCTTCGCTGATATTGACCATGCGTCCTTCCGTACCAACACTCTCCGCGTTCTGCACCCGGATGGGCAAATTAACCGGGAAGCGGAAGTAACGCCGATGCTCGCGCTCCATGGAGACGCGGGCCACTTCTAGATAAGCCTGGAAACGTTCCCCTGCCAGGGGCTTGCCCAGCACAAAATTGGCGCCTTCCTCCATGGCCTGGGTGATGGAGGTGGTTCCGTTTATCACCGCGAAAATGGTAGACATGCGATTGGAGCCGCTGCCCCGGATGCTCGCCAGCAGTTCCCGTCCGCCGGGCACATCGTCACAATCCACGAGAAATCCATCGAGATGGCGCCGGCCACAGATCTCGAGCGCGCTGCGTGCCTCGGCGCGCACCTCGACCTCCATGCCGGAGTTTTCCAGGGCTGGACGCACCAGTTCCAGCAGCTCGCGTTCTTGCGTTACCAACAGGCACTGCAATCGCACGCCGTCACGTCTCTTTCCACGCCCTCAGGCCGTTCACACAGCGGCGGCCACGCGTTTAGCGCGGTAACCTGACATGGTAGGCAAGCCGCAGGTGGGCCGGAAAGTAACTAAGGTTGCTGCCCCGCCGCATCACCGTTGGTCGTGACCCCCATCACTGAGTCTGGTGCGGTTAGGGGCGAGACTGAAGATAGCGCGCATACAGGTGCCTCTATGATCACTTCCGACGCTGCCAGGACTGCCACTCGCTGCCCGCGTTGCGGCTGCGATTTCCACTCCCAGGATAAGTTTTGCGCCCAATGTGGCGCCTTTCTCCGCGATGCCTGGGTGGACCATCGCCTGCTGTTCGCACTGACGCTGGAACGCGATGGCCGCAGCTCCGAAGCGCGCTTGGAATTGGAGCGCCTGCTCCAGTCCGAGCCCGATCACATCCTCGCCAACCATCTGCTGGGCAACTTGTGCTTTCACGAAGGCGTGCTGCTGGAGGCGATTCGCTATTACGAACGTGCCCTCGCTGGCGCTCCCCACTTCGCTCGCGGCTACTACGATCTGGGGGTGGCCTGGTATCACCATGGCGACATGCCGGAAGCCATCCGGGCCTTCGAGCATTGCTTGCAGATTGACCCTCACTACAACGCGGCACACTACCGTCTGGCCATCTGTTACTTCCATGCCGGACGCCTGGAGGAAGCGCTGCAGCAGTTCGAAAGCTCGCTTACCCTCACGCCCGAATACCTGATGTCCCATTACCACATCGGCGTGATCCACGAACGGCGAGGCGCCTTCTCCTCCGCCGAGCATGCCTTCGAGCGCAGCCAGGAAGAAGGAGTCGGCGAAGTGAGCAGCCTGTTCCACCTTGCGGCCATCCTCCGCACTCGCGGCGACGAAGCCGGCGCGCGCCGCCTGCTCGAACGCGCCCGCGAATTTGCGCACGCCCAGGCCCTGGCTGGCTGAACCGCACCTATTTATTCGTAGCGCAGGGCGATCATCCGGTCCACTCGCGTCGCGCGGCGGGCGGGAATGTAGCATGCGGCAAGTGCAACGATGCCCAGCAGGAACACCACAACCGCGTAAGTCAGCGGATCTGCCGAGCGCACGCCAAATAGCAGGGATGACAGAAAGCGCGTGAGCAGGAGCGCGCTGCCGAGGCCAAGCGCCAGCCCCATTCCGGTTATGGACACTCCCCCGCCAACCACAGTCGCCATAACGTCCCGCCGTTGTGCTCCCAGAGCCATGCGAATGCCGATTTCCCGCGTGCGCCGCGAAACCGAATAGGCAATCACGCCGTACAGTCCCACGGTGCTCAGCAGCAGCGCCATGCCTGCCGCGATTCCCAGCATAACCAGGGTGAACGAGGTGCGTGCCATGGACTGCATGTAGAAGTAGTTGAGGGTGTTGACGTGGGCGAGCGGCAACTTGGCGTCCACCGACCACACCGCCCGCCGAACCTGTTTCAGGAAGTCCTCCGAGCCCGCCAGCGGGCTGCGGACCGCGAAAGTTGCGTAACGGTCCACATGCATCGCCTTGCCATTATAGTTTGCCATCACGGCAGGCCAATAAACGACGGCGCGGGCAGGTTTATCCACGCCTTCATCATGCACTTTGCCGACGACACCGATGATTTCGCGCCACTCGTCGCTGCCGGATGGCCGAATGCGATGGCCAAGCGCGGCGGTGGGCGTCTGCCAGTATTCACGAGCCAGATTTTCGGAGATAAGAGCGACCGGAACCTGGTTGTACGTCTCGGTCCAGTTGAAATCACGTCCTGCGACCAGCGGTATGCCCAGCGTCTGCAGGTATCGCGGGGAAACAAACAGGATGCGGCGGAGGGGAGGGAGCGAGCCCTGCTCGTAGGCGTGATCTGCTGCGAAGACATTGTCCAGCGCGGCGTTGTTGCCATCCATGGGCACAGAGCTAGAAAAGGCTACAGAGGAAACGCCGGAGATGGCCGCCAGCTTGTCCTGAATTGCCTCCTCGATCCGAGGCACGCTGGCATCATCGGGCACGTCGAAAGCGGGAATCGAAACCCGAAATGTCTGCACCCCGGCAGGGATGAATCCGGGGTTGACGTGGGTCAAAACGCGAAAGGTGCGGATCATCAGCCCGGAACACACCAGCAGAACCAGGGCGAGCGCGACCTGAACCGTGACCAGGGAGTTTTGCGCGCGCTGGTGCTCCCGGCCCGCGGTAAGGGTGCGGCCACCCGACGGTGGGCCGGCATTCTCTCCGGCATGCTTGAAAATTGGGATCATCCCAAACAGCAGGCTGGTGAACAGGGCCGTGCCAAGGGTGAACAAGAGAGCGGGAACATCCACGCTAATGTCCGCAATGCGGGGCAGTCCGGTGGGCGCGAGGCGCACGAGGACTCGCAGGGCAGCCCACGTTACTCCCAGGCCAAACACGCCGCCAAGCAGGCCGAGGACGGCGCTCTCGCACAGTAATTGCGCCGCGATGCGTCGCTGGCCGGCGCCCAGCGCGGCCCGCAGCTCCAGTTCGTGCTGGCGGCCCGCGGTTCGCACCAGCAGAAGATTGGCGACGTTGGCACAGGCGATGAGAAGGACCATTCCTACCCCACCCATCAGCACCCATAGCAGCGCGCCGATATTGCCGACCACCTCCTGTTTCAAAGGGAGGATGCTGGCAGCAAGTCGCGCCTTGCGCAGAAATTCGACGCTAAGGCCTGGTCCGGGAGGAAAGGTGCTTAAGGTGATCGGCAACAGCCGGTCAAAATCGGCGCTGGCCTGGGCGATGGTGCTTCCCTGCCTGAGTCGGCCAATCCCGAAGTAGCGAAAATCGCCCAACCGGGTCTGGTTGCGATCCAGCTGTACTGGCACAATCAGCGCCAGATCCTGCTGATCAAGGAAACGGAAATCGCGGGGCAACACGCCGATAATTTCGCGTGCCACCCCATCCGTCACCAACGTTCTTCCTATGGCCGAGCGATCGTCACCGAACTTTCGCTGCCAATAGGAGAAGGTCAAGATGACCGTGGGCGGGGCGCCTGGAGAGTCGTCGGCGCGCGTGAAGATGCGGCCCAGCATCGGCGGTACACCCAGAACTGAAAGTACGCCATCAGTCACGTGCAGGGCGTGCACGCGTTCCGGTTCCGCGAAGCCGGTGACGTTCACGTCATGGTCGGTGTCTGTCTCGAGGTAAATGCCGACGTCCTGAAACGTGCGGCTCTGCTCGCGCAGTATGAAGTAGTCTTCCGGCGCTATGCCGCGCAAGGTTGGGTCCAATGCCAGCGGGCTGAGCTCCACGCCCACCAGTTGTCCGGCATGCGGATAGGGCAAGGGTTTTAGAAGGATGCCATCCACAACGCTGAAGATCGCGCTGTTGGCGCCGATGCCCAGGGCGAGCGTGAGGACAGCCACAGCCGCGAAGCCCGGGGATTTCCGTAGCGTACGCAAAGCGTGGCGAGCATCCTGCGCCAGGTTGTCAAGGAAGCGGAGGCCGTGCGCTTCACGACATTCTTCCTTGATTCCTTCAGCGCCGCCGAATTCCACCTTTGCCCGGCGCATGGCTTCTTCGCGCGCCACCCCAGCGCGCATCAAGTCTTCGGCGCGCGCTTCCATATGAAACCGGAGTTCCGCGTCCATCTCGCTTTCCATACGAGAGCGCCGCAGAGTGGCGCGCAGCCAGGAACGAACGCGGTTCCACCGCCTCATCCTTCCCCCGCAATCTTGAAGCTGCAGCAGGTCAAGTATGCCTGTCTCCTAGATGGTCTAGGAATCTATGCCGCCTCTCCTAGACTGTCAAGGAAAAAGCGGGCGGAGCCGATGGGGAATGACAGGATGTTATGTTTCGCGCCACAGACAACAGTCTGGGAATGGGCGGCGCAGGTTCACCCCGTACAGGCTGAAGGCTCTCTACAGTTCGTGAACCTGGCGGTTGGGCTGCGGAATCGGCGGGTCCCCGAACAGGATGGCCGGGGCCACGCTCGGCGGCTTGGGCACGGGCGGCGCGAATAACCGACCGGAGTGCGGCGGGGTAGATGTGGGCCAGGGATTCTCCTCATGCCACGCCAGGTAGGTCATGAACCCCACCAGCATCAGGCTGGCCAGCAAAAGCAGAATGATGAATATCCCGGCAATGCCAAAATTCTTTGCGCTCACATCGGCCATGGCTTCTGTTAGTGCGATGCCTGGCCTTATGCGGCAGGTGGCCTGCCCGGCGCTAGCCCGGCCAAGGAACTCGAATTCTTACTAGCGGCGCGCCGGTTCGCTTTCCGGCACCTCGGCCCGGTGGCGAATATCGTCGAGCGTCTGCTCCCGCTTTACCTCGCCGTTCACGAACACGGTTTGCAGCAGCCCTCCGGGAACGCTCTTTCCTGCCTCCACCGTAACTGTCTTGAAATGATGATCCCGTCGTACCAGCGCCAGCCGCCCGCGCTTCTGGCCCTTGCTGGGGTCGGTGACCGGTTCCTTGTAGACCTCATGGCCTTCGCCGGAAATAGTGACCTGGGAGCATTTGAAGGCAAACTTCTGCGTATCGCGGTTCAGTTGCTGCAGCAGCGCTCCTCCCATGCCGAAGGCGATGTTATCGGCCGACCACCCGGCGCGGGTGGCAGCCGTGAGCACATCCTGGATGGTCCAGTAGTTCACGCCGTCGCCCTGGATGATGCGCACCTTGGGATGGAGCACTTTGTAGCCCTTGGTGTTGGTTTCAAAGCCGAACTTGCGTCCCAGGATTTCCAGCACTCTGACCACGATAGTCTTGGGATCCCCCGAATCCGGGCGTATTATCAGCACCCCATCGCGGCTCACCACCTGGCCGCGCAGTTCTTCGCCCCAGATGTGTTCGCAGGCGTTAAACACGTCGTAGGAGTCGCTCACGCAGGCCACAATTCCGTGGGGAAACTGCTGCAGCATGTTGGCATAGGCCTCGCGCTCGTGCTCACGTCCCCAGGCGGTAATGGTCGAGTGTTCCGCAGCTGGAACGCTGAAGGCCGGCATGCCCTGCACGCCGTAATACTGCTGCAGAAGCCGGATGCCGGCCACCGTATCCGTTCCCTGGAAGTTCACCAGGTGGGCGGCTGCGCCCACGGCCGCGGTCTCTTCGCTGGAAACGCCGCGGTAGCCAAAATCATGCAGCTTGAAACCTATCTGCGCCCGATCGCCGGTGCGCTCCAGGTGCGAGAGGAACACTTTCTTGATCTCACGCGAGAGCGTGGCCACAGTGATCGGGTACCAAACCTTGAGCAGCAGCGTCTCCATGTAATTCGTGAGCCAGGGAAAGCGCGGGTCGGTGTTCTCCACCGTCATCATCACGTTGGAAACGGGCACCACCGTGCCTTCGGGCACCGCCTTGATTTCCAGCGGGAGCTTGCCCTCATAGCTCCGATACAGTTCCAGCCAGCCCTGGCGGTTGAAATAGCCTTCCTGGCCGAAATGCTGCCCGCAGAACTGGTCGGCCTCTTCTATGTCATCAAGGGTAAAGACCGCGCCCTTCAGATAGCGCTTCAGATAGTACTGCAGGCCGAAAAACACCAGGTCCTCAAACATTCCGCCGCGTGACTCGATGTAGCTGTACACCTTCTGCGTGCCCGGGGGATACTGCCGCCAGTGGGTGAACTTGTAGCTGTCGGTCATCAGGACCAGGTTTTGCCGCATTCTTGCGAAGTTCTCCAGCAATCATTATCGTGCCAGCAGCACGCCCCGCACAACTTGTGGGTTCGCATTCACGTTTCTTCACGTAAAAAAAACAATTATCGGGTGCCCCTCATTTTGCCGCGCACGTCTAGCGCGCCCGCCATGATCACCTTGGATGCGGGCAAATGTGGGAAATCCCCTCGTATATAATCCGCGCGTGCTAACCCGCCGTGAACTGCTTACTGGCTTGGCTGCTGCCGCCGCTTCCCTGCCTGATATGTCGTTTGCCCAAGACGGTACGGCCCTGCGCATCAATGCCGCCCGCCTGCAGCAGAGCCTGGAAGGCCTCAGCGTCTACGGCCGTCCCGCCGGCGGCACCTTTGCCGACGGCGTCAGCCGCGTAGCCTATTCGGACGCTGATGTCGCCGGCCGAAAATACGCCATGGACCTGATGCGCGCGGCTGGCCTCACGCCCCGCATTGATACGGCGGGCAATATCTCCGCTCTGCGCCCCGGCAGCGACCCCTCGCTCACGCCGATCCTCTTCGGCTCCCACATTGACTCCGTTCCCAGCGGCGGCAACTTCGACGGCGACCTCGGGTCACTTTCCGCCATCGAAGTCATGCACACGCTGCACGATCACAACCTGTCTACGCGCCATTCCCTGCAGGTTGTCATCTGGGAAAACGAAGAAGGCGGTCTGGTGGGCAGCCGCATCGCCGCCGGAGAGTCCCCCGACCTCGCGCGCCAATACAATGGCGTCCGGCTCGCCGACGGGTTAAGGAAGATTGGCGGCGACCCGGCCAGGCTTGACGAGGCGCGCATGGCACCCGGCTCATTCCGCGGTTATCTCGAGCTGCACATCGAGCAAGGCGGAAACCTCGACAAGACCGGCACTCCAATCGGTGTAGTCGAGGGCATCGTCAGCATTGACGAGTACGCCGTAGAGATTCGCGGCTTCGCCAACCACGCCGGCACCACGCCCATGCCTGAACGCCGCAATGCGTTGCTGGCTGCGGCCAAGCTCATCGAGGCCGTGCAGCAGGTAGTGACGCGCGAACCCGGGCGCCAGGTCGGCACCGTCGGCCATATCGAGGTTTATCCCAATGCCACCAACGTTGTGCCCGGGCTGGTGAAGCATTCCATCGAATTGCGTGACCTATCTCCGGAGAAGATCGCCCGCCTGGGTGAGGAGATTCGCCGGCAAGCCCAGCAGATCGCCCGCGAAACCAGCACGGAGATCACCATCACGCATCTGGAGAACGATCCCCCGGCGATGGCCAACCCGCAAATCCAGGCTCAGATCGAGGCGGCAGCCGCCGGCCTGGGCCTGAAAACCATGCGCCTGCCCAGCGGCGCCGGTCACGACGCACAGATGATGGCCAGGCTCGGTCCTATGGGCATGATCTTCGTGCCCAGCGTGGGCGGCATCAGTCATTCCCCGAAGGAATTGACCCGCTGGTCCGACTGCGCCAACGGCGCCAACGTCCTGCTGCAGACCATCATGAGAATGGACAGACTCTAAAGAAGGGCGCTTTCCTGCGGATTTCCAAGCGAGTGACTCTGAAGCCGTTTGCGTCAAGACTGTTTAGGGCGTCATGTTCTCCGCGTGAATCTCATCGTTCTTTCGTTTTCACGCACGCCTTCGTTGTTCGTCTGATGGATTCTCCCGCGCTCCCGTGAGCCGTTCCAGTTCTGCAATCAGTAGAGCTGCTGGTTTCCCCTTCTCAATGAATCCATCTACCATTGACAGTAGCGACTCGGGTATTGACCCGCGAAAACCGGACAAAAGCAAAATCCGTATTTGAGGGTGTTGTGTCCGCAGACGCTTGGCAACCTCTTCGCCGTCCATTCTGGGCATGGCGTAATCGAGAATAATGAGGTCAACGTGCTCCCGGCTCACAATGTCAAGCCCCGTCGGACCATCCCGAGCAATGAGGACCCGAAAACCCATTGATTCGAGCAGCAGCTTCCGGATTTTCAGCCCGGAGTCGTTGTCATCAATGCACAGAATCACCAGTGCTCGCACGAGGCACCTTGGCATCCGTTGCCGCCTGGGGAGCGGGCTGACGGCTACCCCACACTACCTACCATATGACCAAAAATTCGATACGGGGAAATTTTCTTAACGCTGGAGTTTGGCTATGTATTGCCGCAGCACAGCTTACGCGCAGCTTAATTTTACGGCCCGTTTTTTGGCTAGTTTAAGATGAGTATTGGGTTGCTTTTGGGGAGCGTTAGTGATACGTTTACGGGGTCAGATTACATTGGCGGGATATGACCATGCACACCGAGCGAAGAACGGGCAAGTCAACGTTTAAGACCACGAATATTGCGAACGTCCCCACAGGACGGAGGGGGAAGCATCATGATATTGTCGCCGCCATCCTCAAAGATCTTGGCGGCCTGCAAGAGGGCAAATCGTTGAAAATACCCCTCTCTCAACTGCCGGATACGAAAGTGAACGTCCGTTCCGCGCTAAATCGGGCCACTCGCAAGCTCGGTAAGGATGTGGTCACCGCCACCGACGAGAATTTTCTCTACATCTGGAACAGTTCACCTGCTCCGTAAGGCGGAAGTAGGTCCCGCCATCCACCTCTCTTCTACTCCCGATCAAATACAAGAATGTTCGGCGTGCTTTGATCTGCCGGCCGTACCGTCAGCGTTAAAGTTTTCAGATCGGGAGAAAGCTCAACCTGCTGCGTGTCCATAATCTTGCCTGCGATTTTGTCGGTTAGCTCCAGAGCGCGCTCGTTCAACCGGCGTCCCGAGGACACCGAGCCTCCAGGCACATCCGGGCCGGCGCTCGGATAATCCTTGCCATCGAATTTCATGTTTTGCATCTGATGTTGCGCCGGAGTGATGAAGGACAGCCCGTCACCCTGGTAGGGCCGGATGTGAAACTCAAACACCGAATCCACTTTCTCGCTGGTGCTCTCCCACGTCCCGGTAAAACCTGATTTGCCCGCCGTTCGCTTGTACACATACTGCAGGCTCAATGTCGAACCGTCTGGCTGATAACCAGTGAAGGCGTCGCTGAGCGTGTTGCCATCCTGGGAAAGTTTCCAAATCGCCGTCAGCTCTGTGCGGCCGTTCTTCTTGCGGACCACCTTCCAGGTATCGCGCGCCTCGACGGTGAGGGAAAGCGTGGTCCCAAAGATCGCCGGCTGGTCCGTACCGTCGGCTACCACTGTGTCGGTAACGCCACCGGCAAAGGTAATGGCGTACTTGTTGTCGGCTACGGCATCAACCTTCATTTTGTCGGTAAGTGTGCTTTTGGAGGGGTTGAGTTTCCAGTTGCCCACGAAGGGATTGTCGGCTGCCCACAGTGTACTTGTGATGAGGCAAGCAACCAGCAGGTACCGCAAACTACGGTTTGACCCTGCTGTGAAACCCAGTGACTTCGCCGACATTGGCAGCCCGTGGCGAAAACCTTGAACATAGACAGCCATGACACCTCCTGTTACACGCGGCCTCTCCGGTCCCTGCTGCAATTGGCATACCGGCCAGGCTGACGTCCAAGTAGTTGAGTTCTAAGCCAGAAAGAACTCAGTTGAGGAGTTCGCCGCCATTCAAAGTGTTCACTTGCGCACGGCAGCGTTCGGGAGCGAACGCTTCACTCGGCGCCTCGCGCTTGACTTGCAGAAGGGGCAAATCCGTTGCGCACTTCACCATGTGACCTCCATCACTGCCGATCGTTGCAGGGAGGCTTGGAATCTTCTCAACCAAACTGTTCGGCAGGAGGTGCATTTCATGCCTACGACTCTGGATGATGTTCGGGACTTCCTGGCGCAGCGGCGCATCGCCCTGGTCGGCCTCTCTCGTGATCCTAAGGATTTCAGCCGTGTTGTCTTCCGCGAAATGTCTCGGCGCGGCTACGACGTCGTTCCTGTAAATCCAGCCGCGGGTGAACTGGAAAACCGGCGCTGTTTTGCCCATCTGCAGGAGGTAGACCCGCCGATTGAGGCCGCTCTGATCATGACCCAGCCGCGAGAAACCGCGCGCGTAGTGCGCGATTGCGCCGAAGCCGGTTTGCCCCGGGTGTGGATGCATCGCGGCGGCGGGCAGGGTGCGGTCAGCCTGGAGGCTGCGGACTTTTGCCGCCAGAACGGCATACGCCTGGTAGAGGGTTACTGCCCGCTCATGTTCCTCGCCGGCACTCCATTTTTGCATCGTCTACACGGGTTCATCTTGAGAGTTTTGGGAGGCTATCCCGCCCGGTGCGCCGCCCGTCCTCTCTGAGCCCGCTTCCGGCAGTCACCAAGGTAACTTGGTGCCCCGCAAACAGGCCGTTAACATTCCCTCAAACTACTGCAGGGGAGGTTT
>DATEGI010000179.1:0-34467 GCA_035280205.1 Terriglobales bacterium | reverse complement strand
TGTACTCCTATCCGTTTTACCAGCGGCTGCAGCAGAACCTGCCTGAATTTGCCGAACTCACCGCCTTCCAGGCGGGGCCAAACCGCATGAGCGTGCGGCGGCAATCGGAACGCGTCGCCCAACCGCTGCGCACCGAATACGTTACAGGAAGCTATTTCTCCACCTTCGGCATTCATGCTTTTGGCGGCCGCCTCTTCTCATCGGCTGACGACCAGCCTTCTGCCGCTCCTGTAATGGTGATGAGCTATCACGCCTGGCGAGAAACCTATGGCGGCGATCCCACGGTGGTGGGCGCCAGCTATTTGGTTGAGGGTCATTCCTTCACCGTCGTCGGTATCGCTCCGCCCGGTTTTTTTGGCGAGACCTTGCGCAGCGATCCGCCCGACATCTGGGTTCCGCTGCAACAGGAGCCGCTGATTGATGGCGAAGCCTCTTTTCTGCACCAGTCGATCACCGGCTGGCTGCGGGTAATTGGACGCCTGCGCCCGGGAGCCTCGGTTGCCGGAATATCGCCCCGCCTGACCGCCATGTTGCGGCAATGGATGCAGAATGACGCCGGGTTTCCCCCGGAGTGGATGGGGGAAATCAAGCGCGTACTCCCCAAGCAGAACATTACCGTGGTGCCCGCCGGCGCTGGTGTGGCGGAAATGAAGGAAGACTTCGGGCGCAGCCTCACCATTCTGCTCTCCGTCTGCGGGCTGGTGCTGCTGATCGCCTGCGCCAACGTAGCCAACCTGCTGCTGGCGCGCGCGGCCGCGCGGCGCGGGCAGACTGCCCTCCGCGTGGCCATCGGAGCCTCTCGCCCGCAGATTATCAGGCAGGCGCTGCTGGAGAGCGTGTTGCTCGCCATCATGGGAGGGGTGGCCGGCGTGTTCGTGGCCGTTGCTGCCTTGCGACTCCTTCTGAGCCTGGCCTTCCACAGCACGCACTTTCTTCCCATCAGCATTCTTCCTTCCCTGCCGGCGCTGGGATTCGCCTTTCTGCTCTCGCTGCTGACGGGAGTGATTTTCGGCACCGCGCCGGCCTGGTTCGCCACTCACACCCACCCCATCGAAGCGCTGCGCAGTTCCACCCGCAGCACCCGCGACAGTTCTTCCCTGGCCCGCAAGGCGCTGCTGATTGTTCAGGCTACGGTTTCCGTGGTGCTGGTTGCCGGAGCCACCATGCTGGCGCGCAGCCTGGGAAATCTGGAACATCAGAATTTCGGTTTTCAGAGTGCCAACCGCGTGGTGGTGGACATGAATCCGCCGTCACCGAGCTACACTCCCGAACGGCTGAACGCGCTATACCGCGAGATGCAGGACCAGTTGAAGCGCCTGCCGGGCGTCGAGCAGGTGGGACTGGCCATGTACAACCCGCTCACCGACAACTGGGGGGAGGCCATAGCCATACAAGGACATCCGGAGGTGCTGGGAGAAAATTCGAACGCTTCCTGGGACCGGGTGAGCACCGGTTACCTCCAGGCACTGGGCGAACCGGTGGCACGCGGCCGCGGCTTCACGGACGCCGATAACGAAAACACGGCGCCCGTCGCCCTGGTCAATCAAGCCTTCGTGAAGCGCTTCTTCCCCAAGGAAGACCCTCTGGACAAGCACTTTGGCCTGGACATGCTGGCCCTCGCCGGAACCTTCCGCATTGTCGGCGTGGTGGATGATGCGAAATTCGCGTTCCCTCGCGACCCGGCGCATCCCATGTTCTTCGTGCCTCTCGTGCAGTACGTGCATTACGATCATCCGCTCATGAAGAAGATCGAATTGCGCTCGCACTTCATTGACGGCATTCTGCTGGTCACGCACACCAGCCCAGGGGCCCTGGAACCGCTGATTACCAGGACTCTGGCCGACCTCGACCCCAACCTCACCATCACCAGCGTGCGCAGCCTCAGTGACCAGGTAGCGCTGGAATTCGACCAGGAGCGGGCGGTGGCCAGTCTGGCGGGATTGTTCGGGCTGGTGGCGCTGGTGCTGGCGGCAGTTGGGCTTTACGGGGTGACCGCCTACGTGGTGGCACAGCGCACCGGAGAAATTGGCGTGCGCATGGCTCTGGGTGCTGATCGGATGAAAGTAATCCGGCTAGTTTTACACGGAGCTTTCCAGCGCGTGGGCGTGGGGCTGCTGATCGGCATTCCACTGGCCATCGGCGCCGGTCGTCTGCTGGCCGCGCAGTTGTGGGGTGTGAAATCGTGGGACCCGCTCGCCCTCACCGTGGCAACAGCTTCACTCGCGGCGTGCGCTTTTCTGGCGGCGATTATTCCCGCACTGCGGGCAGCGGCAATTCATCCCATGCAGGCCCTGCGGGCGGAATGAGGAACAGCTGCTGACACCCGGAGGTGACGGCCCCCGCGGCCTTGGCGGCTGAATTGACGGTTGTCGAGGAGCGAACTTACTCCGCGCCCTGCTCCTGTTCCTCGGGAGCGCCGTGACGGCGCAACAACTGCGGCAGGTTCTGCGAGAAAGCGGAACGCGGCAATACCATATCGCAACCCGCCTCCTGCGCCTTCAGCTTTAAATCACCCTGCACATGCGACAGGAACCCGATAATGCTGGTTCCTTTTTTCAGCTTCGATTTCAACTTGGGGATCAGGGTCAGCGGCTTGGCGTTGGCATTGTTGAGATCGAAGATGATCAGCGAAGGTTTTTCCTCGCCATTGCTGCTCATGCGCTCGGCCAGATCCTTCTCGTTCTTCACAAACTCGACCTTGACGTTGAGTTTGCGCGCAACCTCCTGAATTTTTGCCGAGAAGAACAGGTCGTCAATGAAGGCGAAAATGCGCGGCCCGCCGTTGGATTCGGGCAAAGGCTCGGGTTCCGCGCCCAGGTAATTGCTGGGATTGAAGCGCCCGCGCCCCCGGCCGTTGTCGCCATTCATGCCCGCGCGGTAAGCGTGGTCCATGGGAGCGGTGTAGATGCCGCCGTGGCGGTCGCGTTGTCCGCCTCCCTGTCCGGGACGGCGGTTAGGTGGACGACGGCCACGCCGGCGTCGGTTTCTCCCTCCAGATCCGGAGGGATGGTTCGGTCCAATCATCATATTGCTCTCTTTTTTGCCCTCTTTTGCTCGAGGGGAAAATGGTTCGATGCGCTTTTCTGCCGCGGGGAATTTCGCTGCTGGTGCAAAACTCTCACAACCTCTTGCGGCTGGAAGTCAAATCGTGAACTCTTATTTTGTCCGTCTGGCGCCTGGAGCTTAACCTTTTGGGCGCGGAGTGCCGGCACGGGGAACGTGCGGCCATTTGGAGGACACCATGATGTTACCCGGCGGGCGCAACCTGCGCAAGTGCAAAAAGCACCGAAGTAACCTCGTCCCCACCCCTTAGGATGCCGTTCCCAGCCCCCGCGGTTCAGCTTTATTCATCCCTTGATTACCGCTGCTGGCTCAAGCCGAGCCACCCGCGCCCAATGCCCGCCCGGCAATCGCCTCAATGGTGAACGGTGGCACTGCGGGTGATCTGAACGCGCAGAAAGTCGCTTCCCTGCGGCGTAATCCTGACCTTCTCTCCGCTGCAGAACACCAGGTGCTCCTGCTGCAGGAAGCGCACCCACTGCTCCAGGGTGTGCCCGTCGTAAATCTCGGGAAAGCGCCGGCAGACGGCTACAAAACAGGAACGCAAATTGCGTATATGAGTGCCAGAGTGTCCGGCGTCGTGGATCAGCCGCAGTCCCGGCACCTGCGCCTGCCAGAATCCGAAGTAGTAGGCGTCGGAGGACTGTGCTGCAGTCATGCCCGCCAGGGACACGGCGGGGCTGTTTCCGTGTTCGGCGATATGGCGGCGTTCGCGCCGATCCGCATACTCCGCGATCGCGATCAGGGCGATTACCGCGAAGAAAAACAGGTACGCCGAAAGGACGATAATCAGGACGGGCATGCGCGCCCTCGCAGGGTCAGATCCTGAAAAACGGGCCCTCGCTCGGGACCACCTTTCTCGCCACTCCCAGGGTGAAGCGGGCGGGAACCAGCCCCCAGCGGGCTTAGTTTACCACCCCTGAGAGCAGCGGATTCCAATTTGTTTTCCTCAACCCGCTTCTTTACATGAGCTGCTCACGAAAGCTCAGCACCCGCGGCGGCTGATTCTGATTTCCCTGCGGCAAAGAGCAGTAATCGAAATAGATATTCGCGCTGCCGCCCAACGTAGTGTCCACATACGATTGCTGGCCAGCCAACACAGCGCCGTAAATGTTCACTCCGCTCGAGCCGCCGCCGGTAAATGAAATCACGCCGCGCACAAGAATCAGGCCATAGAACTCCAGCCCGCCGTGGATATCGAGATTGCCATCAATAACCAGCACGCCATTCCCTACCGCGCCTCCCGTGAGCTGCACATTACCAGGCACATATGTGACCTGGCGGCTCATGTTGGCCGGGCCGGCGGGATTATTCGGCGGGCTGGGAGGAAAGTTGGGCGGCACCCCGAGACTCTGCCCCGCTCTGGTTCCGCAGTCGCCTGCGGAGCAATTCCAGTTATATGGCGCCTGGCCGGCATTGATGGTGCCAGCAGCATCGCGGTACTTGGCCACCAGAGCATCCATGTCCCAGGGCCAGGGCTGGTTCTGCACCACTGGCTGGGAGGTGCCGGCAAGCAGTGTCTCCGACGGTGTGGGATTGTCCACGCTGCCCGCGGCGTAGATGGCGTAATGAGTGCCGTCGCAGATCAGGCCGGCGCGATTGGTGCACGTGGTGGTGTTCTTGCCGTTGACTTTCGTGGTTGTGCAGGTACAGGTGCAGAAGTCCCAGCCATTCACCATCAAGCTGCCGTTCAGGTCCACGTGGTCCTGGGAATCCACCGCTCCTCGGGTTACCAGGGGCGGGTCCTGGGCTACCTCCATCTGCAACAGGCGCGAGGAACCATTGGCGGTCACGGCCAGCGAGGTGAGTTCGTAGACCGGGCTCCAGCCGGCAGGATCGCTACCCGCGGAAAGCGCGCAGTCAGTCACGGGAAGCAGGGTTACCGGCAGCTCGCTCACTCCGTTCCAGCACACCTGTGTGGCGAGAGTCGAATTGCCGCTGTTGCCATTATTGTAGTAGGGCGCATCGGAAGCATTGGCCTTGCGGTTGAGGCGAACCCACTTGTAGGGAAGCGCCGCCGCTGTGTTGAGGTAAGGCGGACCGTTTTCCGCTATCGTGACAATGTTGTTGCTGAGCAGAGGACAGCTAATCTTCTGGGCCGCCATTTCCTGGCACAGTTCCTGGTCATAGTAATTGCTGCCCGCGGTGGTGGGTGTAACCGCGTCCGCCATTCCGGTGGGATTCAGCACATAGAACACCGAGTTGGCATTGCCCGGCATGGCGGTGGGAGGAAGAATCTGATGCGGCGCCACGTTGGCCAGCGTCATGCGCTCGCGCACGTTCTGCAGCCCGGCCATGCTAGCGAAATAAGCCTGCTGTGAAGAGCGGAAATTGTCGTTGGTGCGGGTTTCGGCATCGCCCAGGTACATCAGGCCCAAAGCGATCGCGGTCAGCAGCATCAGCGCCAGCAGACAGGCCAGCAGCGCCACACCTCGGTCTTTATTTTTCAGATTTGGTTTCCTCATGTTTGCTCCCCGGCGAGGGGGCGCGGCCGCTCTCGGCGGCTGCAATCGCCTTCTCCACTTGTTCAATCTGCGCGCGTTTGCGCGCCAGAGTCTGGTCGCGCCGCGCCAGAGAATCGGAGTACAGCTTCCGCAAATGCTCGTCGCTTCCGCTAGTCAGCTTCTCCTGGATCTGGGCGTAGCGGCGCAGCAGCACGTGCTCATCATGTTTCAGGCTCTCCAGCGTGGCCCGTGCCTGGCCTAGCGTAGCCCGCTCCAGCAATCCGGGAACCGTTATGCGCGCTCCCGAATCCGGCTTTGACGGCTCGGTATCGGTAACGGGCTTGGGAGCCGACCCTTCCGGCGGACGCGATGCGTCCAAGTCTTCATTAGTGATCACCCGGCTGGCTGTCTTGCCGCGCTTCTGTTTGGCCACTTCGCCCAGCGATTGGTCCTGCGCCCTCCCGACCCCGCCCAGCGCAAACAAAGCTAGCGCCATCCCGATGGTGCACCACTTCAACTTTTGCGCCATTCTCATGGAATTTCCCTAAAAGTTGTTCAGCCTGGCGCTGGCGCTCATGCTCAGGGCCGGCGTCATTCCCGTTTGCGGGTCGGAACTGCTGGCCAGAACGTTCAGGGTGATGGTCACGGCACGCACCTGCGCCAGGGCGGCAGGATTCGTGTTCAGATCCAGGGGCAGCGCCAGCGCGTTGCCGCTCTGGTCGAAGGCGGCGAACAGGGGGGCCGTCTTATAAGCGGCATAAAGCTGATCGTTGGTCACGGCGCCGCCGGAAAATTTTGTACTGCCGGCAATAACCAGGGCGGCGCCACCCGCCCCAACACCCGCGCTGTTGATGACGCGGTCCACGCTGGAGTTGTAGTTCACCGCCTGTGCGTTGGGCGCGCTCGTCACCTTCACCACCTGGCTGCGCCACAGATTGCAGGGACAACTGCTGGCCGCGGTCACCGGCGCGCCACTGCTGTCGGTCAGCGTATAGCGCACGCTCTCCACCTGGCCATCGCCTTCAATGTCGGCTTCGAACCACAGTTCGGAGGCGGAGATGCGCACCAGGCCGGCGGCGCAGCGGTAATCGTTCAGGACCGGACTGCTGAGCACGCCGGGAGCGAACAGGCGGCGCCAGGGAAATCCCGCCTGCCGCAGTTCGCTGGCCATCGTGTCCAGAAAGGTGCGCGAGAGCTGAGTCGCATCCACCTTGCTCTCTTCCGCCTTGTAGGTCTTCTGCAGGCGGGTGACGGCGGTAAAGACCACGCCCAGAACCACGGTCAGGATGGCCACCACCACCAGCAACTCGAGGAGAGTGAAACCATGGGAGCCGTTGCGCCCGGGATGTATGAGTTTGCCCGGCATTATGTGCCTCCGATGGTGCGCAGCGTGATAGGCGGAGCAAATTGCGTGGGACGGTTGCCCCCAGTTGCTGCCAGAGGACGCGCCGCCACCGTGATCAGCCGGGTGTTGGCGCTGACCGTCAACACATTCCAGCGCACGTCAAAGGTCGTCTGCCGTCCACCCGCGCCGCAGCCCGCGAACAGCATCTTGTAGTTGGCGGGAACATTGGCATAGGCCTGGGTGAAATCAATGGCGCCGCTGTTGGCGTCCACGGTGGCGCCATTACCGGGCGCGGCCGCGCCTGCCGTGGCGATCGTCCAGGTGGTGGGAGTGCCGCCGCAATCGGTGACTGAGATGGTGGCATTTTGGGTAGCGGGCTGGGCGGCGATTTTTTCCAGCACCGTCTGCGCCAGCATGGTGGCGCTGGTGTCCGATTTAGCGCGGTTGTTGGTGAGAATAGCGCTGTGGAACAGCGCTGTCACCGCGGTCATGCCCACTGCAAGCACCGCCATGGCAATCATCAATTCCAACATGCTCATGCCGGCAGCAAGCCGGCTCGGAGGAGGCCCACCAGCTGTCGCCGTGCCGCATAATTTCATGTTCTTCCTTCCCCGTTTCCCTATTGCGCCACCCACTGTGAAGTGCTTGCCGACCACATCCAGGTGCGCGCTCTCCCCGCCGGCGTAACCGCCACCGCCGCCCACGCAGAGGTGGCGTGCCGCGAATCCTGCAGAAAATAAACCACACCGACGGCGTTGCCATTGGCGTCCCAATTGGTGCAGATTCCGTTGCGCATCACGCAGGGCAGGCCGATGGCGTTAAAGCTCAATGCAGTGGAGGATGGCTGCGGAGTGTAGCCGAGCGTGGCAGCACTGAGGGCAGGCACGGAAGAATTGCTGAAGCGCACGCCGCTGGGCAGTTGCACCATGGGCTCGCCGCGGTCGTAGGCGCTGTTCGCGTTCTGATCCAGATAAAGCTGGCTGTAGGTGATGCCGCCTTGGGTGACCTGCGCCTCCTGCAGCGTGTAGTGCCGGTTATTGCGCACGCAACTCATGCGCGACCGCTGCAGCATGGAGGCCACGTCTTTGGCCGCGGTGCGCAGACGGTACTGCTGCATCACCGCGGTCATGGTGGGCAGGGCGCTGGCCGTCACCACCAGCGTCACTGCCAGTACCACGCATAACTCCAGCAACGACACGCCCAGGTTCTGCCGGCTGGCTGGCGCCCGTGTATGGAACCGCCTTCGCATTCTGCCCCTACCGCATGGTAAGAGGTGGCCGAGGGCAGGGTCGGTGTGGCGGGGGCACCCTTTGGTGATGGCCCCCTCCGCTTTGGGAAAACGCCCAGGGTGGGAAACTGGCCCGCTGCCAACCAGAGCTGCTTCCCAAAAGGGAACACGGGCACCTCGACCGCTGCAAGAGCAAACCGCCGCCCAGCGGCGCTCATCCGATGAGTGGTGAGCAGGTACAGCAAGGCGCTACTTGCCGTCGCTATACTCTTCCCGGTCGCGGTCTCTTGCGGTGGCGGGGACATCTGCGATTGCAGCCCGCAAACCCCGGTTTCTCAGCAGTACCGCTCAGCAGCCAAGCACGTGCCGCTGCCGGAAGGAACGCCGCAGGACATTACCGTCAGCACCATGCTGCAGTGGCCACAGAATGCCAACCCTGATTTTCACGCGCCCCGCTCCGGACGCGAGCTGCAGCTGTTTCGCATCCGCAAAGCCTACCTGCAGAACATGGGCCTGGATAAGGGAGATTGCGATCTGCATTTTTCCATTTCCGACACGCCCGACAAAAACGCGCCGCGCGCCATCGTGGAAACTCCCGTGGATGCCGAGTACTGTCCGGCACGGCAGGCCATCCAGTCGCAACTAGCCCAGCACGGAATCACCCTGGACGCGAACCACGGTGGAGAATTGTCCACGCCTCTGCCGGTGGAGGTGGTGGGGCTCGCCTTTCACGATTTCAACCACGATCGTCCGCTGCCCTTCGCCACCACCTGGGAACTCCACCCCGCGATTCTGAAATTGTTGCCGTGAGTAATATGGCTGAGAGTAAGAAAAGAGGAGTCCTGCGGTAGATGCTGGACCGCAGGACTCGAAGTTGCGACCTCGTGCATGTGAAACAAAGCGGACTGCTGCTGCCAGTACGCAAATTCCAAACCATCGTGGCTCAGTCGCCAAATGCGGGCGCCTGCGCTGCCACGGGGTTGCGGTGCGGGGCAAGGGCGATCTCCGCCGAGGCCTTTTGCTGCTCCTTCTTCGTCTTGGCCCCAAAACCGAGCGTGGCGGTCCACAGCGCGGCCACGGCACCCCAATAAACTGTATCGGCCTTGCCGGCAGCACAGTAAACGACAATACCGCCTACGGTCATTACCGAGGCGCAGAACACAGCCGCCATGCCATTCACCAGGTAGACCAGCCGGGTCGAGGAAGGTCCTTTGCCTTGGGTGCCTGAGATCAATTGCAGGAGCAGGTCTCTCATTGTCTTGTACCTCCCTGTGCTGCGTCCCCACATCCGGGATAGAACGCGCAGGGTAGTTGCAAACGGTGTGCCACAACCTGGGAGGGCCTCCAAATCAGCCTGGCGGTGGGGTCCAAGTAGTTGATCTTATTGAGCCGTGCGGCTATCTCTCGATTGCATGCGCAGAATACGTGGGACTCATCTTTTTTGCTATCCGAATGGCTAGGCAGCAGCGTTTCTGCTATCCGAACGGTTAGTCAGCCCGGGAACTACCTGAACGGGACGCGGTAGATGGCGGAACTGCAGGACTCGAACTTGAGGCGCTTACGCGGCGTCCGAGCCGCGTGCCGAAATCCTGAGCCGCAGGCGAAGGACCTCCGCCAGCACGCTTCTGGAGGTTCATGGTGGGCACTGCAGGACTCGAACCTGCGACCTCGTGCGTGTGAAGCACGCGCTCTAACCAACTGAGCTAAGCGCCCACGTTGTGCAGTGATTCCTTTAGATACTAACAACTACCCGCGGACTGGGGCAAACAAGGATGTCAGCGATGATCTACCCGCAGCAACGGCGGCAGCACCGCAGCCGAGTGGAGTTCGCTTGCTGCCAGCAACGTGCTTTCCACTTCCTCCGCTTCACGTTCCTGGCGGAAGACAATCCGGATTGTGTTTTCTTCCCGCTCCACCTGCACAAAACCAAGAGTATTAGCTTCAATCTGCAAGTGGACTTTTGAGCCTTCAAGGGTGACCGCGGACATAAGAACTACCCCCTAAGGTTAGGATTGTGCGCCGATGTTGGCTAGGGCCGCTTGCCGGGTCAGGACTTCTTCGCAAAACCAATGGACATTTGATCGTACCCTCAGGCAATAGGCTAATGCTTGTGACCGCTGGCACCATCATTTGTGACGAGGCCCTCCCTATTAGCAGGGGCCCCTTTATGCCGATAAGGTCAGGCAGGATAAGGACCCTTACCTGGGGCTGCGCCGGCGATGGCTCCGTGATAGCCTTTATCGGACGGCAACTCAGCCCGGGGTAACCGGGCCATAGGTTCCTAAAGTAATGGGCAGCGAACGCCCTACCCAATCCCCATCCCCGCCCGCCCGGCCAGCCCCGGCCAAAGGCAACGGCCAGGGCCCTTCCAGGGGCCAAATTTCGCCGCAACTTTCTGCTGAGGAACGGGTTTCGACTAGTGTGACCAGCGTTGCCATGGCGCCGCATCTGCCTGGCACGGCGAGGTTAGACCGCCGCAGTGCTGTTCCCTCGGTTGCAACGCCCAGCATGCTCGAAGGTCTGACCGACGCCGAGGTCATGCTGCGGGTCAGGACGGGAGACGAGCAGGCTTTCGCTTACCTGGTGCAGAAATATCGCCGCCCCATGCTGAGCTTCATGTATCGCATGGCGCGCAACCAGGCGGCGGCGGAAGACCTGGCGCAGGAAGTTTTTCTGCGCGTCTATCGCTCGCGCGAGACTTACACGGCCAACGCCAAGTTCACCACCTGGCTGTATCGCATTGCGACCAACCTGGCGGTGAATCACGCGCGCGATACGCGCCACGAGCGGCCGGAAGTCAGCGTGAGCCTGGACGAGCCCGACACGGAAACGGGGCTGATGCCGGACTTAGCCGATGGCACGCCCAACGTCGAGGAGAACATCCTGCGGCGGGAGCGGCTGGCGGCCATTCGCAGCCACGTGCAGGCTTTGCCGGAGCGGCAGCGCATGGCGGTAGTCATGCATAAGTACCAGGGCATGGATTACCGGCAGATCGCGGAAGTGCTGCACCTGAGCGAATCCGCGACGAAATCGCTTTTGTTTCGCGCCTACGAGAGTTTGCGCGAAAAGCTGAAAGACTTTGTTTAGGTTGGCGAATATGAACTGCAATGGAGTACGTGAATTTCTGCCCGATGTGGCCAGCGGGGTCGCTGCCACATCGCCTGAGACGCAGGCCCACCTGCGCCAGTGCACGCAGTGCGCGACCCAGCTGGAAAATCTGCGCCGCACCCTGGCCCTGCTCGATGAGTGGCAGGCGCCCGGACCTTCACCCTATTTCGAGACGCGGCTCTATGCCCGCCTGCGCGAGGAAATGGCGGCCGCGCCGGCTAAAAGCTGGCTGGCGTGGCTGCGCAAGCCGGCGCTGGCCGGTTCGCTGGCCGCCCTGTTCTTCGTTGGGGTCAGCCTGTTCTATGGCGGGCAGAGCCTGAACAACAGCCCCAGTGCGGTGACCTCCTGGGAGATGAACGTCACGGCTCAGCCCGGCACCGCCGTGGGCGACCTGCAGGCTCTGGACAAGAATCATGACCTCTACGCTGATTTCGACGTGCTCGATCAGCTGGAAGTGCAGCACGACGTAACTCCTTAACAGGCCGCGGTTCGATGGCGAAGTCGAATGTGGCCTGCCGGTAGAAACGGGGATGGCGGGTTGCCGAGCATCTGTAAATTGATGGCGCTGGCGGGCCTGGTCGTGGGCCTTGGTCTGCAATCCCAGCTTGCCGCCGCCCAAGCCAAACCGGCTAGCGGCGCACAGATGCCCCCTCCCGCAGCGCAGGCGTCCACCGCTGCCGCCCATGCAACAGCCCACCCGCACCACCCCGTTCACCACGTCGGCGATTGGCTGCGCAAGTACAAGGATCTGCCTCCCGATCAGCAGCAGAAAGCGCTGGAAAGCGATCCCCAATTCCGCAAGCTGCCGCCCGACCGGCAAGTTCTACTGCAGCAGCAATTGCGCCGCTTCAGCGCTTTGCCCCCGCAAAGGCAGAAAATCATTCTGCAGCGCATGGAAACCTGGGAGCACCTGACCGAGGCGCAGAAGAAGGCGGCCAAAACGGTGTTCACCAAGATCCGGCAGCTGCCTCCCGCGCGCCGCAAGCTAATGACGAGTGCCGTTCGCGAACTGCGCAAGATGGACCCGCAGCAGCGCGAGCAGGCGCTGGACTCTCCCGAGTACCGCGGCAAGTTTTCGAATCAGGAACTCGACCTGCTCAAAGGCGTGCTGAAGCTGCCGCTCGCCCCCGTGCGCGCCGAAAATCAGCAGCCGCCGGCGCCGGTGGCTCAGCCGCAGTAGCAGTTCTCAGTTCTCAGAAAAACCGGCACTTGGCGCTTAGCAATTAGCATTTGGCCAGCCGCGGCCATTGCTGGTACCCAGCCCACTAATCTTTTGGCGCATCCTGGATGCTTCAGTGACCGGTGACTGGGCCCCAAAGGTCCATTGGTTTACATCTTTCCCGCGGAAGCAACTACATTGATCCGTCTCGTAGAGACGGGATGAGAGTAGCCCGCCAGTTCACTGGCGGGAACCGATGTGATTCAAATTGCGAGTCCCGGAGGGACGACTGATAAGCGTCCTCAATCGTCCTTACCGCACTCTATGGAAACACCTACTCCCTTCCCACCATGAAGTGGCGGGCTACTTTCATGTTATTGCTGCGAAACCCGCCTAAGTCGTGGCCGGGAGTCGCCCAAGTCATCCATGCGTTTCCCTGACGCGGAAAAGGCGCGCCACGAGCCATCCACTGGACACGCTCATAGTTGGCCAAAAGCCAAGTGCTAATTACCAAGCGCCGATTGCTGATCTGAGAACTGTAGTCAATTCATCGTCGCCAAATTCCGCCGGATGGAGAGCGCGGTCTGGCGAATCTCGTCGGCATCGGAGGCGTCGGGTGACATTTTCAGATAGACCTCCAGGTCCTCCGCCGCGCCCCGCATCTGGCCCAGGCTGTAGCGCAGCAGGGCGCGCTGCTTCACGTCCTCGGGCGAGCGCGGGTAAATCACCAGCACCAGGTCCACAATGGGCAGCGCTTTGCGGAAATTGCGGCTGGCCATGTAAATGGATTTCAGATTGTTGAGCACGCGGGTGAGCATCTGGCGCCGGCTCACCGACATCAGGAACTCGGGCTGGAAGGGCACCTGCCCGGCATAGATTTCGTTCAGCCGCCGCTGGCATTCCTTCATGGAAAGGATGTTGCCTCCATTGAAGGCGTCAATCAGCACCTGCCGCCCTTCAATGTCGTAGTGCTTGAGCAGGAAGTGCCCCGGCATGCCTACGCCAAACAGCGGGAAGCCGATGCGGCGCGCCACCTCCATGTAGATGAGGGCCAGGGTGATGGGAATGCCCAGGCGGCGGTCGAGCACGTCGTTGATAAAGGAATTGCGCGGGTCGTAATAATCCTGGCGGTTGCCGCGCAAGCCTTCTTCCTGGAACAGCACGGTGTTGAGCGCGTAGATGGTCTGGGCTGTGTCGCCGACGTCGCGAATACGGCGGCCGACCTGGTCCGCCAGCGCGTCCACACGCGCCACATAGGATTCGAGGTCCAGACTGGGATATTCGGTGCGGGCCACGGTGAGCGCGGCGCGCAGCAGGTCTATGCGCTCATCGTCAATGTCCTGGCCCACCAGGCCGGCAAAGACATCGGCAATTTCCCCGGTGCTGCGCCGTTCAGCCATCCTGCTATGTTAGCAAAACGAGAGCCCAGCGTGGGCAGCTGCTCCGGAATGTGAACGGGCCTGTGTAGCCGGTGCAGAAAGTTGCAGGTTGTGTGCAAGGAAAGCACTCAGCAATCAGCATTCAGCCCGCCACAGGCGTGCTCAAACACATAGCATTGGCAATCGGCACTTAACCAGTCAGCTTCTTTGGTGATTCGCGCGAGATCCTTCACGGCTGAAGCCGTTCAGGATGACGCCGGCGTAAACCACGATGGAGTTGGCGATACCCATGGCTGGCCAAGTGCTTAGGGCTAATTGCCAACTGCTTGTTTACCGGAAAATATTCTTCATTAGGAACAGCAGATTTGCCGGGCGCTCGGCCAGGCGCCGCATCAGGTAAGGATACCACTCGGTTCCGAACGGAATGTAAACCCGCATGCGCCAGCCCTCGCGCACCAGCTGCTGCTGCAGGTCACGGCGAATGCCGTGAAGCATCTGGAACTCGAACGATTCCGGCGGAATTTTCTCCTGCCGGGCAAAGACGATCGCCGCCTCGATCATGCGCGGGTCGTGGGTGGCGATTCCGTGATAGACGCCGCTCTTGAGGAGCATCTTCGTCAGCTGCACGTAGTTCGCGTCAACCTCCGATTTCTTCTGGTAGGCGATCTCCGGCGGCTCTTTGTAAGCGCCTTTGCACAGCCGGACGCGAATGCCCGCGGCCAGCAACTGCTCCACATCCTGCACGCTGCGGCGCATATAGGACTGAATGACTGCGCCCACCACCCCGGCGTTGCCCGGCTGGCGGTGCAGCTCGTGAACCAGGTCGAGCGTGCGCTGGGTATACGGCGAACCTTCCATGTCCACGCGCACAAAGTTGAGCGGGTTGCTGCTTCCCGCCTTGGCTACCAGCCCGCTGACCAGCTCGCGTGCCAGCTTTTCATCCACATCCAGGCCCATGTGCGTGAGCTTGACGCTGACGTTGGCCTGCAGTTTGCGCTCTTCAATCTCGTGCAGCAGGCGCTGGTATACCTGCGCGCTCTGCCGCGCTTCTTCCGCGTTGGTGACGTTCTCGCCCAGGTTGTCGAGGCTTACCCCCATGCTCAACCGGTTAACCGCCTGGGCGGCAGCCAGCGCCTCCTCCACCGTGGTGCCGGCCACAAAGCGGCGCGACATGCGCAACCCCACGACGGAACGTTCGGCCATGGCCCGTACGGGGCGGTTCTCGGAAAGGTGGATCAGCAGCGCCCTCAGCACGCGGCCTCGCGATGGAAGAGAGAAGGTGACAGGAGTTTGACGAGGGCGGGTTCGAGTTGCACCGGCGGCATGGGCGACCGAATGTTTTATCACACGCCGCCACTGCGGTCAGCTATGACCGTGGTCACAAGGCAGGGTTATGCAGGCATCCTCCATGCCACGGAGCGCCGCCAGACCGACGCCGTACAATTACCGGCGAAACTTGAAGGAAGCCCATGACCCCACTGTCAGCCTTCGGATTATTCGCTGTCACCCTCATGGTGGTCTGTTATGCCCTGGAGCAGCGCAGCCCGTGGTTCATTCTGGCCTTCGCCGGTGCTTGCGTTCTGGGCTCAATTTACGGATTCCTGCAGGGCGCGTGGCCCTTCGGGCTGGTAGAGGCGGTGTGGTCGGCGATTGCGCTTCGCCGCTGGTGGCTGCAGCTCAAGGCCGTGTAGGTTTAAGACCGGCCGCCACCGAAATTGTGCACTGCCTACGTAATGCCTCCATCCGTTTTGCCTGTATCTGTCATTCCGAACGAGGGGTGCGTCGAGTTGGCGGGACAAGCCAGAGTCGAGCGACCTTGCGTTTGGAAATGAGGAATGGCGGGGACGACGAGACTCGAACTCGCGACCTCTGCCGTGACAGGGCAGCGTTCTAACCAACTGAACTACGTCCCCGCTTTGCGCAGTCACTCGGGCCAAGACGGCCCTGGCCTGGCGACCGGTTCAGCCCAGTGCAGGCCGTGCTCGCTCCGGCTCAGAGGTGAGCCGGGTGGACAAATTGGATGTTAAATGGTCGCCAGATTGGCGTCAAATCTTCGACACTCGCCGCCGCTTCTTCTCTGGCTTCAATGACCTGGCAGGCCAGCGAACCACCCCACGCAGACCTTCCCTAGACAATGGAGTGACTGAGATACCAGTGGTTCGTCCCCGGGCGCATCGTAAGCACGAACTGCTTCATGATCTCCTGCAGCCACAACCTGTATGCGGTATTATCGAATGAGAGCTTCATAAGGCCCACCCTCTTACCCTGAAAACCTCTGACACCTCAATCTGTAGCAACTGGCGTGCCATTCCGTAAGCCATTGATTTTCCGGGCCCTGTGGATGTCGAGATGCGGATGTCGCATAAGAATTACATACGGTCAGAGAGCCGAAATGGGAGGAAAGCACCTTTTTGGGCAGCACTGGATTCCAGTCTGCCGAGAAAGCCCAGAAAATCTCAGCGGCAGCGTAACAGGCGGCTAGTGCTGCGATCAGCGGATAGGCCACAGATCCGGCAGCAGCCACGGACGAGGCGTGCCGGGCGCAACCCATATACGATGCCGCTCAGCCATCCCTGCTGCAACCACGGTGACACGGGGCTGCCTTATGAACTGCTCCAGCTTCTGCTTCAGTTGCGCCTGCAGCTGTTGGATGGTGAGCCCAGCTGCGTGAACGTCGTTTAGCAGGGGCAGCGTGATGGTGCCGTCTGCCTGCACCACTACCGTGCCCGAAAGTTCGGGCTCGCCCGCAACCGTTACTTCGAGCGCCAAGCCGGTCAATATGGAACGTGTTTCAGACTCGGCAGGAGTTCGCTGAGCCTCGCAGACAGGCAGGAAAACCATGCAGAAGACGAGTGCGGCTATGCAGCGTTTGCTGAACATAGGCAAGCGCCGCTATTGTACTCGGGCCGGCCCGCTGATGACGACTCCGCGTTCAGCCCGCCGCTGTCGCCGTGCACGGCCTGAAGGTCGCGGTCGTACTCTCCGGTTGCGTCTCATACACTCGATTGACGCCGCAGCACCGACTGCGAACGACGCCAGTTCGGCAGCCTCCACGGCCCCGGTGGAGGAGAACCCGTATGCCATACCGATTACCACCCCAAGGATGTTTCCGGCGACTATCCAGCCAATAATAATCAGCAGCTCCCGAACCCGCCTGTCGGAATCTGCAACCGCATAGCCAGCGAAGAGCACGACGAGCAATACCAGCCACGGTTCTGATTCCGGCATGCAAGAAGTATAGAGAGCGATTGCCGCCTTCTAACGATTACGGGGGTGTCAGAGTGGGCGGTCTTCAGAGCAACGACCTGTGAGTAGCTTGTGAGCCCCATATCGCGTTTTCCCGCCGGAATGTCGTAGCTAAGGTAACTATTACCCGGCACACCGCGCCTGAATCACTGCCGGCGTCGCAAACCCTTTATTGCCAGGCTCTTGCGGCGGCCCGTGAATGGAACCACCGTTGCATGGACAGGTGGAGAGGTGCGCCATGTACGAATCAAATCTCAGAGTCGTGAAATACGAGCCCCTCACCTTTCAATGCGTTCACTGCGATCAGCAATTCGCCGCATGCGACTCGCTGGAGAGCTTAGGCGCTGATGTGTCTTCGCACATCAATCAGAACCATCCGCAACTGCTACATGGAGCCGCGCAACTGAGGGTGGTGTGATGGCCCGTCGTAGCGCTCCTCGCCGTGGTGAAATAATGCCAGAATGCGCGCGTTTGAGACCCCGCCCTGGCGAACTTTTCAGCGAGAAGCCTTCGACCTGCGGGCCCTGTTTATTTCTCTATTAACCATCTGCCTGTTTAGTACCTTCCTGGCCGCACAAACCGCCGGTCCCGAGCGCAAGGTAGTGGGCCACGCCATCGTCTCCGAGCGCGACCCCAGCCTACGCATCGAGCTGCCGCAGTCGGCCGCATATGTTGGAGCCGATCGCTTCGTTCTCTACAGCATCGCCGATTGTGAGTTGCACGCCTTCGTCGAATCCGACGCTCACAAAAACATCCGACGCCTCTACTGGGTGCAGTTTGAGGCGTATCTTCCGTCGAAGCCAGACTTACACCACACCTACGACTCGCCACGACACACGACCATTGCCGGCTTGGATTTCTACGTTGATACCTGGGTGCGCGCGGCCGATGAGAAGAGCACTCCGGGCTCCGACCTTGAGCACATCCAAGCGCTGGTGCGCGCGAAGGGATACAAGTTGCCGGCAGGAATGATGTCGGTGCGCCTGGTGCACCTGCTGGACGCGGCCAAACGCAAGGAGTTGATGGTCATCTACAGTGAAAACGTCGCTCCCACCGGATTCACCGCCGCTGATCTGCGGCCCGGCGGTAAGGCTTACCACCGATGGCCGACAATCGAGAAGGGATTGATAGAAAGGGCGAAGGAGAACGTCCAGCTCGTAAACCGGAATTGACTTTTTTGACCCGCCTGGGTAGGGAAAAAACTCCCCGCAGTTCCCAAGCTGCGGGGCTTCCTGCAGGGACGAAGCGGTGAAGCCTGCTATTTCTTCGCCATCACCCGGTCCGAAATTCTTTCGTATTGGCGCCGAGTCAGGACTCCGCGGCTGAGCAGGTCCTCCCGTTTGCCATAGGGACGGTTGGCGATGATCCTGTCCGCCGCCGGCGCGCTAATGCCCGGCAGGCTTTCTAGTTGTGCTTTGCTGGCGTGGTTCACGTCCAGAGGCTTGTCGCGGCTCCAGCCTTCGCGTACTCCTGACGCAACTGCCTTGGCATCGCTTTTGAGCGCGGCTGTGGTCGCCGCGGTCTTCTCCTTCAGTTGTTGGGGATTCTGCTTCACCGAACAACTGAAACAGCCGGTCAACAACAAGATTAAACCGGCTGCTGCCACTGACGCCCCCAGCACCCCCATACGCATGACCATTGGATGCGCCTGTAGGAAGGACCTCAGGATGTGGTGGGCAGTGCAGGGCTCGAACCTGCGACCTCGTGCTTGTAAGGCACGCGCTCTAACCAGCTGAGCTAACCGCCCCTCCGGCAACCTTCCTACTCTATCACTTTCACCCTTGAGCGTCGGTCCGACTCAAGCATGTGACAGCGGACCGTCACCGCCGCTGGACCTTCGTTACTGCAAATGGGCGAAAGTTGAACTTGCAGGCATCTCTTTCGTTGCTGCTGGAAATCCAATTGAAATTAGGGGGCCTGGCGACCTTCACGCTCGAGCGTCGCAACACGGCCGTTTTTGGGGGCGCGATGAAAGCCATCCTCTTTGTTGACGACCACGAAGTTCTGGCCCGGCTGAGCTGCGAAATCCTGGAAATGCAGGGTTATCGCGCCGTCTCCGCCTACAACGCCGACCAGGCACTGGAAAAGCTCGATCAGGAAAAGTTCGACGTGCTGGTCACCGACTTCCGCATGGAAGGCATGGATGGCCTGCAGCTGGCGCGCAAAATCCACGCCAAAGACCCCAGCCTGCCGGTGATTATCGTTACCGGCTACGGGCCCATCGAAACCGGGGCAGACGCCAAAGCCTGCCTTCCCAAGGAACATCTGTTCCCTGCCCTGCTGGAAAAAATCCGGCTGATTCTGGGGGAAAATCCGGCGCGCGAGCCGGCGGAAAAAACAGCTTAAAAACCAGTGGTCAGTTGTCAGTTATCAGTGGTCAGTAGGCAATTGGCGGTTGCGCTCAGGGTTTTACAGCGGCAGCTAAGTTCTCCTGGTGTCATCCTGAGATCGGATGTGGCGCACCAGCCCGCATCCGAGCGAAGGACCTGCTTTTTCGCACTCACCGAAATATAAACCGCCCAAAGGCACACCCCATCACTGCACCGGACCGCCGTTCTCCGGGGTGACATTTTGTAAATTGCCTTTGTCTGTGCCTCCGTGTCTCTGGGGTGGATTTTACCGCCTGCTAGACTGGCGGCGTGCGCCGCCTGATCATCAACGCCGACGACTTTGGCCTCACCGCGGGCGTAAATCGCGGCATCGTGGAGGCGCATCAGCATGGCATTGTGACTTCCGCCACATTGATGGCAGGAGGCCGGGCCTTTGCAGAGGCGGTGCAACTGGCGCAACGTGCTCCGCAACTCAACGTTGGCTGCCACATTGTGCTGGTGGATGGCGAACCGCTCCTGCCTTCCGACCAGGTGCCCACTCTCCTTGCCGGCGGCAATCAGCAGCGTCATTTTCGCCCTGGCATGGGGGAGTTCGCGGCCGCCGCCCTGCGCGGGCGAATTGATGCCGGGCAGGTGGAGGCGGAAGCCACAGCCCAGATGCGCAAGCTGCAAGCTGCCGGGCTAACGCTTTCGCACTTCGACACGCACAAGCACGCGCACATGTTTCCCGCCATCCTGCGGCCCCTGCTGCGGTCGGCGCGGGCCTGCGGCGTGCGCGCCTTGCGCAATCCTTTCGCCCCGGTGAAGCCCCTGGCCTTTGCCCATCAGTTGCGCCGTCCGCGGCTGTGGAAATGCTATTCGGAAGTCAAAGCGCTACGCCGCCTGCTGGATAATTTTCGTCAGGCCGCGCAGGAGGAGCAGATGCTCACCACCGACGGCACCTTCGGCATCGTTTCCACGGGCGCCATAGACCAGAGGCTGTTCGAGGCCATCGTGGGCTCCATTCCCGAAGGCACCTGGGAGTTCGTCTGCCATCCCGGGTATAACGATGCCGACCTGGACACTGTGCGCACCCGCTTGCGCTCTTCCCGGGAGCAGGAATTGCGCGTGCTTACGTCGGAAGCGGCGCGGGAAGCACTGCGGCGGCACGGCGTGGAGCTGATTTCCTGGGAGCAGCTGCTGGCTTCTAGCTCTTAGCTGTTGGCTCTTAGCTCTTAGCTGAGAGCTGATGGCTGAAAGCTGAAAGCCAAGAGCCAAAAGCCAATAGCCGAAGGCCTTTTTTGCATCCTTCCCGCCCGCGCTCCATCGAATCTCTCAGTCAGAGCGGCAATTGGGGCGCATGAACATCGGGATTACGTGCTATCCGACCTACGGCGGCAGCGGCGTGGTGGCCACGGAACTGGGCATTGAACTGGCTCAGCGCGGCCACCAGGTGCACTTCATCACCTACTCGCAGCCCTTCCGCCTGACCACGCCCCAGCCCAACATCTACTACCACGAAGTTGAGGTCTCGCGTTACCCGCTTTTCGACTATCCGCCTTACGACCTGGCGCTGGCCACGCGCATGGCGGAAGTGGCGGAGATTTACGAACTCGACCTGCTGCACGTGCACTACGCTATCCCGCACTCGGTAAGCGCCCTGCTCGCCAAGCAGATGTTGGCCACCGGGCGCGGCAAGCGGCGACGCCTGCCCTTCGTCACCACCCTGCACGGCACCGACATCACCCTGGTGGGCCAGGACCGCTCTTACCTGCCGATTACCCGCTTCTCCATCGAGCAAAGCGACGGCGTGACTGCCATCTCCAACTACCTTCGCGAGCGCACCCTGCGCGAGTTTGAAATTCCCAACTCTATCCAGGTGATCTACAACTTCGTCAACTGCGACCTTTATCTGCGCGACCGCAATGTGGCCCAGCGCCGCGCCGAATATGCCGAGCCCGGCGAGCGCCTCCTGGTGCATCTTTCCAACTTTCGCCCCGTAAAGCGCCTGCTCGACGTGATCGAAATCTTCGACCTTGTGCAGAAAAAGATCCCCTCACGCCTGCTGCTGATCGGCGATGGCCCTGACCGCTCCCAGGCGGAGTGGTTGGCCATGCACAAAGGCATCCACGAGCGCGTGCTTTTCCTGGGCAAGCAGGACCGCATCAACGAAAAGCTGGCCCTGGCGGACATCATGCTGCTGCCCAGCCAGTTGGAGTCGTTCGGGCTGGCGGCGCTGGAAGCCATGGCCTGCGAGGTGGTGCCCATCGCCACCCGTGTGGGCGGCGTGCCGGAGGTTGTGGAGCACGGCGTCAGCGGCTTTTTGGCCGATGTGGGCGACGTGACCACCATGGCGCGTTACGCCATCGAACTGCTGCAGGACGAATCCCGCCTGCGGGCTATGGGCAAACAGTCGCGGCAGGCGGCGCAGCTGCGCTTCTGCACTGACCGGATCATCCCGCAATATGAGGAGTTCTACCGCCGCGTACTGGAACGCGCCACGTAGAAATCGGGCGTGTCGGCGCTGTGCAGCACTGGCAGGCGCAGGCGCACCAGAGTTCCCCGCCCTTCGCGGCTATCAATCACCATGCGTGCCGCATCGCCATAGAGCACCTTCAGCCGCTCGGCCACGTTGGCCATGCCGATGCCCGTGCCCCCCAGGCCCGTAGGCCGCTCCAGCAGGTTGGCCGAGCCCATGCCGACGCCGTCGTCTTCTATTTCGATCTGCAGCGTGCCCTCTCCTACCTGGCTGCGCAGAAAGATGCTGCCCCCGTCAATTTTGGCGGAGAGCCCGTGCTTGATGGAGTTCTCCACCAGCGGTTGCAGCAGCATGCCCGGAACCAGCACATCGAGCGAGGCAGGGTCGAGTTCCTTGATCACTTTCAGCTTGTCGCGCCCGAAGCGCACCACTTCGATGTCCAGGTAATCGTCAATAAACTCCAGCTCTTCGCGGAAGGGCACGAAGGCGTCGCTCGAGCGCAGCAGTCGGCGCAGAATGTTGGCCAGCTTGATGATGAGATCGCGCGCCGTGTCCGGGTCGAAGCGCACCAGCGACGAAACCGAGTTCAGCGTGTTGAACAGAAAGTGCGGGTTGATCTGGTTCTGCAGCGCTTCCATGCGCGCCTGCAGCAGGGCGCGGTGCTGCTCCTCCAGCTTCATCTCGATGCGCGTGTTGTTCCAGATTTTGAGCGCGATGGCGATGGAGACGATGGCCGTGGCGTAAATGGCCACTTCCACCGGCCAGTTCGGGCTGTCCACGGAAAAGATGAGATTTGGGAACTGCCGGGCCAGGGCCTGGCGCGCCAGCCGCAGCACGATGATGGTGAAGAAGAACATGATCTGCCAGTCCAGCTTGGGACGAGGCAAGTTGCGGCGGATCCAGCGATACACGCTGAGGTCAATGAAGGGAGAGAATGACCAGATGTCTTCGCGGACGCCGGCCAGGTTGCGCAACATCCCGGCAATGAGCCCGGCGAGAAGGTTGAAGGGCAAGCCCAGCCACTCCCCGTGCAGCATCCCGGGCAGGGCCACAAATCCCCCGCCCACCACGCCCGCCACGCGGCCACCGATGACGCCGATAAGAATCGTGGCTTCAAACGACATGTCGGCGGAAAGAAAGTTCTTCACGCTGGCCCGCACCAGCACGCCCAGCGCGAAGGGCGCGCCGATGAAAAGCGCCAGACGGATTTTTTCCGCTGTGGTGCGCTCTTCCTTGAACAGCAGCCCCTTGAACCACACTGAGCGCACCTGGGCGCTGGCGACGGCCGCCGCCACTCCCAGCTTCACCAGCTGGTTGACCAGGATGAGCCGCTGTTCCATGCAGATATGAGATTACCCCAGGGGGACCGGAGGGGGAAGGTTTCAAGGTTTTCAAGGTTTCAAGGTTTCAAGGTCTCAACGGAAGTCTTCGATTTTCTGAGTTCAAGTTTTGGGCTGCCAGTTTCGGGATGAAACTTGACCCTGAAAAACCACTTGAGGCCGCTTCGCGGCCGAAACAGCTTTTAGCCCAGGGCGTAAGCCCTCGGTAACCGGCACAACAATAAGGGGAGCCCGTAGGGGCGGCACTTGGTGCAACGGCTAACTGATCTTCGAACGTACCTGTTCCAAAGCTGTGCTGAGCATCTCCGCTTTCGGCACTCCGCCCTGCGCCATATCCTTCGTGCCGCCGCCGCGGCCGCCGCTCGCCGCCAGGGCTTCCTTCATTAGCGCCCCCATGTCGTAGGACAATCCGGCGGTCTGGGCGAACACCAGCGCCGGCGACCCTTCCCCGGCTCCCAGCAGGGCGACCGCCCGCTTGCCGTCTGCCCGCACCAGCTTCTGGGCCAGCAGCTTGATGAATTCCAGGTTTCGGTCCGAGAACACTCTCACAACCAGATGAAATCCATTGGTTTCGGGCGTCTCCTCCAGCAGGCGTGCGGCACGGAGCTCCGCCAGTTCGTTCAAAAGCTCGGATAGCTGCTTGCGGGCCGCCTTGCCTTCGTCGGCCAACTTGCGTACCTGCTCCGGCAACTCCCAAATGTGAGCCGAGAGCACGCCGGCAGCTTCGTTGAGCGCCAGGCGATCGCGCCGCGCCGCCGCTATGGCCCGCTCTCCGCAAACAAATTCCACGCGCACGCCCTGCCGTACCTTCTCCGTCTTCCGCGCCAGGATGGCGCCGATCTGGCCGGTGCTGCGCACGTGTGTGCCCCCGCAGGCGGTCAGGTCGAAGTCACGAATATCAATCAGGCGCAGCTGTTCCCTTTCCACCGGTGGCAGCTTGCGCAATCCCAGCCCGCGCGCCTCCTCCAGGCTGACGAACCGAATCTCCACTGGCCGGTCCTCCATCACAACCTGGTTGGCCAGGTCCTCGGCCTGCTCGACCTGCTTCGGCGTGACCGCCTTTGTGTCCAGGTCAATGCTGCAAGCCTCATCCCCCATGTGGAAGGAAACCGTGGGCATATCGAAGAGGCGGATAAATGCGGCCGAGAGCACGTGCTGTCCGGAATGCTGCTGCATGTGGTCGCGCCGGCGGGGAACATCAATGGTTCCGCGGACGCTGGCGCCGACGGCCCACTCGGCCGGGGCCGCTTCCAGGTAGTGCAGGATGCGGTCTTCCTGCTCGGCCACTTCCGGCACGCGCAGCCGATGGCCATTCGACTCCAGCCAGCCCGTGTCGAACACCTGCCCGCCGCTGGTGGGATAAAATGCCGTGCGGTCAAGTACGACGGCGGGCCGCGGCGTCGTAACCAAATCCACGACTCGGGCGTCAAACTCGGTTAGAAATGAATCGGTGTAGTAGAGTCGCGTCATAAATGAAGAATGAAGAATGAAGATAAGCCAACGTGTCGTCAGGCCGCTGGACTCATTCTTAATTCTTAGTTCTTTATTCTCAATTCTTCATTCTTCAATCCTCAATCGTCAACCAGGAGGCGCCGCCCATGCCCAGGTTCATCATTGCACCGCACATGCGGCTTCAGGAATGGGTAGCTGAGGAAAAGGGCTACTTCGCCGCGGAAGGCCTCGACTACGAGTTTCACGATGAGCTGACCTCGAAGGATGGCAGGAAGCACGATCTGGGCAATAAGGTTGGCGCCTACCAGACCTTCGAGGCTGGGCGCACCGCCAATATGAACTGCGCCTGCCATTGGACGGTCAACATGGCGGCTTCCGCGGGGCACGGCAAGCTCTATCCTCACGCTTACTCCATCGCGCCCTCGGGCGTCTTTGTGCCGCCGGATTCACCCGTGCGGCGGCCGGAGGAACTGGCGGGAGTGCCCATTTCAGTCGGCTTCCAGTCGGGCAGCCATTATTCGACCATTCAGGCGCTGGAACAATATCTGCCCCTGGAGAAGATTAATCTGTCGTTTGCCGACGGCCTGCTCTTCAAGCGCATGGAACTGCTGATTGACGGCAGAGTGCCGGCGGCGGCCCTGTTCAGCGGCCCCTACTACTTCGCGGAGCAACTGGGATTCCGCAAAATCATTGATACCACTTTCATGATTGCCTCGCTGGTGAACGGCGACCCGGATCCGCAGGACGTCGAGAAATGCTTCCGCGCCCTGCGTCGGGCCCAGCGTGATATTGATTTGCGCCCTGAGCTTTACACCCATTACTACAAAAAAGAGTTCCCTGCCCGCTTTCACGGTCAGATGGATACGCGCCGCTGGGGACCTGGAGAGCGCATCATCTTCGAGCCCTATACGCGGGAAGCCTACGAGGAGGCGTTCGAATGGATTGCCCAGCGCCACATCTTCCCCGAGGGGCATGATGCCGTTTGCAACTACGACAGTGCTGTGCTGGCGGAGCGAGACTCACGGCATTGACGATTGATGATTGTAGATTGACGATTCAAACCCAAGCTGACAGCCATGAGCTATTAGTCGTCAGCTTTGAATGCACTCTCAGAGCTGGCTGAGAGCTGCTTCTTCAATCGTCAATCTAAAATCTTCAATCGTCAATTAGTAAGGCCCGATGATCCCCCCAATCTGGCGCGCTGCGGGTCGCGCCGCATCCTTCTCCATGTATTGCGCAATCGCGTCCACATACTTCAGGCCGGAGCCGGTGTTGTAAAGCACCACGGTGTCGCTCGCCTTAAAGAAGCCGCTGACCAATAGCTTGCGGTAAGCCACCAGCGCGGCCGCTCCTTCGGGTGCCGCGAAGACTCCTTCCGTGCGTGCCCAATGCAGCAACGCCTCCATGATTTCCCGGTCGGTGGCGGCCACCGCCGTGCCCTGGCTCTTGTGCAGGATGTCGAGCATCAGGTAGTCGCCATAAGCCTTGGGCACGCGCAAGCCGGCCGCCACCGTAGCCGCGTTGGCCCATGCTTCCGCTACGCTCTTGTGTTCATCCCACGCTTTAACAATGGGGGCGCAACCGCTGGCCTGCACGCTTACCATCCTGGGGCGCTCTTTGCCGATCCAGCCCAGCGTCTCCATTTCGTCGAACGCCTTCCACATGCCGATCAGGCCCACTCCGCCGCCGGTGGGATAGATGATGCCGTCAGGCACACGCCAGCCCAGCTGTTCCACCGCCTCATAGCCCATGGTTTTCTTGCCTTCCACGCGAAAGGGCTCTTTCAGAGTGGTCACATCGAACCAGCCTTCGGCCTGTTTGCGCTCGGCAACCAACCGCGCGCAGTCGCTGATAAGTCCTTCTACCAGAGTGACGTGCGCACCATAGCTGCGGCACTCCACCAGGTTGGCCCGGGGAACATCCTTGGGCATGAAGATGTGGGCTTCGATACCCGCGGCAGCGGAGTAGGCGGCCAGCGCGCTGGCCGCATTGCCCGCGGAGGGAATGGCCAGCTTTTTCAGGCCATAGGCCCGAGCCATGGTCACCGCCGCCGAAAGTCCGCGCGCCTTAAACGACCCGGTGGGATTCAACCCTTCATCCTTGATGTACACGTCGGCATATTCGCGGCTACGCAGCAGAGGCGTGAAGCCTTCGCCCAGCGAGACCGGTTCGGCATCCGGCAGCACCTCGCGATAGCGCCACATCGTCGGCGCGCCTCCGGCCAGCGATTCACGCTTAAAGGTCTTCTTTATGGATGCCAGGTCATAGCGCGCAAACAAAACGCCGCCGTCGTGCGGGCAAACGGTCTGCGGCTGCTCTGCGCTCAATTGTTCGCCACAGCGGGTGCATTCCAGGAAGGTGATCTGGGCCATTGCGCGAAGTGTAACAAAGTCTCAACCACAGTCTCACCGCAGAGACACAGAGCCACAGAGTATATTGATGATTGACGATTTGCGATTGATGGATGGCTTCGGTGCACTCCTTCCTGGCAGGAAAACGGGTTTTTTAGTCGTCATTCTTCAAACTTCAATCGTCAATTGCTTTTCTCTGTGCCCTGTGGTGAAAACGGGTTCTACGCGGGCAGGCGGCGCAACAGCCCCGACGCGCGCCGGAACCACGGACGCTCCTGTCGTTTCTGGAAGCGGGGCATGGTGGGCTTCTTGTTGAGGATGCGCTGCGCCCATTGGCGGGCTTCGGCCTCGCGATGCTGTGAGGCAAGAAACGTAGCGTAGTTGTACTGAGTTTCAGAAAGCGTGGAAACTTCCGTGACCTGCTGAAACAGCGCGGCTGCCTTTTCGGTCTGCCCCGTCAGCGCGTAAGCGTGCGCCAGCAGGCCCTGGGCGCGGTAGTAGCCATGCTTTGGATCCTGTGCGACCACGCGCTCCAGGTCGGGTATGGCAATGGCCGGTTCGTCCAGTTCCAGGTTGCAAACCGCGCGATGATAGAAGGGATCAGGATGGTCGGTGCGCGGCGAAATCGCCTTGTTGTAGCACTCGCGGGCGCGCGCGTATTTTCCGTCTTCGCGGTAGAGATCGGCTAACTCTTCATAATTTCCCGCAGAAGGATTGTCGAGGACGGCGAATTCCAGTTCACGGATGCGGCTGCGCCGCGGAAAAGCCTTAAACGACTGCCGCAGCAACCCCAGGTCCGGCACCGCCTCCACCAGGAGGTAGATGATCGCCCCCAGCGCCCCGCCGAAAATGATGATGAATATCCACCAGGTATCCGGCCGGCGGCGGATGAAGTGCACGATCGCCAGCGCCTGAAGAATGATCCCCCAGGAAAAAAAGTAGAAGATCGAACCCATCGTGAACGGACTTTACCTGAACTATAGCATGCGGCTGAGCAGCCTTTGGCTCCTCACTCCTAGCTGCTGCCACTGGCTAATGCCCTGATCGCACCGATACTGGCCGGGCAAAGAGCCTGCTCTGCTAGAATTTAAGCAGTGAAGCCTCCCATCCCCCTGCTGGCTATAGATATTGACGGCACCCTGCTGAACAGCCAGTTTCAGATTCCCCCGGCCAATCTGGAAGCCCTGGGCCGGGCTCATCAGGCCGGAGTAGAGATCATTCTGGTCACCGGCCGCCGCCACACCTTTGCCCTGCCTATCGCCCAGCAACTGGGTTTTAACCTCTGGCTCATCAGTTCTAACGGCGCCGTTACGCGCTCCCTCAGCGGCGAATTGTTCCACCGCGACCTGCTCCCCGTGGGTATAGCGCGCGAACTGGTTGCCGCCATGCGCGAATATCGCGGCAACACGGTTCTCACTTTCGACACCGAAACTAAGGGAGCGTTGGTATTGGAGCGCATGGACGAGCTGACGGGCAGCATCCAGCGCTGGCTGGAAAAGAACATGCAATTCATTGATTTCGTGGTGCCTATTGAAAAGGCGCTGGTCAGCGACCCGATACAGGCCATGTTCTGCGGCACCATCGAGCGCATGCGGGGCGCGCTCCAAACCCTTGCCGGCTGCGGAGTTGCCGACCGCATCACGGTCCTGCGCACGGAATACCCTGTACGCGACCTGTGCATCGTAGATGTGCTGAACCAGGGCTGCTCTAAGGGCCACGCCGTGGAGCGGTGGGCTAGGTATCGTGGCATCGCCCGGGAACAGGTCATGGCCATTGGTGATAACTACAACGACATAGAGATGCTTGAGTTTGCCGGCATCCCGGTTATCATGGGAAATGCCTCCCCAGAGTTGCGGGACCGGGGCTGGATGGTTACCGGCCTGCACGATGAAGCGGGCGTGGCCATGGCGGTGGAGCAGGTACTAAGTGGCGCGAAAACAGCAGTTTAGGGCTCCACTCCAAATTCGATGAAGTTTTTCTCCAAAATCGGAGTTTTGGTCATTTTAGGAACCTGCACCGCGTTTGCAGGCGAAGTCGCGGTGCTGAGCAACGGTTTTTCCATCCGCCACGACCATCGCGCGGTGCTGCAGCAGACCACACGCTTATATTTCACCTCTGGCAGTGACAGTTACGTAGACATTCCAACCGCGGAAATCATTCGCTTCGACAAGGACAATACGCCGGCACAGCGGCGGGGGACGCCTGCTGCTGCCCATCCGGATGTGAGCGAGGCGGTGAGTGCGGCCAGCACGCGGCACCAGATTGATTCCGACTTCATCACCAGCGTTATTCACGCAGAAAGCAGCTTCAATTCGCACGCAGTCTCGCCCAAAGGGGCGCAAGGGCTGATGCAACTGATGCCGGGCACTGCTTCCAAGCTGGGCGTGGAGAATCCCTTTGATCCGGCCGCGAATGTGGATGGCGGCACGCACTATTTGCGCGAACTGCTAGATTACTACCACGGCGATATGGCCAAGACGCTGGCTGCGTACAACGCTGGTCCGCAGCGGGTGGCGCAGTACCATGGGGTGCCACCGTATCGCGAGACACACGCCTATGTAGCCAAGGTCATACGGGAGTTCAATCGCAAGAAGCTGGCCGAGCAGCGAGCGCACGCCACCCATAAGAAGACTGTCGGGCGAACTGGCAACCGCCAGACTGTGTCCACTCCCACGAGGGTGCCCGGCCGATCCGTCCAGAAACAGGCGGGCACTGGTTCCTAATCCCCGGCTGAGGCGCAGCGGCGTTGACCTGCCGTAATAAGGTCATTTAGTTTGGAGGTTTGCCCCTGGGCCCGGCGCCCGCATGACCAAGAAGCGCATCCTTACTACCTCCGTTGTCGTTGTCGTCCTGGGACTTCTGGTCTATTTCCAGGTTGAGCACTGGAGGTCCTTCGACTGGGCCCGCTTTCGCGCTGCCAGCCATGTTCATCCCTTGCAGATCGTTATTGCCGTAATCCTCATCTACCTTACCTATGTTCTGCGGGCGGTGCGCTGGCAGGTGTTCCTGGAGCCGGTGTGCCAGGCGCGGTCGCGGAATCTGGTTCCGGCCACCTTCATCGGCTTTACCGGGCTGGCCCTGCTGGGCCGGCCAGGAGAATTCATTCGGCCCTACCTGATTGCGAAAAAAGAAGACGTCACAGTTTCCTCGCAGATCGGAGTATGGACGGTGGAGCGTATTTTCGATACTGGCGCCTTCACCGTGCTGATGGCGATTGACGTTTTCTTCTCCGCCAAAATCAAAGCCAATCCTTATGTAGGCAAGTTTCAATGGGCGGCGGTGATTTTATGTCTGCTGGTGGCCCTCATGGCTTTAGTGGCGGTCATGATTCGCCGGCGCGGGCCGCAAGTAGCCAAGTACCTCCACGGAATAACCTCCAAAGTATCCACCGGACTGGCGCAGCACGTAGATCAGAAGGTGCGTGCTTTCGGGGAGGGGTTGAATACCGTCGCGGGACCCAAATCATTTGCCAAGCTGGTGGCGCTTTCCCTGGCGATCTGGTTTCTCATTGCCCTGGCTTACCGCGAGGTGGCCCACTCCTACCCGCCGGATCCTGGCGAGAGGGTGGTGGAACAGGGTCCTCCTTCGGTGGACGTGGAAACCGCCAAGAAAGCGGACCTGCCCGAACTGGCGGGTCAGCCCGTGGACGCGGACACGATCGAACTGCTGAAGCCTGCTCTGAAGGCGAAGGGTTTCGGCGTAAGGGAAGAAAAAGGCCAGTTCTGGCTCACCCGCAAGGGCAAGGCCGTCAAGAGAATTGGCGATCATCCTCACCTAAGCAATATGGACGTGGCCCACGTGCTGCTGCTGATGGGCTTCAGCATGATTGGCTCGGTGGCGCAGCTTCCGGCAGTGGGGGGCGGCAGCCAACTGGCCGTGATCAGCGCCCTGCAGGTGATTTATGGAATTCCGCCGGAGGCGGCGGTGAGTTGCGGCATCCTGCTGTGGCTGGTGACATTCATGGCCTGCATTCCGATAGGGCTAGTCTTCGCCCATCGCGGCCATCTTTCGCTGCGCAAACTATCGGCGGAGAGCCACAAGGAAGAGGAGCGGGAAGAGCAGGCGCAATCGCTCTTGGCGGGAAACAACCCCCGCGGTTTGTCGACGACAGCGCCGGACGATGCAGCAGATGGCGAACGGGCGCACCGCGCCCAGCAGGAGCCCCGTTCGCAGCAGCCTCGCCAGCCTTAGCCATCGCATTCAATCGCCTTGATACAATCGGTTTATCGCTAATAGCTTAGTGCCAAGATGAAGTGTCCTTTTTGCGGATTCGTAAACGACAAGGTGGTGGATTCGCGCGAGAGCAAAGAAGCCGAATCCATCCGCCGGCGCCGGGAGTGTCTGCAGTGCGGCAAGCGCTTCACCACCTACGAGCGCATTGATGAGATCCCCTACATGGTGGTCAAGAAGGATGGACGGCGGGAGAAATTCGAGCGGCAAAAAGTCTTGAACGGCCTGCTGCGCGCCTGCGAGAAACGTCCGGTCTCCATGGGCAAGCTGGAGCAGATTGTCAACGAGGCGGAGTCTTTCGTAATTGATTCGACGGAGCGAGAGCGCAAGAGCAGCGAAATCGGCGAGCTCATCATGAACCGATTACGCAAGCTCGACAAAGTGGCGTACGTGCGCTTCGCCTCGGTGTACCTGGATTTCAAGGACGTGCAGGAGTTCATGACGGAATTGAAGGACTTGCTGAAGACGAAGGAAGGGACGCCGCCGGCGCCGAAGGCAAAGGGCGGAGTTAGGGTGTGAGAAACAGTAGTCAGGAGTCAGCGTGAGAGGTAGTTGGTAGCTGGTAGTTGGTGGGTGGTATTCACACCTGAATCGCGGAGACGGTATCTAATCATTCATGGCCTACCAAATCACATTGATTCCGGGCGATGGCATTGGGCCTGAGGTCACCGACGCCACGGTGCGCATTCTGGAGGCCACCGGCCTGAAATTCGAGTGGGAGAGGTGCAACGCCGGACAGGAAGCGTACGAAAAGTACGGCGAGTACCTGCCGAAAAGCCTGCTGGATTCGATTGAGCGTACGCGAGTAGCGCTGAAAGGCCCGGTGACCACGCCCATCGGCGGCGGTTTTTCCAGCATTAATGTGGCGCTGCGCAAGCATTTTGAGCTGTACGCCAACTTCCGGCCCATTCGCAACCTGCCGCACATTCCCACGCGCTATCCCGACGTGGACCTGATCATCGTGCGCGAAAACACGGAGGGCTTGTATTCGGGCATTGAGCACGAGGTGGTGCCCGGAGTAGTGGAGAGCCTGAAAATCATCACCGAAAAGGCCTGCCTGCGGATTTCACGGTTTGCCTTTGAGTATGCGCGCAAGAACAAGCGGAAGAAAATTCACTCCATCCACAAAGCCAACATCATGAAACTTTCGGATGGGTTGTTTCTGCGCTGCTCGCGGGCGATTTCCAAGGAATATCCGGAAATCACCTACGGCGAGCACATCGTGGATAACACCTGCATGCAACTGGTGATGAATCCCTACCAGTACGACATGCTGCTTCTGGAAAACCTGTACGGCGACATCATCTCCGACCTGTGCGCGGCGTTCGTGGGCGGCCTGGGCCTCGTGCCGGGCGCCAACCTGGGCGACAACGCGGCCGTATTCGAGGCGGTGCATGGCTCGGCTCCCGACATAGCGGGAAAGAACATCGCCAATCCCACCGCTGTGCTGCGGTCCTCGCTGCTCATGTTGCGGCACCTGGGCGAGCACGATGCGGCATGGCGCATCCGCACCGCGCTAGAGAAGGTCTACCGTCAGCGCGACAAGCTTACCCGTGACGTGGGCGGAAAGGCAGGCACTTCGCAGTTCGCCGATTCCGTGATTGAGGCCATGCAGTCGGAGCAGGTGCCGGAACCGGCCCGCGTCTGAAAGTTCTACTTACCTCATCCCCAGCTTCGTATCACGAGCCAATGTGATTGACGCTAACCGCCCTCAGGGAGTAACATTCGGCCACATTTCAAGGTAGTTGCTGGAACGCGGCTCATATTCCTGGGGTTGGTTTAGGGTCTGTGGGGAACTTGGTTGCTACAACGCGACGCATAGGTGTGGTGCTCTTCCAGTTGGGCGGACCCGACACACTGGAAGCGATTGAACCTTTCCTTTACAACCTGTTTTGCGATCCGGACATTATTGATTTTCCGTTTGCGCGCATCGGGCGCAAGGCTCTGGCGAAAGTGATCTCCACCACGCGGGCGCGCAAGGTGGAGCACCATTATTCGGTGATCGGAGGAGGATCGCCTATCCGCAAGCACACCGAAAGGCAAGCCGCAGCCTTGGAGGAGCGACTGGCAGAGGCAGGGATTGACGCCACGTGCGTGGTAGCCATGCGCTACTGGCATCCCTTCACCCAGGAAGCCATCGCCAAACTTGAAGGAGCGGCAGTGGAGGAGATTGTCCTCCTGCCGCTTTATCCGCAAGATTCCTCTACCACTACCGGCAGCAGCCTCAACGAATGGAACCGCTGTTTTCAGGCCTCAGCCATTCCTGTGCATTGCGTGCAGGAGTTTTACCAGCATGAGAGCTACCTGCAGGCCCTGGTGGAAAAAGTGGAAGAAGCGCTGGAGCGGTTCCCGCGAGGTTCGGAACCGCTGCTGCTATTCAGCGCGCACAGCGTGCCTATAGCGGTAGTGGAGAAGGGCGATCCCTACCAGAGGCAAATCGAAGAGACCGTGGAAATGGTTATGGAACGGGGCGGATGGCGCAACCGCCACGCGCTCTGCTATCAGAGCAAAGTAGGAGCCAGCAAGTGGCTGCAGCCATCGCTCAGGGCGACGCTGCGCCAGGCGGCAGCCGAAGGAGAGCGGCAGATTTGCGTGGTGCCGATATCCTTTGTTTCCGACCACGTGGAGACTTTGGGTGAAGTGGACCATGAGGCGCGGGAGCAAGCCGCCCAATTGGGCATTACGCAATTCGAGATGTCGGCGGGATTGAACGATTCACCGACTTTCATTGCCGCGCTGGCGGATCTGGTGGCCACTGCCATCGGAGCTCCGCAGCGCAGCCAAAGCGACAGGGAGCGCCTGGTCGCGGCCGACTGAATGGTCAGTCGCGTATCAGGGGAGCCGTCGCGAAACGGGGTAAGAACTAATGGCAGATGAGCAATCGAAAGCAGGGGGCATCCTCGGGCATCTTCCGCCCCTGCCGCGCAAACCGCTGAACAACTCCGTAATCGGCATGGAGCAGGCGTACCGGCAGCGCAAGGCATTGCCGGCGCTGACCGAGGCCGAGGTGGAGGCTCTGAAGGCGGGCGTGCCGATGCCCTGGGAAGCGGGCGGAGCGGGGGCAAGCGCGGCTCCGGCGGCCAGCACGGCAACGGCGACGCAAACTGCGGCACCGGCAGCTTCCGCGGCAGTGGCGGTGGCAGAGCCGCCGAGTGGCAGTTCCGCGGGCATGACGGAAACGGTGAAGGCGCTGCTAGCCTCCTATCCCAAATGGAACAAGTCTTCGGTGGCGGCGGAGCAGGCGCGCAGGAAGCGCAAAGGACTGCCCCTGCTGAGTGATGCGGAGATGGCGGCACTGGCGGGCGAGGCGCCGGCAGCGGCACCCGCGGCGCCAGCT
>DATEGI010000178.1:0-16620 GCA_035280205.1 Terriglobales bacterium | reverse complement strand
TTTCATACCCAGATACGTACGTTGCGTACTCTTTAATGAGTCTCTCACCTTCACGGTGGTCGGGATTCCGACGTGGTGGTATCGGCGCATCGGCCCGCATTCTATCGCAGCCGACTGTGGCCGTGAACTATATCTGTTGCGAAGGCGCCTTAGCATTTTTCTGCCTGAGACAGGTACCCGCCTTGGTAAATAACTTGCCGGACCCCGACAGTACAAAAAGGAAGTCCAGCGCCTACCGATGGGAAGTGCCCAGAGGCTGGTCACAGCCGCCAACCATAGACAACGCCCACACCCAGCACAAGAACCCCGAAGAGCGAGGACAGACATCCAGGCCGCTGCCGGACTGGCATGCGGCGGAGTATAACCCGCCGTCTGTTCTCCACAAAGCAGCAATGGAAATGGCCGTTGTATCGGGTATGACCAACCGGCACCTTGGATGGGCCTCAGGAGCCGAATTGTGCAGACTTCCTTCTTTGCGCTCGGTTTCGTGACAATGGCTCACCGCGAGGAATTGCGTTCAGGCAAAAACCTTCTATAATCGCGCGCTATGGCAGGGCCGGGAGCCTCATCGAGCGCGCGGCTGAGCGCGGGAACGCGGCTCGGTCCGTACGAAGTTGTGGCGCCGCTGGGCGCAGGCGGCATGGGGCAGGTGTATCGCGCGCGGGACACGCGGCTCGACCGCAGCGTGGCCATCAAAGTTCTGTCCCCGCATTTTGCAGAAGATACTGAACTGCGCCGGCGCTTCGAGCGCGAGGCGCGCGTAATCTCCAGCCTGTCGCATCCGCACATCTGTACCCTCTTCGACATTGGGCAGCACCAGGGCGTGGATTTTCTCGTCATGGAGCTGCTCGAAGGCGAGACGTTGGCAGAGCGCCTGCAGCGCGGACCCATGCCCGCGGAGCAACTTCTCAAGCTTGGGATTGAGATCGCCGACGCGCTCGAAAAGGCGCACAAGCAGGGCTCAGGGATTGTGCATCGTGACCTGAAGCCTGCAAACATTATGCTGACCAAATCGGGGGCGAAGCTGCTGGATTTTGGTCTGGCGAAATACACAGTCTCTGCCGCACAAGAGGCGGTAATGTCAACGCTCGCGATGAGCGATAGCAACATCACGGGCAAAGGCGAGATTGTCGGCACCTTTCAATACATGGCCCCGGAGCAACTCGAAGGCAACGAGGCGGACGCGCGCACGGACATTTTTGCCTTAGGCGCAGTGCTATACGAAATGGCGACGGGACGAGCTGCCTTTCAGGGAAGAACGCGCGCCAGCCTGATTGCCAACATTATGAACTCGGAGCCAGCACCGATCAGCACGCTGCAGCCGCTTTCGCCGCCGGCCCTCGACCGGGTCATAAGAACTTGCCTGGCGAAGGACCCTGATGACCGCTGGCAGACCGCACACGACGTGAAGCTGGAGCTGAAGTGGGTGCTCGAAGGCGGGTCGCAGGCGGGAGTAGCGGCTCCAGTCGCCGCGCGACGGAAGAACCGCGAGCGAGCCGCGTGGGTTGCAGCGGCGCTGCTCGCCGCAGCGACGGCCATACTCGCCATCGCGTATGTTGATCGCGAGATGCAGCCGGCCGTGCCGATTCACTTTACCGTGGAATCGCCAGGAGAGCCCTTCGAGTACAGCGTCACCATGGCGCTCTCTCCCGATGGAAAGTGGTTGGCATTCGTCGCAACCGATGAGAAACGGACGCCATCGGTTTGGGTCAAGGCGCTGGATTCGAGCGAACCGGTTCCTTTGGAAGCCACGGCGGGGACAGGAGCATGGGCGGTGGCGTGGTCGCGCGACAGTCGTTCACTCTTCTTCGCCAGACACGATAACGCACGCAATGTGGACAGACTGATGCGGGTCGCAATTTCAGGCGGCTCGGCAGAGATGCTTTGCGATCTTCCTGCAAACACCGCGTTCATTTCGGCGAATCAAGATAATCAGTTGCTGCTAATGGCTCCCGATGGGTCGCTTAAGCTAGATTCGACCTCAGACTGCTCCATAAAACCGGCAGCACCGTGGGACCGTGAAAAGTATGACGTCGGGGAGCACTGGCCGACGTTCCTTCCCGACGGGCAGCATTTCGTGTACGTGGCCTTGCGCAGTGACAAACGCCATGACATCTACTCGGGATCGTTGGACGGCAAGCCGGGAAAGCTACTTGTCCATAATGCCGGCGCACCGACGTTTGCACAAGGTAAGTTGTTCTTCGAGCGCGATGGCTATCTCTATGCTCAGCCCTTTGATCCAGATAGCCTAAAACTCAGCGGCGCAACCACACAGGTCCTGCGCACGCAATTAGCTTTCGCCGGCGTCGGCGGAATCGCAAATTATGCAGTCGCCGCAAATGTGCTCGCCTATCATGCGCAGTTGTATCCAAGAATGGAGCTTTCCTGGGAGGATTTGCACGGCAAACGATTAGGCGCGCTCGCTGAACCTTCCTTCTGGCAGAACCCACGGGCATCACCGGACGGAACCAAGGTTCTTGCCTCAAATTCCGACCCCCTGACCCATACCGGGGACCTTTGGATGCTCGACAGCACGAGAAAGACTGTGACGGCCGTAACGCATGAAGCTCCAATTGCAGGCGTACTGGGTATTTGGTCGCCGGACGGGAAACGGATCGCCCTAGATGAAGCTTTTGGCGGAAGCGCCCAGACAATTTACATTCAGGAAGCTAACGGCTCACGCACAAAATTGAGCTCTCCTGATCCAAGGAACGACTACATCCCGCGGGATTGGTCGCCGGATGGCAAGTCGCTGCTCTACTGGGAAGGCGATAACGAGAAGGGATTGGGGTACTACGGCGTCTATCCTTTAACCGGGAATTCAAAACCATACCGGCTCTTTGCAGAGCTGCCGAGCACTATCCCGGATGCACGCTTCTCACCAGACGGAAAGTGGATTGCATTCACGTCAGACCAATCCGGACATTCTGAGATTTATGTTGCGCCATTTGGCCGCGCGGGCGCGCCGGTGCAGATATCAACGAATGGCGGACAAAACGTCCGGTGGATGCCAGACGGAAAGCGCCTGCTTTATATCTCGCCCGACCATCAGGTGATCACCATCCAACTGGAGCTTGGAGCGACAGTGCAGGCGGGAGAGCAACGGGCGCTGTTCCAACTGCCACCCACCCCCCCAAACAGCCCTTTGGAATTTGATGTTGCACGCGATGGAAAAAGACTTTTGTTGGCGGCGCCGGTTGGACGCGCGAGCGCGCCTATCACCGTCATCGTGAACTGGCAAGCTGAGCTGAAGAAGTGAGCGTCCGGCGGGCCGTTATCCTCGCCGCCGGAGAACCGGGCATTCATCAAAGGTTATCGGCAAACTTGTGCAGGCCGCGGCTTAAGCTGACCGCCTGCGGTGGTCGAACAGCATCAGGTCGCGGACCGATACCAACCCTACGAATTCATCGCCGGCACAGATGGGCAGGTGGCGAAAGCCGAATTCCTTCATCATGAACAGGCAGTTCTCGATGGTCTCTTCCGGCGTGACCGTGCGCGGATAAGGCGTCATCACCTCGGAGAGCTTGGTGCTTCCGGGACTGCGCCCGGCGGCGACCACGCGCGTCATGACGTCACGCTCGGAGAAGATACCCAGCAGGCGTCCCTCGCGTAGCACGGGAAGCGCGCCGATGTTGCGTTCGGTCATGATGCGCGCCGCTTCCAGCACAGTCATCTCAGGATTGCCGCTATGGGTCAGCCGGGTCTTCACTACATCGGATACGCTTGCCATCCTCTACCCCTTTGCCCGGAATTCTACTCCATCGGGCCCTGCGCCGTGTGCTGCACGGACGCGCCGCCTTCCGCCTGAAACGGGCCTGGAGCCTTGCAGGACTTGAACATCGAAGGCTAGGCAGCCTCGACCCGGGTTCCGACGGACCCTGCTTTGCGGGTGGTTCGACGTTTGGTAGCTGCGAAGTAATCAGGATGGATTAGTTTTGGCGTCAAAAAGGAACAAGGTCCGGTTTCCAGCCCCCGCCTAAAGCGATTTCCCGGGCATTGCGGTGCATCTGGTGTAGTAGTATATTGCGCTTCCTGTGCAATCCTTTTCACCTCGGCGCAATCTTGGCAGGCCTGTTTTCTCCGTCAATATATGAATCCAGACATCTTCTCTAAAGGCGCGTTTGGAGGTCGGTGTGCTATTTTACTTAACCTCCCCCCATCATAAAGAGGAGCACTAACGTGGCGGATCTCAGGGCTCGTGTCATAAACCGTCGCGGGAGTGGACTTATCCGCGGCCATGCCCGGGTGAAATGGGTGGTTTTGCTGTTGTTTGCAGCCACCGCGGTCATCACCTGGCGACTGGCTCGTCGGCAGTCCGGTCCCGATCTTTCCTACTCGGCTGTCAATGCAGTTTCGACCCCCACTTCAACCGATCAGGCAAGGGAATCGCGGGATTATCCCTCTCGCCCCAGCTCGTTCATACGCGGGGAAAATCGCCTGGTGTACCCCTACTCGGTCATCCCCGGCGGCATTAGAACGCTGGCTGACCTCAAATTGGCCATAGCTGATGACCCGGTGGTGGCGCGGTCATACCAGGGCTTCGATTTCCAGCATGCCCACCTGGTGCAGGTTGCACAAAAGCAGTCCATGTTTGTGGCTTACCGCGTCGGGCAGAAGGTCTACTGGACGCGGAAGAAGCTCGCCCTCCATCAGGGTGAAACCCTGGTGACCGACGGGAAAATCACGGCACGCACCCGTTGCGGCAACCGCGTATCGGCGGTGCCGCTGAATACGGGCTCGCCGGTGGAACCTCCGGAGGAGGCTTTCAACCAGCCCTACGCCGCCATGATTGCCGCCCCCGCCACCGATCCTGTGAATGCTGACCCCGGGCTGATTCCGGCGATTCCCGCTACCATCGCCAAAAAGAGCAGGAAATGGTGGGTGCTGCCCATTTTTGGCGCGCCCTTTGCCGCACTGCCCCATTCCGACTCCTCCTCCACTACCCCGCTGGCGGTGACGCCGGAACCCGGCATGACGCTGCTGCTTTTCTCCGGTCTGGGAGGCGTTATCTGGCGAGCGCGCAAGTTGCGCAGGAAGGACTAACCCGGCGGGAGAGCGCCTTCTGACACCGAACCATGGCCAGCCTCTGCCAACGACGCTACCGCTTTATCTGGCAGGCGGGAATTTTGTGCCTGCTGACGGGCTGGCTCTACGCTCCCGTTGCCTGGCCGCTGGTTCAGCAATGCTGGCAGGATCCCAACTACACTTACGGGCTCTTCGTGCCAGCCTTTTCCTTGCTGTTGCTGTGGGAGGACCGCAAGCGGCTGGCTGACCTGCCACTCCGGCCTGCCTGGGCGGGCTTGGGGATTATTGTGCTGGCCCTGCTCGCGCTGCTGCTGGGGGTGGCCAGTTCGGAGTTCTTCCTGCCCCGAGTCTCTCTGCTGCTCCTGGTTGTGGGCATGATTGTCTTTTTGGCCGGCTGGCGGCACCTGGCCGCCGTTGCCTTCCCCCTGGGATTTCTGGTTCTGATGCTGCCCTCGGAAACCATCGCCAGCCAGCTCACTTTCCCGTTGCAGATACTGTCCTCCAAGCTGGCTACTCTGCTGCTGATGGGCGTGGGGGTACCGGCGGTCCGCGAAGGCAATATCATTTTGCTGCAAGCCGCCCGCCTGGGCGTTACCGAAGCCTGCAGCGGAATTCGCTTCCTGTTTTCTCTGGTGGTCCTCAGCGTCATTTACGGATACCTGGTTGAGTCCAGAAATTCTCTTCGGGTGGCGCTGGCGGTGGCCGCCGCGCCGATTTCGGTTCTGGCTAACGCCCTGCGCATCGCCGCCACCGGTTTTGTGGTGCAGCACTGGGGCGTGGATCGCGCGGAAGGCGCCCTTCATCTCTTTTCCGGCTGGCTGGTGTTTCTGGGCTCGCTGGCCATGGTTTTCGCCTTCCATCGCCTGTTGCGGACTGTGACGAGCGCCGGGGTGGAACAGCAGAAGCAGGAGGGGTACGCGTGATCTCCGTCAACGCACGCTTTGCCCTGGTGGCCATCGCGCTTGCCGGCGCCGCTCTCTTCCTGCAGACGCGCACCCGCCAGGATGTTCTTCCGCCTGGGCCGGCTCTCTCCACTCTTCCCCTGCAGTTTGCCGGCTGGCAGGGCGCCGATCTGCCCTTCGCCCCGCAGACGCTGGCCATGCTTGGTCCGGGGGAATTTCTGCAGCGCCATTACCAGCAGCCGGGCGGAGGCAATTCCTCCGTGGACGTGTATCTCGCTCATCGTCCTAATCAGCAAGCTCTTGGGCACCACGTACCCACCGAATGCCTGCTCGGCTCCGGCTGGTCGGTGGCGGATTCCGCGACAGCGGCGTTTTCTGTTCCCGGGCAGCCGGGCTTTGCGGCAAATCGTTATGTCGTCACCAAAGGCGGGGAACGCCAGCTTGTTCTCTTCTGGTTTTGGGCCCACGGCCGCGGCGTGGCCAGTCTGAACCGGGCCGACCTTTACCTCACCCTTGATTCTCTGCGCTTCAACCGCAGCGACAGCGTGCTGGTTCGCATCAATACGCCGCTGCAGCCGGGCGAAACCGCCGATGTCGGCCAGCAGCGCCTGCTCGCTTTTGCCGGCCAGTGGAACCGGCTGCTCGGCAATTTCTGGCGCTGACCCTTTCCTTTCTGGTTTGCCATAATTGTGCGTCACCTGTTGAAATTGCTCCGCATGTTTCTGGGTCACATTCTTCTGGCTTCATGGTTAGGCGCGGGAGGAATATCGCTCGCCGCTGCTAACGCACAAGTTTCGCCTGCCCCCGAGGGATACCGGATCGTCCATGTCTATCCGCATGATCCCGGTGCGTTTACTCAGGGCCTGGTCTACGTGGATGGTCATCTCTACGAAAGCACTGGCATGAACGGCCGCTCCTCGCTGCGCATGGTGGACCTGCAATCGGGCAAAGTCCTGCAGCATCATGAACTGCCGGCGGAGTACTTCGGCGAAGGGCTCACCAACTGGGGCAGCAGCCTGGTGCAGCTGACCTGGAAGGCAGGCACGGCGTTTGTTTACGACCGCTTCAGTTTTGCGCTGCAGCGCACTCTTTCCTATAAGGGCGAAGGCTGGGGCCTCACTCAGGACGGCAAGAGCTTGATTATGAGCGATGGCTCTCCCGTCCTACGTTTTTTCGACCCCCGCACCTTTCGTGAAATTCGCAAACTCTCGGTCACCGATGAGAATGGCCACCCGGTGCTGGACCTTAACGAACTGGAATACATCCGCGGCGAAATTTACGCCAACGTGTGGCACACTGACCGGATTGCGCGCATTTCTCCGCGCACCGGCAAAGTGCTGGGCTGGATTGATCTGACCGGCTTAATGGACAAGAGCCAGCTCTCTGACCCCGACGCCGTTCTGAACGGCATCGCTTACGATTCCAGATTCGACCGGCTGTTCGTCACCGGCAAACTGTGGCCGAAATTGTTCGAGATTAAGGTGGTTCGGCGGTCTCAGCCATAACTAATTAGTGCCAGGTGAAGAAAACTCTGGCTACCAAATCGGCGATATAATCGTCCAACAGAATAGGACAAAGTCTCGTGCACCCACAAAGCCACCACCGCCTTAGCTGGTTCCGGTTTGCGGTGGGGACGTTTGCGCTTGTCCTGATGGTTTTTGTGGCGCTGCACGCCCCAGTGGGGGTGCTCGCCTCCGCCGGGCAGCATACGGCGGCTTCTTCAGGCAATCATGCCCGGCAGCCCTGCCTGGATTCACCCAGTTTCGACTGGACCGTGCCGCACAGCGGCGCGCACTTGGTCCTCCGGTCTCGTCCAGCGCGATGCTCTGCTGGCTTTGACCAGACAACATACTCTCCTGCCTCCACTGAATTCCCGCTTTACAATCGGCCTCCTCCCTTGAGCTGACCCCTGCTCCTTCTGAAGGCGTGACTAGCGGCTTCGGCGCCCACGCCAGGCTCTTCATCTTCACCTTCATTTCTGACCTTAGGAGACGGAGTTATGAGCGATAAAGCCAATCTTACTTTGACCTTAGCGGGGAAAGACGGCTCCTCGTTCGTAGTTGACGGATTGCAAAGCGTTTATGCCCGCGTGCAGCAGATGCGCAGTTCTGATGTGGCCCTGCTGGAGTTCACGGTTGTTATTCCGCAGTACCAGGTGAAAGAAGTCCTGCGCACTCTGGCGGAGGGCGCCACCGAGTTCACCTTCGACCAGCCCACGCGTTCGGAAATGCACTGAGGGAGGTCGCAATGCCAAAAGCTTCTACTCAGCGCCGTCCTGCCTCGGAGATAGACGAGGCGCAGGTCAACCGCGACTCGCGTCGCAAGCTGCTGCCGGTCATGGCCGGTTTCGCCGTGGCCGCTTTCCTGATCACCGAACTGCTGCATTACCTGCTCGTCCCCGATCTCGGGCCCTACCGGGAAAGAATCATGGCCGAAGGCGGCTCCGCCCTCATCCTGGGCATGCTGGCGGCCAAGCTCCTGCACAACGCCTACAAAGCTCGTCAGTACGCCATGGCACGCCTGCGGGTCATCGCGGAACTCAACCACCATGTGCGCAATGCCCTGGAAGTCATCTCCCTTTCCGCCTACATCACGCGGGATGAGGAAGCCATTCGCCGCATCACGGAAGGCGTGAATCGCATTGACTGGGCTCTGCGGGAAATCCTGCCGCGAGAGAGCTTTCCCATTGACCCCGGAGAGCCGCCCCCGGTAGCGAGCGCTGTACCTGGAAACGGGGCAACCACTGTACCTGCTGCCAGGGGATCTCAAGTCGATCCCAATCCGCCGGTGGAGCAGATGTCTGGTTCCGCAGCGCCCGGCGCTGTGGCGGGGAGGGTATTATGAAAACGCAGGACCTGGCCGAACTCAGCTATCACCTGGTTTGCCTGCGCTCGCTGGGCTACCGCACCGCCCGCGACCAGGGTCTGGCACCCCGGGAATACGAGTTGCTGCTCGCGGTCAAGGCTCTGCCGCCGGAAACTCGCCGCGGCATCGGCGAACTCGCCGACTGGCTGCACATGCAGCATCACGGCGTGGTGGAACTAGCCACGCGGCTCGAACGGCGAGGGTTGCTGCGCCGCCATCACGACCAGCACGATGGCCGTCAAGCCCGCCTCGCCCTCACTCCCCAGGGCGCGCGCCTGTTGCGAAACCTGGTGGAGCAGGAGAGCGCCCGTTTGCATTCATATGGCGGAAAGGCCGTCTCCAGCCTTCGGCGTATTGTCGACAGGTCGCCGCGGCATACCAACGGCAAACGAACGCACCGGAATGGCAATGGAAACGGCGGCCGCCGCTCTGGATAGGAGCTATCTAGACCCCGTGGCAGCAGCTCTTAGGCTGAAATCCGGGAGTGGATCCCCTTCAAACGAAACCAACAACAGCGACCCTTGGCCGTTGAGACAAAAGCCTCCCTCGTCCAATCCTGCCTTACTTTTCGACCACGCGTTTCAGGGAGATTGTTCCCGATCCGGTATGAGGTGGCGGTCCGCTCCATCTGGCTCGGCCTGTCATCTGATCTCCTTGCACTCGCATCTCGACGTGAAGTGTGCCTTCGCCATTGTCGCCCTGTGGAACGTCAAACGTTAGTTTGTCACCCTCCACCTTGCCGCCTTCGAACTCGTCTTGCTCGCTCTCGTCGGGTCCGACGCTTCCTGACAATTTGTTTCCGTCCTGATGGAAGATGGAGTAAGCAGGCTTGGCGTCCTTTTGCCCATCCATTTGCAAGGTTCCCGACCACTTGCCAGTCACGTCAGGCGTGGAAAGGGGCGCCGCTGAAAGCATTGCGCCCAACAAAAGGGCCGCAAACAGGTATGCCTTCTTCACGGCTGTTCTCCTGAGAAGATTGACTAGATTCATGGTGAATCACCTCACTTACTTGTATTCCGTGTGTTGGTCAGATTGAAATGGGGCGGTCCCACGGGCGTCGTTGACGATTTCCTGAACTTCGGCCGCTACTAATTCTGGGCGATGGATCTGTATCCAGTGGCGGCATCCCTTGGCGACAATCCATTTACTTCTTGAGGAGAGAGTTCGTAATTCCCCCTGCATCTCCATCCACGCGCGCTCGGCCTTGATTAAATCGGCCGGAGAGAAAAACCCTCCGAAATCGTTAACCTGCGGATCATGAGACAGCGCGATAAGCGGCATATCGCCGAAGGGGCCGGTCGTGCCAGCGAAGGAGCCATCCTCATCGGTTACTTGGCCCTGCTCGGTGCGCCAGGATTGCAGGCGGCAATACTGGGCAGATGCTTCCGGCACGAGGCGAGCCCACGCTGCGGGCTGATTCCGGAATGTGAAATTGTTGCGACACCAGCCCAGGAGCCGGGGCACTCCCAGTGGCACGGTCCAAGGTATAACGCGGTAAAAGATGTTCGAGAGCGTGGACTGAGCAGCCACGTTGAATGGCGGACGATGGTGCATGTCGGGATGAACGGAATCCACGAACACCATGCCCGCGACTTCTTGACGATGTCGCGCGGCGAACACACGGAGGTCGAGGGTGCCGAAGTCGTGCCCTACCAGAACGTAGGGGCCGGGAACGGCAGCGCGCGTCAGAAGGCGCTGCAGTTCCTGGGCAATATTCAAACTGCTGCGCGGCTCATTGGGCGCGTCGCTCCAGCCAAAACCGGCACGATCGTAGGAACAAACGCGGGTAAATTTACTGATTTCTGGCTGAGCCAGTTGCCAAACTACGGACGAGTCGTTTGGGCCGGCCTCGAGGATGACGGCGGGACTGCCCGCGCCCGTGCAGTCGATGTGCAAGCGCCGGCCACCGCCGATGTCCACGAGTTTGCCGGGAGGAGGATAGCGATGGCTGTCCCATTCCACCATCGAAAACTGATATACGGCGCCAGCGGCAACAAGCAACGCCGGTAACAGGATGAGCCATTTGCAGAGGCGCCATACGCGCCATGGGGGCCGACCCTGGACCAGTGCGGAAGTCGCTGCATCCTCTGTCATATCCCATTCGACTTGACTGAATCGATCCAGCTTTGCACGTTTTCCAGGCGATGCACGCCGCTACGGCGCAGGGTGTGCAGGATCCTCCAGACGATGGCGGCAGCGGCGCACATCGTCACCAGCATGAATACCAGAACCGATCCCAAAGACGGCCAGACTCCACTCCAGCCGCGCGTATCGCCGGCAATCTTGCTGGCCTCCGCGATAGTGAGGATGGTACTGGCGAAAATCACCAGCATCAGGAACACGGTGGAGCGAGGAAAACGAAATTGGGGTTGCATATACAATCTCCGAAAGGAAAGGGCAGGGCCGAACAAACGATCAAAGTGAGCCCGCAGCGCCCCCGATAAAAGCCCCGAAAATTCGCGCGCGTAGAAATTGATCTTGGCGATCAGCGCTGGTGGAACTTCGTTACGCGCGTCGCGGAAAACGGACGTCATCTCCTCGCCGAATTCCTCGCGATAGCTCCGCGGATAGAGGCATAACAACCAGCAGTAAACCGTAAGCGCCACGATCACGCCTCCTTGCCGGCTATGCGCAGGGCAGCCACCTTGGTCAAGTGGCGCATGCGCTCGATTTCCATTTGCAGATTGCGCCGCCCGCGGGCGGTCAGCCTGTAAGTGCGCCGGTCGCGCGGAGCATCGTCTTCTTGGATGCGCTCGATCCAGCCCTCCCCGAGCAGGCGCTGCAGCGCGCCGTACAAAGTGCCGGTGCTGAGCAGCACGCGGCCACGGCTCATGGATTCAATATCCTTCAAGATGGCATAGCCATGCCGCGGCTGTTCCGCCAGGCTCAGCAACACCAGCAATACCGGTTCACTTAACGCAGATGCTTCCATAACTCATTTACCGACATGTCGTCAGACGCAATATTGAACCGGAGGGTTGCCTTTGTCAAGCAGCCCGGCTCGGGTAGGATTTGCCACTAGCGCAGAAACAGGCTGCCGGTCAGCACCAGCAGCACGAACAGGGTGAACACGGTGTACTTCCAGTTCTTCAGGACCACCAGGAAATACACCACTGACGCCAGCACACGAAAGAAGGGTGTCAGCATCAGGACCACAATGCCCATGTTGATCAGCAAGCGCGGGCGTATCTGGCCGAGCGCCGCAAGGTGGATTTCCGACACGACGAACTGAAACAGGTTCATGCCGGCGAGTTCGTACTCCAGCCGGACGCCGCCAGTCTGGATATATTTCCATAACAGTCCGGCGATAATCAGCGCCATGCTCAGCAGCACCCCGACCAGAAGGATGTAGCCGACCAGCACATCCATTTTCAGCTGGCGCCATTCCTGGGCGCTCTCGACTGCAGTCGAAGAACTCAAAGTGTCTGCCATCATGCGCCCCGAATGCCCCGGACGATCATCTCGATGGCCAATATCGCCAGAATCAGAAGAAAGAACCTGCGCACCGCCTGGTTGGACAAGCGCACCAGCAGCCGCGTTCCCAGGAAAGCGCCCAGCACCACCCCCAGAATGACTGGCGCTGCCAGCCCGGGATGGATCAATCCTGCGGCCAGGTACACGCTGGTGCCGGCCAAAGCGGTAACTCCGATAATCAGGTTGCTGGTGGTGGTTGAGACCTTGGGCGGCAATCCCATCACCAGGTCATGGATGAGAACCTTCACCGCCCCGGCGCCGATTCCCAGAAGTCCCGCAATAATGCCCGCGCCGAACATCAGCGGCGCACCCAGGTAGGCGCGGCGAGCTTTGTAATGGACCGTCTGTCCCAGCGCCTGGTCGGGATAGCTGCCTTCCAGTTCCAGCCAGCGCGTTATTCCATCTTGTGGGGCGGCGCTCTCCCAGGACTTGTGGCCAGCCAGCAGCAGCGCCAGCCACGAGCCCAGCAGCACCGCACCAAAGGTAATGTAAAGAGGGCGCGGCGACGAGGCGAGCGTTATGGCCGCTCCCGCCAGCGCGCCCACAATGGTGAACATCTCCAGAAACATGCCCACTTTCAGGTTGGTGATGTGGTCACGAACGTAGGCGGAAGCGGAGCCGCTGGAGGTAGCAATTACAGACAGAATGCTGATGGCGATGGCGTGCTTGATGTCCACGCCCAGAAGCGTGAGCGCCGGAATCAGGATGATGCCTCCTCCCATTCCGCTCATCGCGCCCACAAAACCGGCCAGGAGTGCGACCGGAAGTAACAGGTGGAAGGGGGGCATCGCCATTTCAGATTCTCAGCTCGAAACACAGGTTGCAGACACCTGCACTACGCTGGTCCGAGGACGGTTGCAGGAACCTAGGCAAACCATCACTCGCATCCAGCCATCTCTTTGCTTGATTGTGAGCTGCAATTTTTGAGTATACACACTGGCCTGCGGCCAGACAGCGGGTACAATCAATGCCCAAGGCGTGCCATTGTCAGATTGCTCGGGTGCAGCGTGCGAAACCTAAGAACCCCACTGGCCTACGGTCTGATGATTGCTGCAGCCGCCGCTCTGTTCTGGCTGGTTTGCTCCGTTGGGGCGCTGCTGCACGCGCCCGAACCGGAAGGCCTGCTGAAGTTTGGCGTGCCTGCTCCTTCGCAGCCGCCCGGTGTCCTCACTCATGTTCTGCTTTCCCTGGTGGTGATCCTGGTTTTTGCCCGCGTGCTGGGCGCGGCCTTTCGCAAGATGAGCCAGCCACAGGTGATTGGGGAAATGATAGCGGGCATTCTGCTGGGACCCTCATTCCTGGGCCACATCTCTCCCGGATTCGCCGCTTATCTGTTTCCCACCAGCATCACGCCCTACCTTTCGGTGCTTTCGCAGATTGGCGTCATCCTCTACATGTTCCTGGTCGGCCTGGAACTGGATACGGACCTGCTGCGCGGGCGTTCGCATGCTTCGGTGGCCATCTCACATGCCAGCATCATTGCTCCTTTTTTGCTCGGCGGCGGTCTTGCCCTCTGGCTCTATCCTTTGTTTTCCACCCGCGACGTGCCTTTCACCGTGTTTGCTCTGTTTCTGGCCGTGGCCATGTCCATTACCGCCTTTCCCGTGCTGGCGCGCATCCTCACTGACCGCCAGATGCACAAGAGCCGCATGGGCGCGGTGGCCCTGGCCTGCGCCGCGGTGGATGACGTGACCGCGTGGTGCCTTTTCGCCTTTGTGGTCAGCCTCGCCCGGGCCCATGCCGGCCGCGTTCTTGTCACCCTGAGCTTGACTGCCGTCTTCATCTTCGGCGTGCTGGTGCTTCTGCGCCCGGCGGCCGTCTGGTTTGCCCATAGGCAGTCCTGGCAGGACAAGACCAGCAAGGATTCCGTGGTCATCGTCTGCGCCGCGCTTCTACTGGCGGCGCTCGCCACCCAGCGCATTGGTATTCACGCCCTGTTTGGCGCCTTTCTCGTGGGCGCGGTCATTCCTCACAATTCCTCCCTGGCCCGCGATGTGAACGAAAAGTTCGAAGACCTGGTCGTCGTGCTCTTCCTGCCCGTGTTCTTCGCCTTCACCGGCTTGCGCACGCAAATCGCGCTGGTTCACGGTGTGGGCAATTGGCTTATCTGCCTGTTGATTATCGTGGTGGCATCGCTGGGCAAGTTCGGCGGCGGCAGCATTGCTGCGCGGCTCACGGGATTGCCATGGGATGAGGCCGCCTCCCTCGGCATCCTGATGAACACTCGCGGCCTCATGGAGCTGATTGTGCTCAACGTGGGATTGGACTTGGGCGTCCTTTCTCCCACTCTGTTTGCCATGCTGGTGATCATGGCCATTGTGACCACGCTGGTCACCACGCCGGTCCTGCAAGCCCTCACGCGCACGCGCGAAGCTGCTGTGGCTGCCTCAAGTTGAATGGAATTTTTTGGTCCTGATCTTGTGCCTACGCAGGCTTCAAGGCCTCCAATCCATCACCATTGCTTCCTCTGTATTCTCTGGGTCTCTGTGGTGAAAGCATGTTTTCCAAAATGAAACGGCGCCCGGATTGGCACCAACCCTCCCCCACCCGAAAGTAACTCTGCTCGCGAATTACCCGCCCGTCAGTGAACAATAGCTTTGGGGCAACCAGCATCAGGTGCCCGGAGTCTGCATGGAAACCATAGAGGAGCAGGCAGGTGTCGCTTCCGCAACGGCTGAAGAGCCGGCAGAGGTGAGTTGGCCGGTCATCGTGGCCGAAGGTGACAAGTCGCGCCGCGTTGCCATGTTGGCGTGGCTTAAAGACTGGGCTTACACGGCGATGCCAGCGGTCAATGGCGAGCATGCCCTGGAGTTGCTGCGTCAGCCCGGTGGCTCCACGCTGGCGCTGGTGGGGCAGAAACTCCGCGGCCTGGACGGGCCGGGGCTGTGCCGCAAAATCAAGCGGCGGCGTTCGGCTCGCACCTACGTCCTGCTGCTCACCGGCAACGGCAATGAGCAGGGAGTATCCGCTGGCCTGGAAGCCGGAGCCGACGACTGCCTGCAGGAGCCCTTCCGGGCCTCCGAACTGCAAATGCGCCTGCGCGCCGGCCAGCGCATCCTGCAACTGCAGCACCAGCTCGCAGCGGCGCAGAAAGCGATGAACTTTGGCGCTACCCACGACGCCCTCACCGGCATCTTCAACCGCGATATGATCGCCTCCACGCTCGACCGCGAGCTGGCGCGCGCCCTGCGTACCAAGAAGGCTTTGGGCATTCTCAAAGTTGATCTTTGCCACCTGCGCGAGATCAACCGCCTCCACGGCCATCAGGCCGGCGATGCTGTGCTGCAGGAAGTCGCCCAGCGCCTGCGTTCCTCCCTGCGCGCTTACGATTCCGTGGGCCGCTACGGAGCGGAAGAATTTCTGGTCATCATTCCGGAGATTGCCCCGGAGAATCTGTCATCGGTGGTGACGCGCTTGCGCGCCAGCGTGACCCAAACTCCCATCAGCGCGGGCGCCGCCCCGCTGAACATTGCCGTCAGCATCGGGGCCAGCGGCATGGGCGCCGGCACGCAGGGACTGGGCGCCCACTTCCTGCTCCATGCCGCCGATGTTGCTCTCTACCTCTCCCGGCGCAGCGGCCGCAATTGCGTGCGCGTTTGCGGTTCCCAAGACCGAGTCCTGGTCTCCTCCTGACGGCCGCGTCCTGCCCAGGGACTTCATCGTCGAAGCATCTCGGGAGCGCCACCACCAAGCAGGTTTCGCAAGTTCCAGGAACCGCTACTTGCCGGCGTCATGCTGAGGCGCTCAGGGCGACGCCACAGCCATGAATGCCACTAGAGAACTCCCTGCAACTGGCGTTTGGCGCATGCCAACGCGGGGGTCTTTCGACTGCGCCGGCCAATTCGCGAGCGAACCGGCCCTGCTCGCTCAAGATGACAGGAAAAAGAAGGCGGTGCTGGCCCCACACCCAAGACCGCCAGACCCGATAGGGACGCCTCGACCATTACTACGCTCGAAACTTTGAAACCTGTGAAACTTTGAAACCTTCCTCCGCGTACACTATTCCGGAGGCAGCTTATGTATTGCAACCATTGTGGAGCGCCTTTGGGCCAGGATCAGCTGGCCTGCCCAAGCTGCGGCCGCAGCGTGGCCGACGTCAGAAGTTCTATCGCGATTCGCACCCGTGTCGCCCCCCATCTGCATCTGCTGGCTATCTTCTGGTTCGTGATGGGAGGCTTCTGGATGATACCCACCGCGGTTATGTTCGCGTTGGGAGCGGCTGCCGGAGCTGCCCCTGGGAACATGTCGCCTCAAGCCCGCGTCTTCGCCCCCATCCTTTTCTTTGGCTTGGGCATTCTGTTCCTGGCCATCGCCGCCGCTCGTGCCGTCACTGGATATGGCCTGCTTAAAGTCC
>DATEGI010000177.1:0-2169 GCA_035280205.1 Terriglobales bacterium | reverse complement strand
GAAGTGCAGAACGTCTCTTTGCAAGGCGGCGAAGACTGGATTGTGGGCGTGTACAAGGCACAAAACACCACACTGAAACCGGGCGAAGACTACTACGCCAACTTCCGCCTGCGCGTGCCGGAGAACGCAGCCTACACGCGCCCTTACTTTCATCGCGCTTCCCCGGAAGATGCGGTCTACCAGATCAGCGACCCGCGTTATCTCACGCTCCCGCTGCCGCCTCCGCCTTTGCACGTGAAAGCGGATTACTACGTTCCCCAAAGCCAGGGGCACAGCTTCACCTTCGTGGGCCACAATGTGCAGTTGGCCGGCGCGAAAGGGCTGCAGGCTTCTGAAGCTGTGCCGGTCAGCGTTCCTTACGAGGATGCGAGCGGAGAGCACCGTGACCCCACGCTGGCGGTGGGATCGGCGTTTTCCGTCATGCTGAACCCGCCTACGCAGGTGGTGCCGCTTTCCGATCCCAGTTGCCGCGTCACTGTGAACGTCCACAGCGACGTGTCTGGCGCGGCTAGCGGCACTCTGCGCTTGGAACTGCCCGAAGGCTGGAAAGCCGAACCGCCGCAGGCGCACGTAACGTTCGCGCATCGCGGTGAAGACCGGCAATTTAATTTCAACGTTGTCCATTCCGGGCTGCGCGAAGGCCGGCAGCAGATTCGTGCGGTATTCGACTCCGCTGGCGCCACCTACGCTGAGGGTTACGCGGTGATTACCCGGCCGGACATCGACACCTTCTACTACTACGAGCCGGCTGTGCAGCGCGTGAGCATGGTGGACGTGAAGGTGCCGAAGGAACTGACGGTCGGCTACATCATGGGCGCGGGCGACGATATTCCGCAGGTGCTGCGGGAAATCGGCATGAACGTGGCCATGATTTCACCCCAGGAATTGGCCAGTGGCGACTTGAGCCATTACGACACCATCGTGCTCGGTATCCGCGCCTATGACACGCAGGACGCCGTGCGCGCCCACAACGCCCGCCTGCTCGACTACGTTAAGAATGGCGGCACCCTCATGGTGCAGTACAACCAGCAACTCACGGAGTTTAATGACGGCAAGTACACCCCTTACCCGGCGCAGGAAAGCCATGACCGCGTCACGGTAGAAGAATCGCCGGTACAGATACTGGAGCCTCAGGATGGCGTGTTCCAATACCCGAACCAGATTACCGGCAAGGATTTCGAGCGCTGGGTGCAGGAGCGCGGCCTCTACTTCATGGACAGTTGGGACAGCCATTTCCAGCCGCTGCTGGCTTCCCATGACCCGGGCGAGTCTCCGCTCAAGGGTGGCTTGCTGCTGGCGCATTACGGAAAGGGGATTTACATCTACAACGCCTATTCCTTCTTCCGCGAGTTGCCCACCGGCGTGCCCGGCGCTATCCGGCTGTACGTGAATCTGCTGAGCGCGGGGCATGAGAAGCAGGTTTCAAAGTTTCAAGGTTCGAAAGTTTCGGGGTTTTGAGTTCACTGTTCGAGCTTCGTAATCGCGGGATTGTGCTCGCTGTGAACGGATAGATTTTATTGCGTCATCCTGAGTGGCCTTCAGGCCCGAAGGATCTCGCGTGTGCCGGCAATAGCTCGGCTGTGCACGCCGATGCTTCGGTCCTCAAGGGCCTCAGCATGACGCCGCCGACGCATTGACAACCGACTCCTCACCCCTGACTCCTAGCCATGGCCGCTCCCAGTCAATCCGAAAGAACCACCGGCAGCCCGGAACTGATTCGCGGCATCGGCCTGGGCAGCGCCATCACCCTGACCATGGAAACCATGATTGGGGTGGGCCCCTTCATCACCATTCCACTGATCGTGAGCGCGGCGGGTGGACCCCAGGCCATGCTGGGCTGGATTTGCGGCGCCATTCTCGCCCTCTGCGACGGCCTAATCTGGGCGGAACTGGGCGCTGCCATGCCCGGTTCGGGCGGTTCTTACCGCTACCTGAGCGAGATCTACGGCCCCAAGAGCCTGGGCCGGCTCATCTCTTTCTTGTTTGTCTGGCAGCTTTCCTTCAGCGCCCCGCTTTCCATCGCGTCCGGCTGTCTCGGATTTGAGCAGTACGCCAGCTACATCTGGCCGCTTCTGGAACGCCCCTACTTCAGCCGCGACATGCGCCTGCCCATCCCGCTGCTGGGCGCGCTGGAAGGTCACGTCCTGGTCACGGCCGGCACTTTTCTGG
>DATEGI010000176.1:0-3352 GCA_035280205.1 Terriglobales bacterium | reverse complement strand
TTCTCCGTGAGCCAGCGCAGGCATGAAATCGGCCTGCGCATTGCCCTGGGCGCTCGCCTCGCCCAGGTGCAGTGGATGGTGGTTCGTACCGCTTTGAAGAGCGTGCTGGCCGGGCTGGCTCTCGGGGCGCTGATTTCCCTCTTGAGCCTCCGCCTGATCTCCGGCCTGCTGTTTGGGGTGCATAACGGCGATCCGGAGGTGCTTGTCCTGGTTGCCATCGTATTGCTTGCCGTTGGCGTGCTGGCGGCGCTCTTCCCGGCTCGCCGAGCCGCCAGGGTTGACCCGCTGGAAGCGTTGCGGTATGAGTAAAAATCAGTGCAACTAGTCTCTGTTTGTCTATCCGGCTAGGTGGTTCAACCCCTGTTATTACAATTCTTTACCGTTCCGCAGGTCCTACGCCTTCGGTGCATTTTTTGTCATTGAGGGGCAGGCACTCAGCATCTAAACTGGTAGCAGAAACCCGCATTATCAGATGAGGAGTAATTCTATGAAGCCGAAGGTGGGACTCTATCTGTGTGCCCTGCTGCTGGCAGGGTCATTAGGCCTGACAATAGGCTGCACGCGCGCGCCGAATGACGCCCAGGTTGCCGGCAACGTGCAGAGCAAGATCTATGCCGACTCCAATGTGCAGAGCCGGCAGATCACGGTGCAGTCGGCCAACGGCGTGGTCACCCTGACCGGCTATGCCAATAGTGACGCGGAGCGTGCCACCGCGGCGGCCGATGCCGCCCAGGTGGAGGGCGTCAAGACCGTAGTCAATAACCTGGAAGTTTCTGCTCCGGCGCAGGCCGCCGCTCCCGCGCCCGCGGTTGAACCTACCGCGCAGCAGCAAGAGCCGGCACCGGCGTCCGCTCCGGAACGCCGCCGCGTTACCCGGCATCGTGAGCGCCGGGCGCCCGCGGAGAGCGAATCCGCTTCCAACACCATGGCCATGAACTCGGTCCCGGCGTCCAGCACTCCGGCGGAGCCTACGCCACCTCCGCCACCGCCGCCGCCCAAGCCGGTGGTTGTGGCGGCCGGCACCAACGTCGCTATTCGGCTGATTGATCCGATTGACAGCGAAAAGAATCAGACCGGCCAAAGCTTCCGGGCCACCCTCGATTCCCCGCTGGCTGATGAAAATGGCAACGTCGTGATTCCGGCCGGCTTTGACGTAACCGGGCGTCTGGATGAAGTAAAGAGCGCGGGCCGTTTTGCTGGGCAATCGGACATTGTCATGTCCCTCACGCAACTTTCTGTCCATGGCAGGTCCTATAGCCTGCAGACCAACCAGTACACCCGCAAAGCCAGCTCCCGTGGCAAGGCTACCGCCGCCAAGGTCGGTGGTGGCGCAGCCGTAGGCGCTATCCTCGGCGGCCTGCTGGGTGGCGGCAAAGGGGCGGCTATCGGCGCCACGGTAGGAGCAGGCGCAGGGACTGGCGTTTCCGCGGCCACCAAAGGCCAGCAGATCGTTCTGCCATCGGAAACCGTGCTCAACTTCCAATTGCAGGCTCCGCTTTCGGTCATTCCCACCAACGGGGGACCGAATGCCGGCCGGCAACAACTAAATTAGCGCCGTCATTTTCAGGTGGAGACACGATTCCTCGTGTCTCCACTTTTATTTTTTACAGCCCCAGTTCGCATCTCCCACTTGCCTTGGACAAAGCGCAGGAAGGCGCTGTAAGAATTCTGCTTGCACGGAGCCCTCAGACAATCTGGGGTTCCTGGTTGGTTACTAAAGTTCTCTGGCGGCCACCTTACTTCTCCCATAACATTCCACTGTCCAGGCTCCCCAACAATCTTCATGAATTCCCTGCTGGATAAGCTGCCGACCATCCTGGTGCTGTGCGTGTTGCTGGGCATCTTCCTGTCCCTGCGCAAGCACGCCCCCTCGCGTACCGTGCGGCTGTGGATTGTGGGCTGGGCGCTGATTCTGGCGCATTTCATCGCGCAGGCGTTTGAGACGGCACCTGGCTGGAGGGGCCAGCTGTGGGGCGTAGTGGACCTGGCCGGGCTGGAGCTGTCAGGAACGGTATTCGTTGCCTCCACCTGGCAGACGATTTTCGAGAACCGGCGTTATCTGGGCGCTTTCTTCCTGCTGATGATGCCGGCAGTGCTGCTGCATGCGGTGCTCGCGGGGATTCCTCTGGACGTGCGCTGGCTCTACATTGCCACTCTGCTCGTGATCTTCTTCGGCTCGACGGTCTTTCTGATGAGCGTGCGCAGGCCCTTGCCCCGTTTTGGGCAGGGTGTGGCCGCCTTTCTGCTGGCCATTGGATGCTGGTCGATCCACGATGCCTGGCGGCGCAACTATGACACCGGAACACTCGCCGTTCTAGCCTTGGGCTTCCTATTTGCAGGCGTGAATTTCTACCGCATTTACCGGCGCCGTTCACCGGGCGTGACCAGTACGGCGCTGGGCTTCCTGTTCTGGGGAGCAGTGTTTCCCCTAGGCGCGCTTACCGACCACTTTCTGCCGCACGTGACCATCAACCCGGAAATCTGGAACGTGCCCAAATATTTTGTTGCCTTCGGCATGATTCTGACCTTGTTGGAGGACAAGTCGCTGTCTCTGCTGGAGGTGAACGCCCGCGAGCACCAAGTCAACCGGCAACTGCAGTTTTTTTCTCAGATTACCTCGCGCCTGCTCACCGGCGCCGATCCGCGGCTGATGTGTGCCGAAATCGCGCGCGTGATTACCCAGTTCAGCAATTTCCGGCGGGCCGCCATTAACTGGGAAAATGACGACGGCAAGCTAGAAGTTGCTGGCGAGAGCGGCCTTTCTCCGGAAGCCAGCCGCGAACTACACGACAAGGTACAACACTGGACCGCTAATGACATCGCAGAGGCCTGCTCTCTGGGGCGGCCTCTCGGCGCAAGTTCGGTGCTGGTGAAGTATTGCGATTTGGCCAAATTCAACCCGGTGCGCAGCCTGGAGCAGTTCGCGCCCAATCCAGTTTGGGAAAACGGCGACGAAGTCATGATTCCATTGCGCTCCTCCACTGGGCGCTGCCTGGGTTGCATTTCCCTGGACGATCCTCGAGACGTAAACCGGGTCACGCCTGACGAGATGTCGAAAATAGAGCTGCTGGCGGCCGATCTGTCAGCTTCATTCGAGAACGCGGTGCTGCAGCGGCAACTGATTCGGTCAGAGAAGCTGGCAGCTATCGGCAAGCTGGTTTCTGGCGTGGCCCACGAACTGAACAATCCCCTGACCTCAATTTCGGGCTTTTCCGAATTACTGTTGGAAGAGGTGCAACAGGAAGGCGCCCGCAACAAGCTGGAAAAGATCAGCCAGGAGAGCCGGCGCATGCAGCGCATCATTGATAACCTGCTACGCTTCGCCCGGGGTAAGGCAATCCATCAGGCGCCG
>DATEGI010000175.1:0-2954 GCA_035280205.1 Terriglobales bacterium | reverse complement strand
GATGCCATACTCGCTTACCATGCGTGCCCGCCGCGCCTCCGGCATCTCCGGCAGCTGCCGCCTCATCTCCACCTGCCACTTGTCATCCACTATTAGCGGCAGCAGGTCGGGCTCAGGGAAATAACGGTAGTCGTGCGCATGCTCCTTGGAGCGCATGCCGTAGGTCTTGCCCTCGGCCGCGTTGAACAGCCGCGTTTCCTGCTCCACCCGCCCGCCGGACTCGATGAGTTCCACCTGGCGCTCAATTTCGTACTCCAGCGCCAGCTTGATGAAACGGAAGGAGTTGACGTTCTTGACCTCGGTCTTGGTGCCGAACTTCTCCTGCCCGCGCGGCCGCACACTCACGTTGGCGTCGCAGCGCAGTGAGCCTTCCTCCATGTTGCAGTCGCTCACCCCGGTGTAAAGGATGATCTCCTTCAGCCGCGTCAGGTACTCAAACGCCTCGCCGGGCGTGGCGATGTCCGGTTCGCTCACAATTTCGATCAGCGGCACCCCGCAACGGTTCAGGTCCAGGTAGGTGTTTTCCGCCGAATCGGCGAACCCCTCATGCAGGCTCTTGCCCGCGTCCTCTTCCAGGTGTACGCGCGTGATGCCAATCTTCTTGCGCCCACCATTGGCGGCAATCTCGATGTAGCCGTGTTCCGCCAGCGGCTTGTCATACTGCGAAATCTGATAGCCCTTGGGCAGGTCGGGATAAAAATAATTCTTGCGCGCGAAGATGGACTCCTCATTGATGCGGCAGTTTAGCGCCATGGCCGCCAGCGTGGCGTACTCCACCGCTTTGCGGTTCAGCACCGGCAGCGCTCCCGGCCAGCCCAGGCATACTGGGCAAACGTTGCTGTTGGGTGGATCGCCGAACCGTGTCGAGCAGGAGCAGAAGATTTTGCTCGCGGTCAGCAGCTGCACGTGCACTTCCAGCCCAATCACAGGCTCGTAACGCGCCAGCGCCTGCACGCTGCTTTCCGGGGTGGTCACCATAAGAAGAAATTATATCTGCGTAGCCAGTAGCTGATAGTTGGTAGCTGGTGATCGGTAGCTGGTAGTTGGTGACTGGAACTGGTTGACTGGTTTCACAAATAGGTTTCGGAAGGGCACGGCTTTCAGCCGTGCCGCTAAGATCCGCTGAAAATGACGGCTTTAGCCCCCGAGGTTCGTTTTCTTGAACCCTCAAAGGATTTTTGAAATCGCTTCCAGCAGCTCTCATCAATCGGTTTTGAAAGGGCGTCGCTTCAGCCACGCCGTCAACAGCCACAGAGATTTTGGGCTTTAGCCCCTGAGGAAATCCGCCTGGTTAGTAGTGGCAATTTCTATGAACTAGCAATTCCCACCAGCTACCAACTACCGCTTCTAGCTATGCACGTGCGGGCTTTGGCGGTTGGGACGGGGACGGGGCGCGGCTTTTTTAATTTGCACTTCGAAGCGCACCGGCAGACTCCGCGGTGGATAACAGGCGCGATCATCGCAGGCCTGGTAACGCAGCTGTCCACGGACGTTATATTTTCCTGGCATGGCCGTGTGCAGTGGGTGGACGGTGACCCTCACGGCGAAATCCCCGCTGTACACGTTCAGCTTCTCATCCGGGGCAAACGCAAAACTCAAATTGCGCCCTTGAGGATAATCAATCTTCCCGATGGCGATGTCGGTAGGCGCATCCAGCTTGAGAGCCGTGGGAATCAGGTACGCGGAGTTGGGATGGTTCGAATTGATGTGAAAGCCCTGCTTCACCCGAAAATCAAGCTCTACCGTCCCGGGCTCCCCTCGCATGATCGGAGTAACCCCGGTGGGCGCCATTTGCACCGAGGGCCCGCCCGCCTGCGCCAGCGCGAGGGTCGTGGCTAGCACCGCGAGCAATATCGCTTCTGCCAACCGTCTCAAAGTTGCTGACTCCTGACTCCCGACTCCTGACTACTGTCTCTTTTCTGCCACGCTGCTTCCCTTGCTGAGCGCTTCTTTGATCCAGTCCTCAATATCGCTGCGGCTGCGCAGCCCGAACACCCGCTGCACCACCTTGCCGTCGCGATCCAGATAGAAACTTGTAGGCAGATATTCCAGCCCGCCATATTCGTCGCCCACAGATTCCTTGCCCAGCAGCACGGGGTAATTCACGCCCATGTCCTTGGCAAATTTGGCGATCTTATCCGGGCCCGCGTCGTCCATGGCCACGCCTACTACCTGCAGTCCCTGCGGTCCGTACTGCTTTTCCAGTTCCACGAACCACGGCATCTCCAGCCGGCACGGGGTGCACCAGGTGGCCCAGAAATTCAGCAGCACAGCCTTGCCGCGGAAGTCGGAAAGATGCACCGTTTTGCCGTCCAGCGATTGCAGTGCAAAGTCCGGCGCGGCCGTGCCCGGCTTAGGCCCGCCGGCGGCTATAGGACCCGAGCGCTCGCCTCGGTGTGCCAGGTACTGGCCGCCAATCAGCATCGCCGCAACCGCTACCACCACGACAATGATGACCGCCGCATTTCGCCGCGCGTGCGGGCCGTAAGCGGCGGGCGATAGCTCCGTTTGCTGAGGAACTCCGCTTTGTTCCGCCACATGGCCTTGCTCTTCAGACTGCTTTATTTCGTTATTCATCGAGTCCGGCATATTTATTTACTTCCTTCGGCCCTTCTACAATGAGAACCGGTTCAGGAACGAAAGGTAGCCCGAAAGCACGGTGAAACGGTTCATCACCAGCAGTGCTCCCAGCGCGATCAGCAGCACTCCGCTGGCCACCTCCACCGTGTGCAGGTAGCGCCGGAACCGCCCATAAAAGCTCAGAAAACGTTCCAACAGCAGCGACGTCAGCAGAAACGGCACCGCCAGCCCCATGGAATAAATCGCCAGCAGCGCGATCCCCTTGATCACCGAATTCTGCGCCGCCGCCAGCCCCAGGATCACCGCCAGGATGGGTCCTACGCAGGGAGTCCAGCCAAAGGCGAAGGCGAAACCAATCACGAAAGCTCCCCAGG
>DATEGI010000174.1:0-34529 GCA_035280205.1 Terriglobales bacterium | reverse complement strand
GGTCCGAGGCGCCAACTTGTCAACGATGGCGAAATCCCAGGTGCCCTCGGTGAGCAGCTTGCCTTTCAGCTCCGGCCGCTGGCACATCAGACGCATGGCCAATTCCTTGCGCGAATTGGGAGAGCTGGGGCCCCCGGCATTGCTCAAGTCAGGCTTGTAGCCCATTTGCAGGTAGACAACGGGAATGCCGGCGGTACGCGCGGCCTCGAGCACGGGCCGGATGGCGCTGATAACGCGCGGAGCGTCTAAGATGTCCACACCGCCCACATCCAGCATGCCGCCCCTGCTGGCGAAGGCGTTCTGCATGTCCACCACGACGATGGCGGAGCTGGCCAGGTCAACCTCTATCGCCTCGGGCTTGGTATCGAGCCTGATCATTGGCTGGGGTCGCTAACGGCTCTCGTACAGTTTCTTTATCAGCTGCCCTTTCATCTCAAAACGGGGCAAGGTGCCGGCGGGCACCAGCTCCACCTGCGACGGCACGTTGAGCACGGCTTTGATCTTGCGCTCCAGGACAGCGCGCAAGTCTACCAAGTCAGGCGCCGCCCCGGCGAATTCGGCTACAACCTTCAACGGCGGCTTCACTCCCGGCCCGGGCGCATCCAGCAGAATCTGTATTTCTCCCGTGGTTTTGGGATAGAAGCTGGAAACCACGTCCCGCACCGCGGAAGGAAAAACGTTCACCCCGAGCACAATCAGCATATCGTCGGTGCGGCCCACGCAGCGCAGTTTGAAGCTGGTGCGCCCGCACGCGCACGAAGTGGCCAGGATTGTAACCCGATCCCGGGTGCGGAAGCGCAGCAAGGGCACGCACTCGCGGTCCAGGCTGGTGTACACCAGCTCCCCGGAAACGCCGGTTTCAATGGGCAATACTTCGCCCGTTTCCGGGTCAATTATCTCTACGTACACGTACTCCTGGCCGTTGAAGTGCATGCCGGACTGGTCTTTGCACTCGGCAAAAATGATGGGCACCATGTCGGCATTGCCCAGACCTTCAGTAACTCGCGCGCCGAATTCGCTCGTGATTTTAGCGCGCACGGCGGGAATTCCCACCCCGGGCTCGGCGCCGCAAACGATTTTGCGGAAGCCAAGTTCCCGCGGGTCCATGCCCGTCTCCCGGCGCACGTAATCGGCCAGATAAGTGGCATAGGAGGGCGTGCAGTGCATGGCGTTCGCGCCCAGGGTCCGAGCCACGAGCACCAGCTTTTCCGAGGCGCCCGTTCCTACCGGCACGAAGGTGGCGCCAATCCATTCCAGCGCGTCTTTGGCCGGCAGGCCGCCGGCAAACATGGCCAGGCTGGCGCCGTGAATGATGACGTCGCTGGGGCGAATGCCCTGCGTGTAGAAGGAGCGCGCCGTCACCCGCGTCCACACCTCGGCATCGCGGCGCGTAATGCCCACAAAGCTGGGCCGGCCGGTGGTGCCGGTGGAAGCATGGATACGGATGACGCTGGCCATATCGGCTGCCATATGGCGACCCAGAGGCGGACAGGCGGCCTGGCTGTCGCGCAACTCTTCCTTGGTGGTGAACGGGAAGTTCGGCAGGTCGGCCAGGGAGGTGAAATGCGCACGTCGCAAGCCGGCCGCGCGGAACTTGTCCTGATAAAAAGTCGAACGGGCGTAAAGGTAATCGAGCTCGCGGCTGAGCTTCGCCTCCTGCCGCTGGCGAAGCGCAGCGCTGCTCAGGGTCTCAATTTCCGGATCGAAGTACTCGTCAGGCTGAATCTCAGAATAGGGGCTCTCGCTGGCAAATACCGGTTTGGAACTGTTCATCCCGTGCCCGTGGTCTGCGAAAGTGTCCGCCCTGCGAGAGGGCAGAGGCGGAGAGCAGAGTGTGCGCTCTCCGCCACACCTGAGTTACTGGTTCGTACTCATCCGTTGCTCAGCCCTCCCGGAGCGCGAGCTAGAACGAAAATTTGATCGACGCCTGGAGTTGCCGCGGGTTCAACATCGTTCTCGGACCGCCAAACAGCGGATTGGGGATCGGAGGACCCGCCAGCGGGCAGTTGCCCACCTGCCCTGCCTGGATCATCTGCGAGACGGAATCCTTGTAGTGGACCGGCACCATCCCGTTGCAGAAGTTGTAGGTGCCGTAGACGGAGGTCACCTCGTCCACGTTGGGCCGGTTAAACAGATTGAACGCATCTACGGCGGTTTCCATCGTCATACGCTCGGCGATTTTGGTGAGATGGAACGTACGCGACAGTCGCAAGTCCACCGAGCGCAGGTTGTCACCCTGGTAGCTGTTCCGGGGGGCATTGCCCACACGGTCGGTAACCGGATTGGTGTCGCCGTTGGCATCGAAGCCCACGAACAGAGTGAAGGGCCGAGGCGACTGCACGGTCACAATACTGCTCAACAGAAAATTGCGCAGGAAGGTGTGCTGCGGTCCTTCCAGCGTGAAGTTGCCCACAAAGCGGTGGCGAACATCCTGGTTCGAGGTAGCGCGTTCCAGGTCGCGACGGTAGAGGTCCTGGGGCGTGCTGACAAAGGTGGTGAAGGTGCCGTCGTCCAGCGTATGAGAGAAGGTGTAGTTGGCGTTAAGCGTGACGTAGTGTCCTGCCCTCTTGTTCACCTGTAGCGTCAGCCCGTGATAGACGGAGTTGCCGCTGTTATCGGTGAAGTAAAGCAGCCCGGCGGGATAGCGCACGCCATTGTTGAAGTATTCCTTGCCGACCGGCCAGTCTGGAGGCGGTGTGCCGCCGGGGGCGCAGGGATACGGACCGCTGGAAACGCCGGAGACGGGGCAGACATTCAGGTTTTCCGCCCGCACCAGGTGGTGGGCGGCCACAAAGATGTAGCCGGCGCCAATCGTAAACCCACCGCCGACCTCGCGGTCAATTTCCAGGTTCGCTTGTTCGGAATACGGAATAGGGCTGCGATGGTCCACCAGACCGTCGCCGACCGTGGTGGGCACAACCAGGTTCTCCGGCGGCACCTGGCCGGTGCCGATCAAGTTCGCTGCTACTCCTGCGGGTAAAGGCGCCAGGGGGCCAAGGAAGGGTAGCTGATTCAGCGCCCAGGTGGCCGAGTCGGAGCCGTGGCGAACGCCCGGGATCTCCACTCCCGGGATGGTAGCGGGCCGCTGCGGCTGGGTGATGAAGAGGAACGAGAGATTGTAGCGGTCATCGAAGATGCCGAATCCGCTTCGGATCACGGTCTTGCTGTCCGGCGAATAGGCAAATCCGATTCTGGGCTGGAATCCGTTGTAGTGCGGGTCAATCTGCTTGGATAGCCCGGTTTCGAAGTCATACCGCATGCCGTAGTTCAGGGTCAGCCGCGGGCTAACTCGCCACTGGTCCTGGGCGTAGAAACCGTAATAGGCGTGGTTGAGCGTCTCGGAAAAGTTTGCAGTTTGCGAGGGCAGATATGCATTCTGCCAATTGGTGGGAATCGCGGGCGGCAAAAAGTTTGGCGGTATTGAACCCGGCCCAATGGGGGCGCCCCAGAACACGATGGGCACACCCGCCAGAGGATCAGCGGGATTGGGACCGGGGACGGCAGGAAATGGCGGCAAACCGCTGCCCAAAGCCAGCGGGCACGGCCCGTCATTGGGATTGGAGGGCACGTAGGGCAGCGGCGTTCCGTGCGCCTGATCGTAGAAATTGGCGAAATCCACCAGGCAGTTCATGCCCGGCAGCACGATGCGCATGGGGGTGAAGCCCGGCCAGGTGACGTAGTTCTGGACCTGGTTGACGTCCGCCCCAAACTTCATCACGTGCGAGCCTCGCACCCAGGAAAGAGAGTCGGAAAACTGTTCGCGGTTTTCCCAGATGGCATCGAGCACGCCGAAGTTGTGGCCGAACAGCAGCGAGTTGGGGATATCGAGGTTGGGCTGGCCGGTCACGCCGGGAAAGTTGTAGTGACGGCGGGCATACTGCACCAGGACGTCGTTGACCAGGTTATTGCGGGGGGTGGATGTAACCGACCCCACCAGCGACTGGTCGCGCACAAAGACGTTGTGGCCGCTGCTGGGCGCGCCAATGCCGCCGCCATCCAGGGTGTTGCCCACCAGTTGGTTCAGGTCGCGCCCGTCTTCGATGTTGTAGCGGATGGAAAGACTGTTGTGCGTGCTTAGCTGGTTATCGAGCTTGATGATGCCGTAGTCGTTGTCCTTGGTCTTGAGGAGGTTGGGATTCTCCGCCGGCAGGCCCAGAATAGCCTTGGCCTGGTTGATGAGGCCGAGATCATTGATGAACGTGTCGGGAAAGGTGGGAGACTCGCCCCGGCGCTGTCCTTCGTAGTTCATGAAGAAGAACGTTCTATCTTTGCGGATGGGTCCGCCCAGGCTGCCGCCAAACTGGTTCTGCCGCAGCGCATTGGGTTGTGGGGAGGGCTGCAGGAGGGAGCGCGCGTCAGCGGCGTTGTTCTGCAGATAATCGTAAGCCGAGCCGTGCAGAGTGTTGGTTCCGGACTTGGTAACGATGTTGACGATGCCGCCCAGGGCCCGGCCGTACTCGGCGCCGAAGCTGTTATTCACCACGCGGAATTCCTGCACCGAATCCTGCGGCGGCGTGGCTCGCTGCGACCCAGTGGCGGTGTTGACGTTGTCGGCGCCATCCACCGTGACCTCGTTGCTCAAGTCGCGCATGCCGGCAAAGGAAACGCGTGTTACTTCGAACTCCGTAATGGTGGACTGCAGGCTGGTGCGGCCGGTAGCCACACCCGGGGTCAGGAGGGCAAAATCCGTGAACAGGCGGCCGCTGATGGGCAGGGATTGCACCTGCTCGGTGTCAATTACCTGGCTGATTTCGGTGCGCGTGGGCTCAATCGGCGGCACTTCGGTGGTGACCTCAACCTCTTCACCCTTGGTCGCGATCTTGAGCGTCACGTCCTGGGTGGCGGTCTGTCCTACCGTAAGCGGAATGCCGCTCTGCACATAGGGGGCGAACCCGGCATAGGAGATTTTGAGTTCGTAGCGTCCGGGGGGCAGGCTGGGCACCACGTAGAAGCCGGAAGTGTTGGTAGTGGCGCGGTACATCCGGTTGGTATCCACATCGCGCACCGCGATGGCGGCGCCCACCACCACGTCGCCGCTTGGGTCGCGCACCGTTCCGTTCAGCAGGGCGACGTTGGCGCCCACTTGAGCGAACAGCGGGCTGACAGAAATGGCGAAGACACCCAAGACGAGAGCTGCCAGAAGAGCGGAACGTCCCCTCATAAGATCACCCCTTTTTGGGCTTGCGGATCGAAGAGTTGGGAGACCCCACAACGGAAAGCGGAGAGCAGGTGTACCGCTCCAGTGGTATGGTTGTCAAGCCTTTAATCGACTGGTTGTGCGAATATCGGCTCAAGCGCCAGTTTTTCTTGCGAAAGGAAATATCGGTGTCGTTTCCTGTCGTGCCGGCCCGACAACGGCTGAAAAATTCAACGCACCCCTGCGGTCTGCGCCTTCAGCGTGCCGCGGCGGAGATGTACTGTCTCGCGCAAGAAAAGGGCCACAACGAAAATGGCAGCGCTGCCCAAGGCGGACATCCACAGGGGTGTGGCTAGCCCGTGGCGCTCCGCCAAGGCCCCGCCAAGGGTCGGAGCCACAGTGGCACCGAAGATCTCCCCCACCAGCGTGGCCAGCCCGATGGAGGTGGCGGCAAACTGCGGCGGCACGCTCTCCGTGGGCACCAGGACCATGACCAGCGAAGCCACGCCCTGGCCGGCGTTGGTCAAAAACAAAATCGCGGCCAATACCCAGGGAACCGAGTAAAGAGCGGGAAGCAGCAAAGCGAGAGGCACGACGGTACACATCACCGCCATCAGCAGCAGGATTGGCTTGCGGCCGAGGCGGTCGGATATGCCCGGAAGGAGCAGGCCGAGGAAAAAGCTGCCCAGGCCGCCCGCTCCCAGAAGAAACCCCGCAGTGGTGGCCGCCTGGTGCGCCGCCTGGGTTATGTATAGGGGAGCGAAAACGTTCATCAGGAACAGCCAGGAAATAAAGCCGGCGGAGGCCAGGCAGCACAGCCACATGTTGCGATAGCGCAACACGGAAAAGTAATCCCTGAATCCAGGGCGAACATGACGCGCGTCCAGAGCAGCCTTTGGCGGCGGCTCCTTTACGAATTTCCAGATAAGCAACCCGATGATGACACCGGGAACCCCGGCCACCAAGAAGGCCCAGCGCCACCCCCAGCGGGAGGCCACCTGGGTGCTCAGGACGGGGGCGAGGGCCAGCCCCACCAGGGCGGCGGCACTCACCACAATACCGACATTTCTCCCCCGGCGCTCCGGAGGAGATGACTCTTCGATAAGCGCGGTCATGATGGACCAGGTCGGGCCCTCGGCAACGCCCATCAGGGCGCGCAACAGCAGCAATTCGTTAAACGAGCGAGCCAGGCCGGAAAGCCAGGACAGAAGCGAGAAAGCAAACACCGCGGGCAGGAGGATCTTGCGCCGTCCCATCCGGTCCGAGAGGGCGCCAAAGAGCAGCGTGGAAATGGCCCAGGTAATAGCCAGCGCGGAGGCCAGCAGGCCCACCTGCTCGTCGCTGAGATGGAATTCGGGAACGATGTAGGGCGCCAGGTAGAGCTCCGACATGCGATCGAGGAAGACCGTTCCCCAGGCGAGGAACAGGATGGTGATGAGGAGGCTTTCGTAGCGGCGGGATTGCTCCATGTCATTCAGTTGGAATTGTCAGTGCAGCAGCATCCCAAGTTCCTGGGCCGCCGCGCACAGATGAGGGAGAAAGCGGCTTTGCATTTCAGATATAGAAACCCGCTGCGCCTGGGTACCGATGTTGACCGCTGCGGCGACATTGCCGGCGGGAGCGCGGACTGGCACCGCCATGGAGCGCAACCCGAGTTCCAGTTCCTGATCCACAATCGCGTATCCAGCGCGACGCACCATGCGCATGATCTCCCGCAGCTTGTTGGCATCCACAATCGTGCGCTCGGTGTAGCTGGTAAGCCGCACGCTGGCAAGATAAGCGTCCAGTTGCTGGTCGGGCAGGTTGGCCAGAAGCACGCGGCCCATGGAGGTGCAGAACGCCGGCAGGCGGCTGCCGACGCCTAAGTCAACCGACATGATGCGGGTCACATTGAAACGGGCGATGTAAACGATGTCAAAACCGTCGAGCGCGGCGAGGGAGCAGGATTCGTGCACCAGATGGCTCACATGTTCCAGAACCGGCAGCGCTGCGGTCGCCAGCGGAGTTGAAGAGATGTAGGAGTAGCCGAGAGCAAGCACACGCGGCCGTAGAAAAAAATGAAAGGTATCGTCGCAGCCGGTCAGGCCGAGCTTCGTGAGCGTGTAAAGGCAGCGGCGGACAGCTGCGCGCGACAATCCAGTCTTAGAACTCAGGTGGGAGATGCTGAGGCGTTGCCGAGGCTCGGCAAAAGCCTGAATCACCGCCAGGCCACGAGCCAGCGAAGTCATAAAGTTGGGATCGCCGCCCAGGGCGGCAATTTCCTCTGCGGGTTTGCGGGCCGGAAGGCCGATGGCTTCCGGAACCAGGGTTTCACCCCGCCAGTTGGAAGAGTTGAGAGCGCCCACTCGCCCCATGGCCACCCCCCTTTTAGCCGCGCCATACTACACGATGGGGGCGATATACGCACATCATTTCGATAATCGGCTTGACAATGAGTTTCTTCCCCGCATAGATTCCGGGCAATATGGCCAAAGGAAAAGCGGCTCCAGAGCAAGCCAGGTCCGGCGCAAAGCAGGCGACCGGCAGCGTGGCGCCGTACCGCCGCCCGTTTCCGGGGACGCAGCCGCCGCATCTCCATCCGCCGTATGCTTCTTCGGTGAAGCGAGCGCCCCTGCAGCCGCTCATCTATTTGCCGCACACCCTTTCCGAAGTAACCGGGCCAGTGTTTTCGCAGGAGGCTACGGATGCGGAGGCCTGCGATCTAACTCGCCAGCATCGTGGCGAGCCGCTAGGCGAAAGAATCGCGGTGAGCGGACAGGTGCTGGATGAGAACGCGCGGCCCGTGCCGCATACCTTAGTGGAAATCTGGCAGGCCAATGCCGCCGGCCGCTACCTGCACGCGAGCGATCAACACAATGCGCCGTTGGACCCTAATTTCACTGGCTGCGGCCACACCCTAACCGATGCCGACGGCCGGTATCGTTTTCTGACCATTCGTCCCGGCGAATACCCCTGGCGCAACCACCACAACGCATGGCGCCCGGCGCACATTCACTTTTCGGTATTCGGACCGGCATTCGCGACGCGCCTGGTTACGCAGATGTATTTTCCCGGCGATCCCCTGCTGGCCTACGACCCCATTTTCAATTGCACCGCCGACGAAAAAGGGCGCCAGCGGCTGATTTCGGTTTTCGACTGGGAAACAACGATCCCGGAACAATCGCTGGGCTACAAGTTCGACATCATCCTGGCCGGGCGCGAGGCTACGCCCTGGGAGAAATGAGATGAGCCTGCAGGCGACCACATCGCAAACCGTGGGGCCTTTCTTTTCCATTGGGCTCACTCGGCTGAACCGCGACAGTCTGGCCGCATCAGGGGTTTCCGGCGAACGGATAAGCATTGAGGGCCGGGTGCTCGACGGCGACGCCAAGCCCGTGCCGGACGCCATCTTGGAAATCTGGCAGGCTAACGCGCATGGCAGATACGCGCATCCTGACGACCCGCAGGACAAGCCGCTGGAGCCTGAATTCAGCGGTTTCGGCCGCATCCCCACAGACGCCGACGGCTGTTTTCGCTTTATGACCATCAAGCCCGGCCAGGTGCCTGGCCCAGAAGGCAAGCTTCAGGCTCCGCACGTGGTAGTCAGCGTTTTCTCACGCGGGTTGTTGCGGCGCCTGGTGGCGCGCATTTATTTTCCTGACGAGCCCGCCAATGCCGACGATTTCGCGCTTCGTCTGGTGCCGCCGGAAAGGCGCGCCACCCTGATTGCCAACAGGATTGCCGGCCGCACAGGCGCGCTCGCCTGGGACGTTCACCTGCAAGGCCCCGAGGAAACAGTTTTCTTCGACTGCTGAGGCTGAGTACACTGCGGCATGCGCCTGCTCGACCCGTTGTTCCGCTGGCCAGCGGTGGAGGATGTTTTTTCCGACCGCGGGCGGATCCAATCCATGCTCGATTTTGAAGCGGCCTTGGCGCGTGCCGAGGCCCGCGCGGGTGTGATCCCGGCCTCTGCCGCCGCGCCCATCGCGGGCAAGTGCCGAGCCGAACTGTTCAATTTGGAGGCCCTCGCTAACGCGGCAGCTCAGGCCGGGAACCTTGCCATTCCGCTGGTGAAACAACTCACGGCGCTGGTTGCCGCCAAGGACAAGGAAGCGGCGCGCTTTGTGCACTGGGGCGCCACCAGCCAGGACGCGATTGACACTGGCTTTGTGCTGCAGGCCCGGCGCGCCCTGGAACTGATAGCAGGGGAACTGGACCGCTTCTCCGAAATCCTGGCGCGCTTGGCCCGCCAACATCGAGCCACCACTCTGCCGGCCCGCACCTGGATGCAGCAGGCGCTGCCCACGACGCTGGGGCTGCGTGTTGCGGGATGGCTGGACACGGTGGACCGTCATCGCGTGCGGCTCGCCGAAACGCGAAGCCGGGCGCTGGTGCTGCAGTTTGGGGGCGCGGTTGGCACACTAGCCGCTCTGGGCGACAAAGGCATGGAAGTCGCCGAAACACTGGGCGAAGAGTTGAAGCTGGCGGTTCCGCCGTTGTCCTGGCATGCGCACCGCGACCGCATGGCTGAGATCGCGACCACTCTCGGCCTCTGCGCCGGGACGCTGGGAAAAATCGCCCGCGATCTTGCTCTGCAGGCACAGACGGAAGTGGCGGAAATTTTCGAACCTGCAGGCTCTGGACGGGGCGGATCCTCGACTATGCCCCACAAGCGGAACCCCGTGACCGCGGCTGTGGTGCTCGCTGCTGCCACGCGTGTGCCGGCCCTGGTTGGCACCATGCTCTCTGCCATGGTGCAGGAGCAGGAACGCGGCCTCGGTGGTTGGCACGCGGAATGGGAAACCCTGCCGGAGATTATCCGCTTGACTGCCGGTGCGCTCCATCACCTAGCGAATACCGTCGAGGGCTTGGATATTAAGGCCGACAAAATGCGAACCAACCTGGAGGTCACGCACGGCCTGATCTTTGCCGAAGCGGTGCAGATGGTGCTGGGCGAGCAAATGGGCCGTGTGCCGGCGCATGAACTAGTGGAAGCGGCCTGCAAGCGGGCTCAGGAACAAAAACGGCACTTGCGCGACGTGCTGGCTGAGGAGCCGAAAGTCAAACCGCATCTGAATATGAAAGAATTAGAGCGTCTGTTCGATCCTGCTGGCTATCTCGGCGGGGCCGGTGAGTTGATTGACCGAGTCCTTCAGAGGCATTCTTCCCTAGACGCGCCCACCTCGAAGAAAGCGAGCAGCTGATGCCCTTTCTTGTTCTCGACGAAGTGCGGCTACATTATGAGCTGAGCGGAACGGCGGGCGCTCCCGTCCTGCTCTTCTCCAATTCACTAGGCACCAATCTGCAGATGTGGGAAGGACAACGCACTGCCCTGGAGAAACAATTTCGTATTCTGCGGTACGACAAGCGCGGACACGGGGCCTCTTCGGTGCCGCCCCCGCCTTACAAAATCGAGCAACTGGGGCAGGATGTGCTTGGTCTGCTGGACGGGTTGAGTCTCGATCGCGTCAATTTCTGCGGGCTCTCCATCGGTGGGCTCACCGGCATGTGGCTGGGAATTTACGCCCGGCAGCGCCTGCACAAACTCGTGCTCTGCAATACCGGCGCTCACATCGGCAGCCTGGAGATGTGGAACGCGCGCATTGAGAGCGTGCGAAAGGGCGGGACAAAGGCCATCGCGCCGGTGGCGGTCGAACGCTTCTTCTCTCCCGAGTTCCGCGCTCGTTGTCCGGAGGCAGTAGCTACCGCTCAAGATGTCCTTGCTGGAGTCGACCGCGAGGGTTACATCGGCTGCTGCTCGGCTTTGCGCGACGCCGACCTGCGCGACCGCACTGGCGGCATTCGCGTGCCAACACTGATTATCGCCGGAAGCAAAGACAACGCGACTCCGCCGGCCCTGGGGCAGGAACTGCGCGACCACATTCCGGGGGCACAATATGTGGAACTGCCGGCGGCGCACCTTTCCAATGTCGAGGCGGCTGCCGAATTCAACGCCGCTCTCGGCAAATTCCTGAGCGCTTGAGGAGGAGTGGATGGACGAACGCGAACGCTATGAGCAGGGACTATCGGTGCGGCGGGCGGTGCACGGCGACGCCCACGTAGATCGCACGTTGCAGAATCGCAACGACTTTAATGCACCTTTTCAGGATTTGCTCACCCGCTACGCCTGGGGTGAAATCTGGACTCGCCCGGGACTGCCGCGCCACACCCGCAGCCTGCTGACCGTAGCACTTTTGGTGGCGCTCAATCGCACCGATGAGCTGCGCCTCCACATCCGCTCCGCCTTCAACAACGGCGTCACCCGGGAGCAGATTCAGGAAGTGCTGCTGCAGTGCGCCATTTACTGCGGCATCCCGGCTGCCAACAGCGCCTTTCGCAGCGCCGAGCAGGTATTTGCAGAGATGGGTGGGGCGGGCGCGAAGAAATAATTTAAACGGGCGATACCGCTCCGCCCGCAACGGCCTAGCCGCATTCTGTTCGGCTTTAGCAGCGCGGCTGAAGCCGCGCCCTTCCGAAATCGAACTAGCTCACATTACCGCGTATTACGCAGCGCTGCTCATCTGCCACACCCGGCGGGCGGTGTCCGCCACCAGGCGCAGCTTGGCCCACTGATCTTCTTCGGTGAGAAGATTGCCCTCCGCGGTGGAAGCAAACCCGCATTGCGGGCTGAGCGCCAGGTTTTCCAGTGGAACGTAGCGCGAAGCATCGTCTATGCGGCGCGCCAGTTGGTCGGCATCTTCCAGTTGCGGGCGCTTGGAGCTCACCAGACCCAATACAACCACCCTTCCTTTGGGTATAAAGCGCAACGGCTCGAATGTGCCTGAGCGCTGGTCATCGTACTCCAGGAGAAAACGATCCACCACCATGGTGGTGAACAGTCTCTCGGCGATGGAGTCGTAACCGCCCTCGGCGTACCAGTGGCTGCGATTGTTGCCGCGGCACAGGTGCATGGCCAGCGTCACTCCCGGTCTCCGCGCGGCTGCCAAGCAGGCGTTGTCGGCGCGAATGGACTCGTCGAGCAGCGCGTCCGGCTCAACTTTCATCTCGGTGCGAATCCACTCCCGCCACTTGGGGTCCATGAAGTAGCTGTAGCGTGGCGCGTCAATCTGGATATAGTTCACTCCTTCGCGCGCCAGCCGCGCCAGTTCCGTCTTCATGATTTCGACGATGTCCCAGAGCAGGGCGGAGTGGTTCGGGTAAACCGCATCGGTGATGCCCCGCTTGAACGAGATAGCCGGAAACTGGGTAGCGCTGGGCAGCGTCATCTTGATGGCGCCGGGGCTGTATTGTTTCAGGAACGCCAGCTCGTGCCCGGTCAGCGGGCGCACCGCGCGCAGCTTGGAGCTGACAATGCCGGTCACGCTGCTCACCGGCGCCTTGGCCTGACCCGCCCACGAGCGTGCCACCGCGTCTGCCAGGTCGAAGCCCTCCACCGCGTCTGTGAAGTCGCTCATGAAGTTGCGCCGCCGCAGCTCGCCATCGGTAAAAATTTCAAACCCCAGCTCTTTTTGCTTGTTCAGGACTCGCGCGATGTGGCGGTCCTCGAGCTCGCGCAGCCGTTCGGGATCTCCCGCGGCGTCACGGCGCGCTTCCAGGAGTTCGGCGGGACGCAGAAAGCTGCCTACGTGGTCGGCTCGATATTGGGCTGGCATCTTGCTCCTTGATCCCTACAGACGCTCAACAGAGTCGGTATTGTAGTGGCATTTGTGGGATTGTCCAAGCCAGCCAGGTATGGCTCCTGCCGTTGGGGTTCGCCATCCAAGCCCGGTTCGCGGCGCCTGCCTGGTTGACAGGCGGCGCAAATGGATAAATACTGCCACGCTTCATGACTCTGCTCAACCCTGCGACACGACGGAGGCAGCCGCATCGCTACTCAGGTACGAGTTCCCAAATCTGGCGGCATGAACACCACCAAGGTCAGTGTGGTGCGCTGGCTTAAGCGCGAAGGAGAATTCGTGAAATTGCGCGAGCCGCTGGTGGAACTGGAAACTGAAAAAGTGAGCTACGAATTGGATTCGCCGGCCGAAGGCGTGCTGCTGCGCATCGTCTCCCCGGAAGCTGCCGAGGTTCCCGTTGGGGAAGTGTTATGCGATATCGGCCGGCGTGAAGACGCGGCCGGATCCTCCTGAATGGAGATTGTGCGCATGTCCCTGAATACCGATTTGCCCAACGAGCGCCTGGTTTGGATGTACAACCAGATGGTGCGCATCCGCGAATTTGAGGAGCGAGTAAAGAATACCTTTGCCGAGAATCCTGGCGTGATTCGCGGCCACACCCACCTGGCCGATGGGGCAGAAGCGAGCATTGTGGGCACTCTGACGGCTCGGGGGGAAAACGACCCCGTCATGCCCAGCTACCGTTGCCACGGGTATCCCATCGTGCTTGGTACGCCCACGCGCAAAATCATGGCCGAGATCTATGGCCGCCGCGATGGCCTGTGCAAGGGATTTGGTGGCTCCATGCACCTGGCTGACCCGGCTCACCACTTTCCCGGAACTTCGGGCATCATCGCCCAGGGTATCGCGCAGGCAACGGGCCTGGCGCTTGCGGCGCAGGTAAAACAGACCGGGCAGGTCGCCTTCTCCTTCTTTGGCGACGGCGCCAGCAAGCAGGGAGCGTTCTACGAGTCGCTTAACATCGCGGCTGTGTGGAAGCTGCCTATCGTTTACATTCTGGAAAATAACGAATACCAGGCTTACACGCACATCAGCCTGGAAGATGCCAATTTCGTAGCAGGTGATCCGCTTTCCAAAAAAGCCGAAGGCTTCAGCATTCCCGGCATGACGGTAGACGGCACCGATCCGCTAGCGATGTATCACGCCACGCGGAAGGCGACAGACCGGGCGCGTGCGGGCCAGGGCCCCACACTGATTGAGTCAAAGTTCTACCGACTGAGCGCCCATGGCAACGCCATCACCGTGCCGCCGGTGCCAACGCAGTTTCCCGAGCACGAGGCGATTGAGGTCTACAGCAACCGGACCGAGTATGAAAAAGCCAGAGCGAACGATCCGGTCCCGCGCTTCCGCTCGCGGCTGGTCAGCGAAGGGGTACTCGCAGAGTCGGACGCAGCGCGAATCGAAGAGGCTGCCCAGAAGGAAATTGAAGATGCGGTGCAGTTTGCGCTGGCCAGCCCCTTCCCTGCCCCGGAAGAGGCGGTCAACTACGTGTACGCCTGAGGAAAACCTATGCCACGGGAAATGATGTACGCGGAAGCCATGCAGGCCGCCATTGTGGAGGAAATGCAGCGCGACTCCAATGTCATTTTTTACGGCCAGAACCTGGGCATGACCGAGCGCGACCCCATGGTGCGCAAGTTCGGCAAGAGCCGTGTGCGCATCACTCCTATTTCTGAAACAGCGGAAATCGGCATGGCCGTGGGCGCCGCGCTGGCCGGCTTGCGCCCGGTGGTGGAACTTTACATGAGCGAGTTCATGCTGGTGGCCATGAACCAGGTGCTCAACGAGGCGCCGCGCCTGCGCTACATGTCAGGCGGCCAGGTCACCGTGCCACTAGTGCTGAAGGCGGGCTACGGTTTTGCCGCGGGCTGGGCAGGCCAGCACTCCAATTGCATTTATCACACCATGATGGGCATACCGGGGCTGAAGGTGGCCATTCCTTCCACCGCCGCCGACGCTAAGGGGCTGATGACCGCCGCCATCCGCGATAACAATCCGGTGGTTTACCTCCACCATTATCTGCTGACTCTGGACAAAGGCGAGGTTCCTGATGGCGACTACGTGGTTCCTTTCGGCGTTGCGGATGTGAAACGCACGGGGGGCGATGTAACGATCGTAGCCACCGGCTGGATGGTAAAGCTGTCTTTAGCGGCCGCGGAGCGACTGGCCCAGGATGGCATAAGCGCCGAAGTAATTGATCCGCGCACTCTGGCGCCGCTCGACGTGGAAACCATCCTCAAATCGGTGAAGAAAACGGGACGGCTGGTGGTGGTTGACCAGGCTCCGCGGCACGCTTCCGCGGCCGCCATTATCGCCGGAGAAGTTGCGGAGCGCGGCTTCGAATACCTGAAAGCGCCGGTGCGCATGGTCACCGCGCTCGATACTTCGATTCCCTACAGCGAGCCGCTGGAAAAATACGTGCTGCCAAGTGAGGAGAAAATCGTGAACGCGGTCCGCTCCATCCTGGTCCGGCATGCCGTCGCAGTGTAGCGTTAGACGAACAGCTTCTGGTTGATCTTGAGCCCGTGCTCGCGGCAGTAGCTCAGATAGTGGTCCATCATCCAGAAGACGTCCAGGGTGTCGAGCAGATTGTCTTTGTCGTCGTAAAACTCGAGTGAGCCGTTCAGCCAGAAAAAGGTCTTCATACCGTGATCGGATACCAGCGTATGAATCACTCCCGGGCTCTCCTGCACGTAGCTGCCGGGCTGCGCCACCCAGTCGTATTCCATGTAACGCCAGCTTCCTTCCAGGGTGCAGGCAAATACTGGGCCGCGATGGCGGTGGCGGCCCAGGATGCCGCCCTTCTTTACCCACAGGATATTAGCGAAAGAGTTGTGCCGGACATCGAAGGCCAGGTGGCGAATGAAGACATTCTCTACAAAGGGAACGTAGGGCGATTCCTCCTCGCTGGCGCCGATGTGCACGTCCGGCCGGCCGTACTCTTTATAAACGTTCATAAGGCTGCTGCTGATGGCTGCGCTCGACATTTGCTCCTCCGCTTTCGAGTCGGGGATGGTAGCACAAAAGCGTTATGACGCGGCAAAGAGCATATCTGCGAATCTGGGGACGATGGTGCCTGCCGGCGCTGGCGGTTTTAGTGTGCGTGGGATGCTCACTGGCCGCCAAGCCTGTGCAACCTGAAACACCAAAGGGCGCCGCGCAGGTCAATGCCTCACGCCTCTTGAACGCCGATGCGGAGCCTCAAAACTGGCTCACCCACGGCCGCACTTACAACGAGCAGCGCTTCAGCCCGCTCAAGCGGATCAATGATCAGAATGCGGTGCGCGTTGGCCTTGCCTGGTACTTCGACATGGACACCCATCGCGGCCAGGAGGCAACACCTCTGGTAGTAGATGGCGTCATGTACTTCACCACCGCCTGGAGCAAAGTGGTAGCGCTCGATGCCGCTACCGGCGGGCTGCTCTGGTCCTACGACCCCAAGGTGCCGCCGCAGTGGGCCGTGAACGCCTGCTGCGACGTGGTGAACCGTGGCGTGGCCGTGTGGCAGGGCAAAGTTTTTGTGGGCACGCTCGACGGCCGGCTGGTCGCGCTCGACGCCGCCACCGGCAAACCCGTGTGGCAGAAGCTGACGATTGATCCCGCCCGCCGCTACACCATCACTGGGGCGCCACGCGTGGTGAAAGGCAAAGTCCTCATCGGGAATGGTGGCGCGGAAATGGACGCCCGCGGATATCTCTCCGCCTACGATGCCGAAACGGGCAAGCTCGTGTGGCGCTTTTACACCGTTCCGGGCGATCCGGCCAGGCCTTTCGAGCAGCCGATTCTGGCCCAAGCTGCCAAAACCTGGACCGGGCAGTGGTGGAAGTATGGCGGCGGAGGCACGGTCTGGGATTCCATTGTTTACGATCCGGAACTTGATCAGCTTTATATCGGTGTGGGCAACGGCGTGCCTTGGAACCGGCGCATCCGCAGCCCGGGCGGAGGCGACAATCTTTTTCTTGCTTCCATCGTCGCGCTCAAGCCGGAGACCGGCCGCTACGTCTGGCATTACCAGGAAACGCCCGGCGACGTGTGGGACTACGACGCCTGCCAGCAAATGATTCTGGTGGAGATATCTGTGAACGGCCGACCGCGCAAGGTGCTCATGCAGGCGGCCAAAAACGGCATCTTCTATGTTCTGGACCGCGCCAACGGCTCGCTGATTTCCGCTCAGCCCTTCACTTACATCAACTGGGCGACCGGCGTGGAGATGAAGAGCGGCCGCCCCGTGGAAACCGCAAATGCCCGCTATCCTGGCGATCAGCCGTCGCCCGTGGTGCCCGGGCCGCTGGGCGCGCACAGCTGGCAGCCCATGTCCTACAGCCCGCTCACCGGCCTGGTTTACATTCCGGTGAACGAGAGCGGCTTCGAGTACAAATCGACGGACCACTTTGCCATGAGCCAGCTGGCCGGTAATTTCGGCCTCGATATGGTGGCTGCCGGCCTGCCCCAGGATCCGAAAATCAAGCAGGCCATTCTCGCCAGCGTGAAAGGCAAGCTGCTGGCTTGGGACCCGGTGCGCCGGAAAGCGGCCTGGGCAGTGGAGCGGCCCGGCCCGTGGAACGGCGGCGTGCTCTCCACCGCCGGCAACGTGGTTTTTGAAGGCACCGCCGGAGGCAATTTCGAGGCCTATCGCGCCGATAACGGGCAGAAGCTGTGGTCGTTTCCGGCGCAAACCGGAGTCATGGCCGGGCCCATCACTTATGAAGTCAATGGCGAGCAGTACGTCGCTGTGCTGGCGGGCTGGGGCGGCGTGTTTCCCATGGTTACGGGCGAGGTTTCGTTCAAGTCTGGCCGCGTGCGTAACGTCAGCCGTATGCTGGTGTTCAAACTGGAGGGGAAAGCGAAGCTGCCGCCACTGCCCGAAGTGGAGCCGCGTAAGCTGAATCCACCACCTTCAACCGCCAGCACCGCCACTGTTCATAAAGGAGAACACCTGTTTCAGAAGTACTGCTCCAATTGCCATGGCGATGTGGCCGTCAGCGGCGGCCTGGTGCCCGACCTGCGCTACTCCAGCACCCTGGCCAGCGAGCAGTGGTTTTACATTGTGCGTGGCGGCATGCTGCAATCGCAGGGCATGGTTTCATTCGCCCGAGAGCTTTCGAAGCAGGATGCCGCCGCCATTCGGGCTTATGTGATCTTCCGCGCCAACCAGAGTAAGTAGCTCGAATTTCAGTTGCAACAGCGCAGGTGGGACCACTCTCCGACCGGTAGGACCGACTCACATTTTCGGCTAACCTCGTCTCATTTAGAATGACAGAGCAGGCCGCCAAAGGCTTGCGATCACAACTCGGGAGAGGCCCCTGCAGCCATTCCAGGGAGCCGTGACGCGGAGAGATGGGTGAGTGGTTGAAACCGCACGCCTCGAAAGCGTGTATACGGGGAACCGTATCGGGGGTTCGAATCCCTCTCTCTCCGCCACACATTGATAACACCGGCAGAATCGTGCCCACGATGTCGAGCACTCACAATACGTATCGCGGAGTGAATCAGGTGATCAACATCAACAGTGCGTGGGACTTCGACTCCTTCCATCGAAGCCGAAACCAGCTTGAGGCGGCTGGTGCGCAGGCGGCATCGGCGGCTGCTGGGAGGAACGGGTAAATTAATTCCGCCCAGCGCGGCAACCGCCATCTAACCTCGGCATCCCACACACAACAAAGGTGGTTGCGAAATGCAAGACCGAAATAATCGATCCTCGCTACTCGTACGCTGCAGCGGCGAAGAGGCAAAAACCATCCGTGAGGCCGCTAAAAATGAACGCCGCACCCTCAGCGGGTACATTCTGTATGCCGTGATAAGCCGGATCAACAATGAGACAGAGAGAGAGAGACGAACTCTGACGGGACTTGCGCACCGAATTGATGTGATGCCGAGCAACTTCAGCTTAAGACGCGCTGGTGCTCCGGTTGGCGATCAGGCTGGCAACTGCGCTGATCACGACCTGCGGCTCGGGCGGGATCTCGAAATCGGCACCTTCTAACATTTCCTCATTCTCACGGTGTAAAGCCAGTACGGGCGCGGAGTTGTGGGCACGAAAGGCCGTCACTAGTGCCCGTTTCTCCTCGTTGGGCATTGAATGGCCGATGATCAGCAGGTCAAACTTCGTCGTGCAGTGCTCGATACCTTCGCACGCGCCATATGCCGACGTAACGTCATACCCACATTCGCGGAGGAGCATCTCGCGGGATTCGAGAAGCGATTTGTCTTTGGAAACGGAGAGAATGCGGGTCACGAGCCAAGTACTCCCACACTATGCCGCGTGAGAGTACACCGGAGTAGCTGGATTCAGCAAGGGCAACATCTATCCCCTTGCCGCTCCACTGGCTGGTATCTTTTTGTGGTATCTATACCCGTGGCGGAGAAACCAAACTCGCATAGATACCACAGATACCGGACGGCATAGACGACGTGTCTTGTGTGTCTAATGTGACACTGAAAACAAGTATCTTAGTCCGTAAGCTGTTGAGTCCAAATAGTCTTTATCGAATCCCCCTCTCTCGGCCATGCTCGTTCAACAGTTCCGTTCTCTCCGAACGTAAGCACTACCCGAAGCAAGCGAGAAACTCCCAAGCTGTTAGTCAGCAGACCTCTCCCCCGCGGCGCGCAGAGCAGCCTTCAAATTGAGGTTGCGGATCAACCGGTGGAGGTAGTTGGGATGCACTCCCAGCTGTCGTGCGGCTTCGGTGTAACTCCCTCCAGCCTGCTGGAAGGCTTGCACAATAAGCTTCTTCTTAAGTTCGCTGATGGCAGCCTGATAGCCGCTCCCCTGCCCCGAATCGCCGGCCTGGCCTTCGGCAATCACTTCCGGCAAGTCCTCCGGCATAATCACGTCATCCACGCCCAGCAGCACGGCGTGCTCAATAGCATTTTCCAATTCCCGCACATTGCCCGGCCAATCATACCGCCGCAGGCAATCCATGGCCTGCGGCGAGATTCCTCTCACCCGCCGCTTGCAGCGCTGGCTGTGACGGGAAAGAAAATAATTCGCCAGCAAGGGAATGTCCTGCCCACGTTCGCGCAAGGACGGCATGGTGATGGCCACCACGTTCAAGCGGAAGAACAGGTCTTTGCGGAAGCGGCCCTCGTCCGCGGCCGCGCGCAGATCCTGGTTGGTGGCAGCGATCAGGCGAACATCCACCTTGATGGGCTGAGTTCCGCCCAGGCGCACGAACTCGCGCTGCTGCAGCACGCGCAGCAGCTTGGCCTGCAGCGCCGGCGCCAGTTCCCCAATTTCGTCGAGGAAGATGGAACCGCCATTAGCCACCTCAAATTGGCCCTTCTTCTGCCCTGCGGCGCCGGTGAATGCGCCCTTCTCGTAGCCGAACAACTCGCTTTCCAGCAAAGTCTCGGGGATGGCGGCGCAATTGATGGCCACAAACGGATTCTGGGCTCGCGGGCTGGAGACGTGCAGCGCCCGCGCCGCCAGTTCCTTGCCCGTTCCGCTTTCGCCGCACAAAAGCACGGTGGAGTCGGAAGGGGCAATTTTGGCGATGCGCTCCAATGCCCGGCGCAGGGCGGCGCTTTCCCCCACCAGGCTGTGGTCCAGCTTCAGGTCGGCCCGCAGGCGCTGGTTCTCATTTTTGAGCGATTCCAAACGCCACACCCGCTGCGAAGCCAGCGCCGCCAGGCCGGCAACCGCGGTCAGCATCTGCAAGTGCTGCTCATCAAAACAAGCCCCGCCTCGGCTACAGTCCAGATAAATGGCGCCTAGGACGCGCTCGCCGGCCAGCAATGGCGCGCAAAGCAGCGAGCGCACGCCCTCCACCCGCAGACTCTGGGCGTCTTGCAATTCGACGTTCTCGGCCACATCGTTAACCATCACCGCCGACCTTCGCTCCAGCACTTGCCGCACCACCGTGCGGCTCACTCGCACCGGCCGATCCGGGCCCGAGGCGCGGTCCCAGGCAAAGGCGGGCGAGAGTTCTTCCGCGTTGCTCCCGGTCAGCAGGATCGCGCCGCGTTCCGCGGGAATGACTTCAAAAATCATGCCTAGCAGCTGCCAATACAGCGATTCGGAGTCTTCAACCGAAGCGGTCTTGCCGGCCATGGTGAGCAGCGCGCTCAAATCGCGCACCGTTCGCGCATTGGCCTCCGCTGCCGGCGCAACTTTGGCCTGCTCGTAGGAAGCCTCAGCCGGTGGCAGCCAAAACGGGGCCAGCAACACCGTAGTGGTTTCCTCCAATTCCACCGCCGCCGATTGCGTAGCCGGCGCCTCAGCCTGGCACACAAAACGAAAAGAACAATCACCCACCGTTAACAAGTCGCCGTGCTTCAGTTCCTGCCGGCTCACCGGAATTCCATTGACGAAGGTGCCGTTACGGCTCTCCAGGTCCTGTACCACCACGCTGCTGCCCTCCCGGCGAAGCGCGCAGTGGCGGCGCGACACCCAGGCGCTTTGCACGCAAACCTGGTTGCCGGCTTCGCGCCCAATACTTAGCTCAGGCGCGTCTAATTCAACGGTGGTTCCATTCAGGGGGCCGGCGATCGCGATCAGGGCCGGGGACATATTCCCTCCCCTTCTATTATTCCTAGCATAGCTCGAGAATGGCGCGGCGCACCGACGTTGTGCTTCCATTCCGGCCTGCCGGAATCCGGGTTTTCCCTGCTATCTGGTCGGATAGACGAACTATCCGACCGGATAGATTAGTGCGAGTGAGAAACGCCGGCGAGCACGCTCTCCTGTTCGCATGCGCAGATCAAATCTCGTTGATAGCAAAGTGGTTCTCACGCTTGCCGAAAATTGATTTAGGGGTTCCGACCCGGTGGTCCTTGGAATGCACTCTGCATGGGCGGTCGCGAGGCGGCCAATTAAAGGTATCCGGAGAGGAGAACGACAATGAAAAACTACGCGATTATCGCTTTGGTGGCATGCGTTGCTTTCGTGACCCTGGCCGCCACACCCAGCCATGCCCAGGCCCTGATCAAGGCCGATGTACCCTTCAGCTTCAGCGCCGGATATGGGGTGCTTCCCGCGGGTGAGTACAACATCGCCCCATCCGGTCTCGGGCAAGTGATGCTGCTGTCAAACGGCCGGCGAGGCGTTGAGCTGATGACGCCGAACACCACCGACTGGCGGGACAAGATCAACACTCCAAAACTCGTATTCCACCGCTATGCCGACGAATATTTCCTGGCCGAAATCTGGACGAGCGCCGACTCCTGCGTCCGCGCGCTGTCAGTTCATCCTCGTGAGCGGCAGCTGGCCAAGGCGGGTGTGAGTCCTCAGGTCGCGGTGGTCTACGGTGTGCTGGCCTCCGCAAGCGGCAACTGAATTTCAGGGGGCAGGGCGAAGAACCCGGGGCTTGTGTTCCGGGTTCTTTTTTTTGCCCAACCTGCTCTTCCCCGTGCCCCTCAGCGACGGGTCTATACTATCTGGTCTGCCGTCAGCACGGCCCAGGAGTGATGGTGATCCCCAGGTGGTTATCTCGATTTTCCCTTTATCTTTGCTTACTCATGTGCGCAGCGCTGGTTGAGTCTGTCATCCCGGCCACAGCGCAAGGAATGGCTGATGCGGCCCCGGCAGGGACGACTTCCGGCCAACTTCCTCCCATCCTCAAGAACGTCCGCTACGAACAGAAATTGGATAGTCAGGTTCCGCTTAGTTTGGCTTTTCGCGATGAGAGCGGGAAGCCGGTGCGCCTGGGTGACTATTTTGGGCGCAAGCCCGTGGTGCTGATTTTGGCTTACTATCGCTGTCCCATGCTGTGCAGCCAGGTGCTGGCCGGAGCCACTCATGCTTTCCGCCAGCTTCCCTTCCGCATCGGCCAGCAATTCAACGTGCTGACCGTGAGTTTCAATCCTGAGGAGACCCCCGCGCTGGCCGCGGCCAGCAAGCAGACCTACATCGCCAGCTACGGCCAGCCCCAGGCTGCAGAAGGCTGGCATTTTCTGACCGGCCAGCAGCCCGAGATTACCGCGCTGACGCAGGCGGTTGGCTTTCACTACGCCTGGGATGCACAGGCGCAGCAGTATGCGCACGCGACCGGCATCGTGGTTCTTACCCCCAGCGGCAAGGTGGCCCAGTATTTCTACGGCATTGATTATCCAGCCCAGGACCTGCGCCTCGCATTGGTGCAATCCTCGCAGGAGAAAATCGGCACTTTCGCCGACGAGGTGCTGTTGTATTGCTGCAAATACGACCCCAATTCCGGGCGCTACACCGCCATTATGGGCAGGGTGCTCCAGATATCAGGAGCAATTACCCTGCTGATCCTGGGTGGCGTTCTGTTCCTGCTCTTCTACCTGGACAAGAAGAAGCGGCTGGAACTGGAGAAAGCGGCCGCAGACAAGGCGCTCTCAATGCGCTGACCCGCAGCCGCAAATCATTTTTTGCGCAGGACCCCAGTCAGCGAACGCAGCAAAGCGGGAGCTTCGGTTCTTAGTTCCGTTAAGCTGTGGGTAACCAGTTTGCGCAGCACCGCCTCGCCTGCCGGGGTAAGGTTCAAATGCACCACGCGGCGATCATGGTCGTCGCGCTGGCGTTCGATGTAGTGGCGCTTTTCCAGGCGGTCCACCAGTTCTACTACACTGTGGTTCTGGATCTGCAGCCGCTCGGCAACTTCGCCCACGGTGGGCCGTTGTCCCTTCGGCATGCCCTTCACCGCCAGCATGAGCTGATATTGTTTTGGCTGCAGTCCGGCCTGGCGGGCGGCTCGGCGCCGGCGCTGCAGAAAGCGTTCGAGCTGATGGCGAAACTCAGCCAGGGCAAAGTATTCGTTTGCCGACAGGTTTGCCAATGTTCCTCCTGCTGCTGCTCGGCATTGTAGCTGGATGTGAGCCGGATCGGCTATCATCTCCCTGCCCCCGGTTCATTAGAAAGCAACAGAATTTGCCGGTCGCCTTGGCAACCGGGCGCCGCTTGTGATAATTCAACTAATCATGCGCCCTCTTCCCAGCTGCTGTGCAGAATGGCTTCGGTGTTGTATGCCGTCCCTCCTGATCTCCGGCTTACTCCTCATGCCCGGCAATACACAATTTCTCGCGGCCCAGACCGGTGGGCCCAGCGCTCGGCGACAGAACGCCAGTCTGAGCCGCTCGGACAAGAGCTTTTTGCGCGACGCAGCCGAAGAGAATCAGGCCGCCATCGAACTGGGCCAACTGGCTGAGCAGAAGGGATTCAGCGCTGCCGCCAAGAATTTTGCCCGTAGCCTGGTAGCCGAACGCAGCCGCGCCCAGCAGGAGCTTTTGTCGGTGGCTCACCGCGTTCATTTTGCCCTTCCCCTGCACTTAAGCCGCCGCGACCGTAAGGCCAAGGAGCAATTGGAGAAACATTCCGGACCCCAGCTGGACCGCATGTTTCTGGCTCGCATGGCGGCTGATCTGGACCGGCAGTACGGAAGCTACGAAGATACGGCCATGAGCACCCATAACCCCAGCGTCAAGCAGTACATCGAGAGCCTGCTTTCCGCCGTCAAACACCAGGACCAGATGGCGAAGGAGATGGCGCCGGGGGGCGAGACAGACACAAGCAGCCAGCAATAACCCAGGAAGGCACCCCCGCCAAAGCTTACTCGAAGCGCAGCGCCTCGATGGGATCGAGCCGGGCCGCCTTGCGCGCGGGATAGAAACCAAAAAAGATGCCCACGGCCGCGGAGAACAACGCCGCCACGGCGATGGCCATGGGCGAAATCAGCACCGCCCATCCCAGCAGCCGGGTTATCAGAAGCGAGGCGCCCACGCCGAACAAAATGCCGGCAGCGCCTCCCATCAGGCTGAGCACCACGGCTTCAATTAGGAACTGGCGCTGCACGTCTTCCTCGGTGGCGCCCACGGCCATGCGGATGCCGATTTCGCGCGTGCGCTCCGTCACCGAGACCAGCATAATGTTCATAATCCCGATGCCGCCCACGATCAGCGACACACTGGCAATGGAAGCCAGCAGCAGGGTCATCACTCGCGAGGACTGGTCGGCTAGCTGCGCGATGTCCGCCAGGTTGCGCACCATGAAGTCGTCATCCTGCCCCGGCCGGATGCGATGCCGGTCGCGCAGAAGCGCGGTGATTTCCTGTTGGGCGACGTAGCTGGCTTGCCGGCTCACCGCCGAAACCACAATGAACCGCAGCCAGGTATCGCCCGTCAATTTTTTCTGTAGCGTCGTAATGGGCACAAAGATGACGTCGTCCTGGTCCTGACCCATGTGCGCCGACTCTCCCTTGGCGTTGAGCACACCCACCACGCGAAACGGCAGATCTTTTATGCGGATGACCTGCCCCACCGGCTCGGTGGCGCCAAAGAGGTTCTGCCGGACGGTATTGCCGATTATCGCCAGGTTGGCGGCGGCGTCCACGTCGACCTGGGTAAAGGGCGCGCCTTCCGCGAATGTCCAATCACGAATTTCGAAGTACTGGGGCTCGGTGCCCTGCACGTTGGTGAACCAGTTATCGTTGCCGAAAACAATCTGCGCCGTGGTCATGGCGCCGGGCGCTGCCGAACGCACCGCCGGACACTCGCGCACAATGGCGCGCATGTCGTCGTAGAGCAAGCTCTTGGTCTGTCCCCAGCCCAGACGCAGCCCGCCGCGGTTCACCGTCCCGCTGGCCACGAACACTACGTTGGAGCCCATGGCTGCAATCTGCTCCTGCACCGCCTGGCTGGCTCCCTGCCCTACTCCCACCATGGCGATGACCGCGCCCACTCCGATAATTACGCCCAGCATGGTCAGTCCGGAGCGCAGTTTGTTGCGCGCCAGCGCCCTCCAGGCTATGCGCAAAATGGAGAGCAGATCCATGGCGACTTCAATCCTCGACCTTGGGCATCGCCTTCAGCACTTCGGCGGCTCGTGGGCGCTCCGCCACCCCTTCATCGCGGCGGATTTTGCCGTCGCGGAAAAGCAGTGTGCGCTTGGCAAAGCGCGAGATGTCCGGCTCGTGGGTGACCAGCACAATGGTCAGCCCATGGTCGTTCAATTCCTGAAACACATCCATGATTTCCACCGAAGTCCGGCTGTCCAGATTGCCAGTCGGTTCGTCCGCCAGCAGAATGGAAGGCCGGTTCACCAGGGCACGGGCGATGGCCACGCGCTGCTGCTGCCCGCCCGAAAGCTGGGAAGGAAAGTGGTCCATACGGTCTTCCAGGCCGACCGTGCGCAGCGCCTCTCGCGCCCGCTGCAGCCGCTCCTCTTTATTGAGCTGGGCGTAGAGCGTAGGCAGTTCCACATTTTCCAGAGCGGTCGTACGTGAAAGCAGGTTGAATCCCTGAAACACAAAACCCAGTTGGCGATTGCGTATGGCGGCCAGAGCCTTCTTATCGAGTTGCGAAACGTCGGTACCCTCCAGTAAATAGCGGCCGCTCGATGGCCGGTCCAGGCAGCCCAGCAGGTTCATGAAGGTGGATTTTCCGCTTCCGCTGGCGCCCATGATGGCCACAAACTCGCCTCGGCTGATGGCCACACTCACCCCGCGCAGTGCATGAACGCGGGTTTCGCCCAGCTCGTAATACTTGTGCACATCCTCTACGCGAATCAATTCGGGCACGGCGCGCGAGGCGTCAGTTTGCGATTCGGCTTGGGTGGCGGTGGACAAAGTGTTACCGCCGCATCATGCCCGGGCCGCTCGGCCCGCGAGCCCCGGCTTCCTGCCCGATGGCCAAATCGTCACCTGGCTGCAACCCGCCTTTGAGCACCTCCGCCACCGCGGTCTGTGTGTGGTCGGTAATGCCAGTGCGAATCATCACCGGCTCAATGCTGCGGTCCAGGCGCAGCTTCCAGATTATGGCCACGTCGCGGCGCGGCGTGCGCGGCGCCTGCAGACCCACTCCTTGGGGCTTCTGCGTCTCGCCATTTCCCGTCCCGCGCGAAGGGCCAGCATGCGGTTCGGCGATGCCATACTGCGCATAGGCCTGGCGAATCTGCTCCGCGCTCATCGCCGGCTTGAAGCGCAGCGCCGTGTTCGGCACTTCCAGCACGTCTTCCGCTGTGGCCACCGGGATGGTCACGTACGCGGTCATACCGGGAAACAGTTTCATCTCCGGATTAGCAAACGCAATAACCGTGTCGTACGTGACTACGTTCTGCACCACCGTGGGATTCAGGCGAATCTGCACTACGCGTCCGCGAAAGGTCTGGTTGGGATAGGCGTCAACCGTGAAGCTCGCCTCCTGACCCACCTTGATGTTGCCCACATCCGACTCGTCCGTCTGCGTATCCACCTGCATTTTGGTCAGGTCCTGGGCGATGTTGAACAAGGTAGGCGCCTGCAGTGACGCTGCCACCGTTTGCCCCACGTCCACGTTTCGCGCCACTACGATTCCGTTGATAGGCGCGTGGATGATGGTGTGGTTCAGGTTGGTTTGCGCCACATCCACCGCCGCGGCTTTAAGGTTCACCTGGGCGGCAGCCTGCTTCACCGTGGCTTCGGCGGCGGTCACCCCGGCGGCAGCCGTATCGGCATTGGCCCGGGCCAGGTCCAGCTGCTGTGGGCTCATCACCCCTTCTTTGGAGAGTCCCACCGTGCGCTGGTAGTCCGCCTTGGTCTGTACCGATGTGGCTTTTGCTTTCTCCAACTCTGCCTGCGCGGCCGAGAGGTTGGCGCGTGAGTTCTGCAGGTCAGCCTTGGCCTGCAGCAGGGCGCCTTCAAAGAGCGAAGGCTCGATCTGCGCCACCACCTGTCCCTGGCGCACATGCGAGTTGAAATCTACGAACAGCTTGGAGATGGTGCCGGAAACCTGCGAGCCCACCTGCACCGTGATGACCGCGTTGATGGTGCCTGTGGCCTGCACCACGTCGTTGATAGTGCCGCGCTGCGCTTTGGCGCTGAAGTATTGCGACTGCGGGCCGCGGTTGTAAGTAAAGCCGACAATCAGAGCAATGGCCACCAGCAAAGCCAGCCCGAGCAACCATTTATGCCTCAGCAACCTCATGAAACCCGCTCAGTTTCAGCGTACATTTTTCGCCTCATTGCAGCAACCGATAAAGGGAATTGTCAATGACGCGACCAAGCGGGTTGTGATGCCGGGCACAGACGCCAGAGCTGAAGTGTGTCATGACCGCCAAGAGGTAGGTACATTCTCGTCGAAACTTCGGCTGGCGGGATTGCGATGTAAACCGCCGGAACGCCCGTTGACCACAGTAATCGTGAATTCGCGCTTGTAGGGGTGTAGATTGAAACCCGTGAAGCGCGTGTGCAAGGTTTGTATCGGCCTGGTGCTAGTCGTGTTTGTGTTTGCGGGGGCTGTCGCATACCTGCTTTATTTCTACACTGGTGACCTTCCTTCAATTTTGACGCTACAGCAGTTCAATCCTTCTACAGAGTCTGAAGCCCGTGTTCGCGCCTGCGACAACTCGGAAGTGGTGGCCCATGTTCTCCCCTATGACGAGTTTGGGACGTATATCGTTAGTGCAGTGCTCGCTGCCGAAGGGGAGGTTGACATGCGCAGTCCGTTCCGTGCCCTCCTTTCGGACTTCACGGATGTCAGTTCCGATGAAACTCGTCGAGGCGGACGGTACCCTTGGCAACTTGCACGAACTCTGGTGTGTGGCAGGGAGTCGCCGTTGAGGCGTCAGGTGAAGGAATTGCGAATCGCGAATGCTATTACACGGCATTTTGATCGCCGCGAACTTGTAACTGTGTACCTGAACAGTGTTTATCTAGGCGCGAGTACTTATGGTGTCGAAGATGGAGCTGAGAGGTACTTCGGAAAACATGCAAAGGATTTATCGTTGGGGCAGGCGGCCCTCCTTGCTGGGCTTATCCGTGCACCCGGTGAATACTCACCGCTACGACATGCGGAACGTGCCTTCGCCCGACGCAATTCGGTCCTTGACCAGATGGTGCGCATGGGAAGTATTTCAGCAGCAGATGCCGAAGGAGCAGAAACCGCAGGTCTGGCTGTGAAGAAAAATGTTCAACACTGAAACAACCGGCGTGAGATCGCCTTAACGCCTTTCGTTCCTCGGCATGGCTGGCTGCTTTAGAGAACCAGATAGCCCGTTTAACGGACAAGGTTCTGAAACCTCACAGCAGGCAACGTCACTAGCCACCCGTTACAAATTGCTAGATTATCAATTTCGGTTGCTTCCCAGCTGCACGAACAGCGTCCCGAAAATCTCGATCCCGTCCCACAGATTCTGCAGCCTGAGGTTTTCGTTGGCGGCGTGCTGGTTGTTGTCGGCATTGGCGATGGGCACGCCGATTACCGGACGGCGCTCCTTGCCTTCGAATAAATACATGGGCACGCTGCCGCCCAGGCTCACCACCTGGATGATAGGCCCGCCAGTAGCCTCCTCAATGGTACGCACCACGGCCTGCACCATGGGATTGTCCACGGGCGCGCGATAGGCGGGATAGCCTGAGCCCCATTCCAGCTTCACTACGCGCGCATGCGCGCGGCGGGTGGCCAGGTCCGGCGTCTGGTGGACGATGAAGAATCCCTGGCGCTCGATGTGCTGTTCGATTTCCTGCCGTACTCGCCCCGGCGTCTGGTTGGGTACCAGGCGAATATCGAAGGAAGCGCGCGCTTCCGTACTGATCACGTTGGCCGCCTGCTCGCCCACGTGGCCGCCCTGGATGCCGTGCACGTTAATGGCAGGCTTGAGGATCTGCTCCGCCAGCTTGGCTCCGTCGCCTTCGGGCTGGGCGATCGCCAGTTCCTGCTTGAGCTGCTCGTCGGCCGCCGGTGTTTGCGCCAGCATGCGGCGCTCGCTGGCGGTGAGCGGGCGCACATCGTCATAGAAGCCGGGAATCAGGATGTGCGCGTCGGCATCGCGCATGCTGTCCAGCAGGTCGGTGAGCAGCACAATGGGATTCGGCGCCCAGTTCCCATAATGGCCGCTGTGCAGTGGCCGCGCAGGCCCATAAACCGTCATCTCCATGTCAATATCGCCGCGCGAGCCAAAATCCACCTGCATCCGTCCCGACTGGTGCACGGGCCCATCGCATAGCAGCCAGGCATCGGCAGCCAGTGTTTCCGGGTTTTTGGCGATAATTTCCGCCAAATGCGGCGAGCCTGCCTCCTCTTCCCCTTCGAAGAAAAACTTCAGATTAACTGAAGGCGTGAGGTGCGCTGCCCGCAGCGCATCCAGCGCCGCCATGGTGGCTTCAATCGGCGCCTTGTCGTCGCTAGTGGAACGCGCGTAGAGGCGTGCTTGCGTATCGAAACGCTCTTGCGATTGCCAATCCACAACTTTCCCAGATCCGTCCAGCAGCACAGGACTGAAGGCCGGGTGCTGCCACTGCGCCGGGTCCACCGGCTGGCCATCGTAATGCGCATAAATGCCGATAGTGCGCGTTGCGCCTGGCGTGCGCAACTCTCCGAATACCACGGGCGAAACTCCAGGTACCTGCAGCAGCCGCACCTCCACCCCGCGCTCCTGCAACATTGCCGAAATCGCTTGTGCGTTGCGCTCAATATCGGCGGTATCGCCGGCATGGTTTGGAATCGAGAGCAGGTTCACGAACTCGCTTACAATCTGCTTCTCGTGCGCTTCGCGGTAAGCGCGCACCTGCTGCCGGATTGGAACAGATGGCGTTTGAGCAGTGGTTGGCAACTTCAGGCAGAACAGCAGAATCAGGATGACTACGGCTAAGTTTGTTTTCATGGGTCGAGCAGAATCTTACCCTAACAACCGATTACCCACCCTGCCGCAACTCATGTAGTATTACTTCCGCCCTGCCCATGGATAACGAAGAAGCGATTGAGCGACCCGAAACACAGGCCATCAACTGGCTGGCCTCCGTAAGCGGAGATGTGCATTTCTGGGTGCCGACCCTGGTGCTCATCGGCGGCCTCCTGCTTCTGCGATGGGTCAGCTAACCTCACCCGCGGCGGCCCCCGGCACCGCCGGCGCGGCGCTGCCCACAGCCGAACGCGTGCGCGCGCTGCAGCGCGTGGGCGTCCTCTGCGGCATTGCAGCCGGCGCCTGGCTGGGCGCTGCGGAAGTTCCCACCAAGCTGGTCACCACCGGCATCTCCCCCGTATTGATTTCCTTCCTCATGGTCGCCGGCGTTTTCCTGGGCCGCTGGAGCCTGCCCGCCATCGTGCGCGGCACCTCCGGTATTCGCGCCGATATCGCAGAAGCCCCGCACCTGGTTATCTGGGCCATCATCGCCGGCTGCCTGTGGTCGGTGGCCAACACGCTCACCATATTTGCTATCCGCGACCTGGGCCTGAGCGTTGCGTTTCCTTTATGGAACGCAAACGCCCTCATCGGCATTGTATGGGGGGTCCTCTTCTTCCGTGAATTGCACCGTGCCGGCTGGCGGCGCTGGAGCGCTGTTTGCGGCGGCGCCCTGGTCATGTTTCTGGGCGGCATGCTGCTGGCACGCGCCTCCTCCAGTCAGATCGCCTCCCACGTCGCCATTCGCGGCATCGCCGCCGCCCTGGGCGCGGGTGTGCTCTGGGGAACCATGTACATCCCCTACCGCAAGGCTTATCTCTCGGGCATGAATCCCCTGTCTTTTGTTTCTTTTTTCACCATCGGCGAGCTGGGCATGATGACCGCGCTGGCACTCGCCTATATGGGCGGGCCTCGCAGCCTGTACCGCCAGGTTGCCGGCGCCAAGGACGTGCTCTTCTGGCTGCTGGCTGCGGGCTTCGTGTGGGTCATCGGCGATATCTTCCAGCAGTACGCGGTTAAGTACGTCGGCGTCAGCCGCGGCATTCCCATCTCCAACTCCAATCAGCTCTGGGGCCTGCTGTGGGGAGCGGTGGCCTTTGGCGAATTTCGCGGCTGGCAGCACGGCGCGGTGGCCGGGGCCATCTGGGGCTCGCTGCTGATGGCGTTCGGGCTGGCGGCGATTTCCTTTTCCGTGGCCGACAATTCGGAATACCTGAAGTGGGTGGAGGCGGCGGAGCGCGAGCACCGCCGCTACGGCATTGATATTGAATTTGTGCGCTCGGGGATGGAAGGGCGAGCCAGCACCCCGCAGCAGCGCCGCACCTGGCTTGATTGGCTGCTGGTCGCGGCCGCCACCGGCGCCTTTGTGTGGACCGGCGCGCGCGCCCATTGGCCCTCCATCGCGCTCGACGGCACTTCCGCGATCGTGCTGCTGGCCTTGTGCCTGGTACTCCTGGCTGCCTGTGTCGGTGCCCTCTGGAGAGTAACCCGCTTCAACTGACTGGGCATTAATGGAAAATCATCAACTGTCTTCTCTGTGCCTTTGTGTCTCTGTGGTGAACAAGCCTTAAGAAGCAGGCGAGACGCGGGCGAAGAGGATGGCGTGGTGGTCGTCGTAAAGCACATGCCACTGCGGCAGCTCTTTGAGAGCGTTGGCGAGCGTCCAATCCGGAGGAACCAGCACCCAGTTCACGTTGTTTTTCTCCAACACTTCTTGCCAGCCGGGCTGGATGTGTTGGACTTTAATGTAGTCGTGGACAAAGGGCTCGCCGTAGAAGTCGTGGCGGTCATCCATGAAAACCTTGTAGTTCGGCCCCAGACGGTAAATAAGATAGCCACCCCAATAATCAGGATTGAAAACTTGAGAGTGAATGCCCTGGGCAGCGACGAAGTTGGCGGCCTCCACCGGAAAACGCTTGCCCTCGAAGTGGGCGCTAATTTTGGTCCGCGCGCCCAAGCGGCCTCCGTTCAGGCAAACCGCAAACGTTATCAGCACCGCAGCCAGCGGGAGAATATGGCCGCGCAGACCCAGCTCAGTGCCGGCGGTGCGGGCGGCGAAATCCCTCCAGCGCCGGAACAGATCACGGGCTCGGGGCGCGAGCTCTTCCGCGACGCTTCCCTGCTCCACTGCCCCGGCTAATAGCGGCGTGGCGGTCAGCACCAGCAGGATGGAAGCAATCGGAATATTCCTGGCGGCATAGAGACCGAAATAAACGCAGAACAATATGACCAGCAAATGGTTAGCACGCAAACGGGAGCGGTTTACTGCCAGGCCGAGAAGGCTGAGCAAGAGCAGCGCGGCAAAGAATTTCTCTGCCGCGCCATGAAAATTGGGCGAGAGAAATTCCTGGATGTTGTTCATGTAGAAGCGGCTACCCAGGTAGCCGTAAATATGCAACCAGAGCTTGTAGCCGTAAGGATTGATGAAGGTGGCAATAAACGCCAGGACTCCGGTCATCCCCAGTCGGCGGGCCATGATTTTCGCCCTAATCTGTTCATCGGGAGCATGCGCGGTTATGGTTTCCCAGACGGAGCCCAGGAAATACAGACCAATCAGCGCCAGGCCCACCAGAAAACCGCCGTGGATGTTCACCCAGAGCAGCATGAGCGCGGGAAGCCAGTGCAGCCGCCTGGGGGCACTGGTCGTTGTGGCAGTCTCCAGGATGTCCCAGAAGATGAGGGTAAAGGCCCAGGTGAACAGGTGAGGCCGCGCGAGGAAATGAATGCTGGAAGCAAAAATGGCCAGAACCACCAGAAGAGCTGCCAGGAGAGGATAACGGGTACGTATCACCGCCGTGCGGAACAAGCCGGCAAATAAGCCGGCGATCAGCAGAGCGCTGAGAAACACAACACCATTCAGCCCCATGCGGCTGCAGAGCAGGCCCGCTCCCAGGTCGTACAGCCATTCCCAGGCGAACCAAGGTTGACCGGGCATGGTGTAGGAGAAGGAGTCCGTGTGCGGAATGGAGTGCGTGGCGAGTATTTGCTGGCCGTTGCGAATGTGCCATCCGGTGCCAGCATCGCCCAGGAGCCGCTGTTGCAGACCGCCGTAGGCAAGTGCCAGCAGCAGCAGCAGAAATATCACGTCCGTGATGGAAGGCATCACCGCCCGGAACCACCAGGGAGACGAAGCTCGAGGCGAAGCAGCGGGCGTGGGCGGCACAACGGCCAAGCGCGGCGACCCGGTGTGGCTGCCGACGGTCATGAGTAAATCCTTAGGATAATCGCCAACTTCAAGGGTTGATTCATCTTAACCGACATTCAGCGGCAAAGGAATTCGGGGGTGGGTCAGTTTGACCCAAAATGGTCTCCGGTTGCGCGCGGCAGTTGACATTGCACTTCTTTACGAGAAATTTACTTGCAAGTTTCGGGATTCGTCATAGACTGTCGCTACTTTGCGCGCCCTTCACACCCGACCAGCCTGAACCTGGTTGCAACAGGACTGTCCGGAACGTATGGGGAATACTATCCTTTGTGTAGACGACGAGCAGCATGGGCTGATGATCCGCCAAATGCTGCTCGAGAGGGTTGGTTATTCGGTCCTGACGGCCGGTAACGCGCGTGAAGGATTGGCGCTGTTCAGCCGTCGGCCGGTAGACGCGGTAGTGCTCGACTACTTTCTGCCCGATCTTGATGGCGGCCTGGTGGCTACGGCCATGCGCCTGATAAAGCCAGATGTGCCCATCATTATGTTCTCGGTGCAGTGGAGGCTGCCGGAGGAGGCAGGCACCATTGCCGATGCCGTGCTGGGCAAGGGCCAGCATCCTATCGGCCTGCTAAATACCCTGGAGCAACTCCTGCGGCTTCGCCACGCGCAAAGCGCATGAGCAGGCCTGCCTAGAGATCCGCTGAATCCATATCCACACATAAAAGCCCACTAAGAACTGTGCCCGTCACACTGCAGCACTCCTAAGTAGGCGCTCCACGGTCCCACCGCCTCACGGTACTGATGCGCCATGATTCTTGAAAGCTGGTGGAGGTGAGTCAGGTCATGGGCCGCCCATGCCGCCAGCAACTGCGAAAGAGTGACAACGCCCAAAGCAGGATGCCGTCCACGGCGCTCAAAGTCTTCGGGCCGCAGGTTCATAGCCCGCAACTCGCCCAGATTTACTCCCCGCAAACGGGCAAATTCATCCAACAATTGCGGCAGCGACTTGTCCTGGCTCTCTCTTGCTTGCGCCCAGCGGTCAAAGGGTTCGAAGGTCTTACTCTCGCCAAATTG
>DATEGI010000173.1:0-2369 GCA_035280205.1 Terriglobales bacterium | reverse complement strand
AATTCCACCACGATGCGCAGCGTCCAATACACGCCGATGAACAGCGCCAGAGCCAGCGCTGCCCGGTCGCCCCGCAGCAATTCGGAGTGCAAGGCAAGGGTCAGGGTTCCAAAGGCGACGATGGTGAACACGGTGAATCCTCCATAGACCCACATCAGCTTACGATTGAAAGGCGTGAGTTGCCTCAGATCCTCCTTCCAACGCAATCGTGCCGGCACCTGGAAGCTGGCAATCAGAACGCAGAAGTGTCCCACCCCCGCCAACCAAAGGATGAGACTGAAGAACTTCTCGACGTCGAACGATGCGACATACCAGGCTGATAAGTTCGCCATGATTGTTTCCTCCCATTGTTATCGCGCACCGATCGCCCCCAGGAAGGGCACCATTACGCGTTCCACGAACCAGGGATGGAAAAGGATGCAGGCTGGACCGCCGGCCCAAAGCGCCATGAAAAGCCAGCCGCGCAAGCCGGAGCCCAGCCCCAACCGCTTGCCCAGCGCGCTGCGCTCAAGAAGAATGCCGTAGCCCTGCAAAAGAAAGTAGGCGGTTGGCAGCCCGTAGCCGCCCCGCGCCGGAACGGAAATGACCAGGTCGTGGATCAAACCGGAGGCAAGAAACGACATCAGCAGGGCGAACCCGGCTTCAGTCCGGGACCGCACGGGACGAAATATCAAGTCGTAACTAAGCTGCCGGAAGCCCAGGTTCCACCGCCGTCCCCAGAAATCGCTCAGGGAGGTAGCCAGGATGGGTGAATGCATGATGGGCTGTGCGTTTATGCCGATGGAGCGCCAGCCGAGTGACAACAACTCGAATATCCCAAAGTGCAGAACAAGTATTAAGCCCAGCATTCCTACCCAGCCGGCCAGGAACTCCGCCGGGATATGGCGCACCACAACCCAAAGCAGCACAGCGCCGAGTGCAGTCTTCACGCTGGCCCACAGCCATTCGCTCCTGGGCGGACGCTCGGCATGGCGTTTCAGGTCGAGGAAGGCTTCCGCATCCATTCCCAGCCAGGCAAACAGGTAGGCGAGACTCCGCTCGGTTCCAACAGAATCCATCTTCAGGGTGGCCTTCCACCAGGTTTGCCATTTGCAGCCCCAAAATACGGAAAAGGCCAGGACCCACATGAAGCACAACGGCGCCATCCGTGAACGAAACAGGAGTGCGGCAACTGGGAGAATGCTCAGAGGTATCCAGGCAGGCCAAGCCGCTCTCGTCCATCTTCTGCGGGAAGTCTGGGGCGCGCTCACCACCGACGTAGCGCTCATCTTTCCACCTCCTTCAGCTGGAACCGGTGTTCTCAGCGCTAGGGCCGGCTGTGCAATTGGAACAATGACGATGATCGGCCACCCACCTGTAGAGCACGCGTAGCAAGGGCGGCATGCCGGGCAACTTGGCGGCGGCATAAACCGGCCACGCCCACCAGATTTTTCGCGCCAGGAACGTGACTGCCTGCGCTCCACCCAGGACCTCGCCTTCGGCGGTGAGAACCCGCATTTCCTGCAGCAGAAGGTTCGGCGCCAGACCGAGAAGTGTCGCCACCCGCGGATCTTGCAAAGGTGCCAAGCCAAAGCCACGCTTCTCCAGGGTGGAGCGGAAGCGGCACGCGAGGGAGCGGCAGAAATCGCACTCGCCATCGTAGAAACCCATCCGGCGGCTCGCCGTCCCTTTCTGTCGGTTATTTCTGAAATAAGAGAAATCATATGCCACCAAAAAAGGGCGGCTATTCCGCCGCCCCAGCCTCGCTACGCCTCCGAGCGCATATGCAGCAGCTTGCTGATGCCGCCCCGCAGCTTGGCCAGCCGCTTCATGGCGCTGGGCGAGAGCTCACGAAATTCCTCGAACAGGCCGCTCATGGTGCTGATGAACTCGAGCATCTCCGCCATCCTCTCCCGGGCGTAAGCCTCGTCTGTTCTCCCGTCCTTGCCGGCTTCCGCCAGGCACTCGCGCACCACGGCAATGGTGGGATCAAACTCGCGCCGCTTGCGCTCTTCGACGATGATGTGGAACATCTCCCACACGTCCTTCAGGGATTCGAAATGCTGGCGGCGGTCGCCCAGCACCGACACGCTGCGCACGATGCGCCACCCCTGCAGCTCGCGCAGGCTGGTGCTGACGTTGGAGCGGGCTACGGACAGCGTGCTGGCGATTTCCTCCGCCTCAAGCGGACGCGGCGAAAGAAAGAGCAGGGCATGGATCTGGGCCACGGTGCGGTTCACTCCCCAGCGCGTGCCCATTTCTCCCCAATGCAGGATGAACTTCTGGGCGGCGGGCGAAAGCAGCGGTTTCGAGGTTTCCGTCATTTCAGTCTGTACAGAAATTACAATAATTGTTGACGGTTGTCAAGGTTGGGACTCCAAAACACACTG
>DATEGI010000172.1:0-4342 GCA_035280205.1 Terriglobales bacterium | reverse complement strand
GTTATGGTTGTGGATTAGTGGTCGGTGCCTGGGGAGTGGCACTCACTGGTTGTGAACTAACACCTGCAGGCTGTGGAGTGCTATCAGGTTGCTGTGGGCCGGCGCCTGGTTGCGGTGGAGTGGCCGCAGCCCCCGTTGCCGGCTGCGTCGGTGGTTGAGGCGGGATGTTGGCTGCCGTCCCAACCGCGGCTTCCCGAGCCAAATGCGGGAACACCGGCGTAACCTCAAAAATCATCTTCTCCCGGGCCGAGGCCAACGGAACCGAGGGCGACTTCACCAGTTCCGCCTGGTCGCTCCACGGGTCCACCTTGATTCGTCCGCCGAGGGGCAGAGCAGGCACCTGGTCCAGCTTGCTCATTTCCAGAGCCGGAGCCGAGCTCATCAGGTCGGGCATGCGCAAGACCCGGTCCCGCGCCGCCAGCGGATTTCCCAAGTGGGGCGTCAGCAATGCCGGCAGCACGGCCGACCGGTCCTGCAGGGCTTTCAGGAACAGGCCGGCGCTGGCCAGCTTGGCTTTGTAGGGAGAATTCTGCAGCAACTCCATTGCCTTCTTGTCGGCCGACGCCTCATCGTTCACGTTGTGAGCAAAACCCAGCTGCTGATAAGTGTACTGATCTGAGAACAGCATGCGGTCAACGAAGGCGAACTTGGTATCCGTCTGGTGCCCCAGAACAATGTGTCCCAGTTCGTGGCTGAGGACCGTGGCCAGGCTGGCCTCATCCGGCAACACGTCCAGCAGACCGCGGCTGATCACGAGAGTGTGTCCCACATGAAAGGTTTCCAGCGGTTCCGTAAGCATCACCCGGCAGTGTACCGGCCAGGGCAGATTGATATTGTTGGTGACCACCAGGTTGTTGACCACCGTTTCCAATACCGTGTCCACCTCACCGCGCGGCGCCAGCAGTCCCGCCTGCTGCAGCCGTTCTACGACGTTATTTTCCGCTTGCTGTTCCCATAGTCGCTGGCTCTGCACCGGTGTTGCGTCCTGCGCCGCCGCGCTCTGATCGTGCACATCCGGCGAATCTACGGTCAGCTGCGTAAGCTCCGATTCGTGCGATGCATGCTTAAGGTTGTAGCCCCAAAGCCGAGTCTGCGCCTTGAAGCTGGTGGCGCGCCCGATCCCGTAATGCATGTCACTTTCTTCGCTGTACACATAGGAGGGCAGCCACAGTCCCGGCTGCAGATTCAAACGCCAGCTGTCGAAGTGGAAGTAGTACTTGCCGTTTCCCTTGGTGGAGTAAGTGCCGTTGAGGCGGACAACGTTATATCCCTGGTCTTCCACCCAGATACGCCCGATAAATCGGCCATCCCCGGTCTTCGGCTTGGGTTGGACGTCAAAAACCAGGCAGCGGAGATCGCCCAAAAATTCTCGCCGCACATAGCGGAAGTTGTAGTGTTCGCGGTCGAACTCATCGCGGTCGGCATAAATCATCCAGGCAAATCCCGCCGGATTCAGCCGCAAGGAGTAAGTTTCAGTCAGCGTTCCCAGAAAGCGCTTCAGGCGCGATGAAGTGCCCAGGTAGCTGGCTTCGCTGGCGTGCATCAGGTCCAGGCGCCCCAGGAAGTACTTGTCCCCGGCCGGCGTCATGCCCAGCTCCGGGTCTGGCTTCATGGCCTGGAAGTAGGTCTCTACCACCGGGCTGTAGTTGTCCAGGTTCTTCACCAGGTTTTGTTCGCTGGCGACAAACCGGTCTACCACCTGGTCCATCGTCACCGGCGCTGCGGGGGGCGCGGGCGCCTGAGGTTGTTCCTGTGCAAGAGCTGCGCAGCCAAATGCCAGCGCAGCCGCCATGATCCATTTTGCGATTCGCATGATGTCTATCCTCTTTCAGTACGCCAGCTCGAAGACCACATGGACCACGGCTGTGGAATCAACCGGCTTCCCGTTCTGCTGCGCCGGCTTGTAACGAATTTTGTTAGCTGCATTCACCGCCGCTTCATCCAACCCGTGTCCCAAACCCCGCACTACCCGCACTACCTGTGCCTGGCCATTGGCCCCGAACAGCACCTGCACCAGAACCTCTCCTTGCAACCCCAGCCGCTTCGCCTCTTCGGTGTAAACCGGCTTGGGCTTAGAAAGAATCTCCACTGGAGTGGTGGCTGGAGCGCTCACCACCGCGCGCTGCTGCGGAGCCGCGTTCCCCGTGCTCGCATCGCCAAATCCGCCCGCACGTACGTTACCTCGACCGCTGCTGCGGCCATCTCCGTTGCCAGGTGTGGCAATGCCGCCGCCAAAACCGGCGCTGGCTACGGTTCCGCGCGCCCCTCGCATTCCGCCCGTGCCGTTGCCGCTGCCCGCTCCCACCGGCATATCGAATCCACCCATCCGGGCCATCACCAACTGCCCCTGCCCTTTGCCCTGCGCCGGAACGCCGTTCGGATCGCCAAATCCGCCGGTTTGCACTTTCTCCACCGGACGAACGATGGTCGGCGTCGCCGAACTACCCGCAAAACTTCCCGTGTGCACAATTGCCGGCATCGCTCCTCCGGGCCGTACCAGCGCCGGGGCCAGCTTGGGCGCGGCGAAGACCACCTTGGGCGGCGCCATCACCGCCGCTTTAGGGCTGTGAATCTGCGCGTCGCGTGGCACTATCAGGCGCGCGTTTACGGGCGGTGCCGGAAGCAGATGCGCCTTGAGCTTCGGCCGAAACCGCTCCGGTTCCCGTGTCTTTTCCACTAGCGGCGTGTACGTCAAGTGCTGCGTGGCAATTACCAGCCGCTGCGGATTAATCAGTCCGGCCTCCACCAGCAGGAATAGCAGCACCACTTGGCCCAGGAAGCTGGCCGCCAGCGTGCGCCAGTTAATTTTGCGTTCCGGCAGTAATAGTTGGTCGAACGCCTCTGCCATTTATGTCCTGCTCCAATTGGGGAACTCAGGCCTGGGGAGTTCGCGCCGGAGTAGGTAGGTTACTGTTGGGATAGCGGAGGGTAAATGTGCCCGCGGTGTATGTACGAGGGTAATTGGGGCGATAGGACCCGAAGTCAGGGAGCGACTTAATGGACTAAATCATCCAATCCTTCAGTTATAGAAATCACTAGACCCGCGACTTGGCCCGGCGCACCGGCTTGCGCAGACTTTCCACAATCGTCGTTTGGGGGAAGAAAACGGAAAAGCAGGTGCCGCTGTGGTGAGGGCGCACGCTGCTGTGCACGTGGATGGTGCCTCCGTACTTCTGCACGATCCCATGGCTCACCCAGAGCCCCAGCCCGGTCCCCTTCTCGCCTTTGGTGGTGAAGAAGGGATCAAAAATGCTCGCCAGATGTTCGTGGCGGATGCCGTGCCCGGTATCGGCCACGCTGATGCGCACTCCCTCCTGCCAGGGATGGCGCCAGTCGCGGGAATGGTACACATGAACTGTGATGGCGCCGCCTTCTGGGACGGCGTCGAGTGCATTGCCCACCAGGTTAGAGAGCACCTGCCTTACTTCTCCCGGTGAGGCCGTGATGGGAGCGGTGTCTTCCAGCCTTTTCTCCAGCTTCACTTTGCGCGTTTGCAATTTGTGCGCGTACAGTTCCAACAATCCGCTCAAAAGCTCAGCCACATCCACCTGAACCGGCACCGTAGGCTCGCGGTAAAAGGCTAGGGTCTGGCGGGCGATGCGGGCCACGCGCGCCACCTCTTCCTGTGCCATGCGGGCATAGCGGCGGGCGCTGGCGTCGAGCGAAGGGTGGTTTTCCAGCAGATAAAGAAGGTTGGTCACGCCTTCCAGAGGATTGTTGATTTCGTGAGCAATGGCCGCAGCCAGCCGCCCGGTGGTGGCCAGTTTCTCGGTGGCATGCAACACATCTTCGGTGCGCTTTCGCTCCGTGATATCGCGTGAGTTAACAACAATACCGGCCACTCCCGGCTCGTGCAGCAGATTGTTGCCGGTGGCTTCCAGCGTGCGCCACGAGCCGTCGTTATGCCGGAAGCGCACTTCAATTGGCGCAATGGAGCCTGGAACCCCCAGCCGCTCCTGAAAAAGCGCTATCCCCCGGGGCCGGTCATCGGGGTGTAGGAGATCGAAAGCGCTTTTTCCCAGCAGCTCTTCGGGGTTATAACCCAGGATGCGCTCAATGGAAGGGCTCTGGTATCGGATGGTGCCATCCGCCCGCAAGATGGTGATGATGTCGGAAGAATTCTGCACCAGGGAACGGAAGCGCAACTCGCTTTCCTGCAAAGCCTGGCGGCTTTGCCGTAATTCCTGCTCCGAGCGCTTGCGCTCGGTGATGTCGCGCGCGATGGCGGAAGCGCCGATGATGTTTCCCTTTTCATCGCGAACCGGTGAAATGGTTAGGGAAACGCTCAGCACTGTCCCATTCTTTGCCTGCCGCCTGGTCTCGTAATGCTCGATGCGTTCGC
>DATEGI010000171.1:0-9272 GCA_035280205.1 Terriglobales bacterium | reverse complement strand
TAAGCAGCGTATGCCATTTGTGGAGTGGCATTTCTAGTTTTGCACGCGATTACGGGTGTGTGCACCCCGGCATGCCTCTTGGCCGCAAGCATCCCCGTCGAAGCCGTGACGCCCCCATAGTGAGGAACCCGCCAAAGCGGGAGCAGCCGTGCAAAGAACCACTTCCAATCTAGGTGGTAAGCGGTTGGAAGTCAATTGATTAGATGCCGAAGGGGTTACGGGCGGTGCAGGGAAGTCAGCGGTCAGATGGGTAGCTGGTAGTTAGTAGTTGGTACTTCGTGGTTTGCTCCGAGGCGAGCGAAAACCAGTAACCACCAACTTCCAGCTACAAACTACCAGCTACCAACGACCTACCCTTCCTTTTCCGCATCTTCCAGGCATCCAAGTCATCTGATTGATTCATGGCCGGTAGAATAGTGACCCGGCGTGGCCGGTAGAATGGTGTCCTTGCCCAATCCGTTACCAGGAGAGCCGCTATTGCGCACGGAGTGTTTGCCCTTCACGCTCATTCCGCACACCACTTCGCTGTTCACCGACCTCCTGTACAACTACCCCAAAGTTCGGCAATTTTTCCCCCGCTCTCCTGATCTGGCGCAATGGGCCAAAGAGGAAGCGGGATTGATCCGCTATGACTCTGGCCGGCGGCAGAAGGTGGCTGCGATCCTGGAGCGGCAGAACCGGGCCTGGGGCGCCTCGGCAGAAACGCTGCAAAATGTGGAGCGGCTGCGGTCTGGGGCCTGTTGCGTGGTGACCGGGCAGCAGGTGGGATTATTTGGGGGCCCCCTGTTTTCTATCTTCAAGGCTCTGGGCGCCATTCGCCTGGCCGAGAAGGCGACGGAACTGGGCGGGAAGTGCGTGCCCATGTTCTGGCTGGCCACGGAAGACCACGATTTGGCCGAAATCAATCACACAACGCTGCTGGCCGGCGACGGTTCGCTGCACGAGGTCGCGACCGCCACCCAGGGGACACCCGATGCACCGGTCAGCGAAATTCGTCTAGGTGAGGAAATTCTTGAGGCCCTGCAGTCGGCAACAGCCGGTCTGGGCGACTCGGAAATCACCGACCTGCTGCGCAGCTGTTACCGGCCGGGTGAAACCCTGGGAAGCGCCTTCGCCAAATTGTTTGCCGCCCTGGTGGGCCGCTGGGGCGTGGTGATGCTGGACGCCTCCGACCCGGAACTGCACGCGCTGGCCCAGCCCATCTATCGTGCCGCCATCGAGCGGGCTGAGGAGCTTGACCAGGCGCTGCTGGAACGCGACCGCGAGCTGCTTTCCTCCGGCTATCACGACCAGGTGAAAGTCACGGAGCTTTCCACGCTGCTGTTCACCATCCAGAACGGATCGCGGGTCGTGATCCACCGCGCCAATGGGGTAGCCCGGGCGGCGGATTTCCGCATCGGAGAGGAGAAGGTCAGGCGCGAGGAACTGCTCGGGCGAATAGACGCCGAGCCGCAGCACTTCAGCGCCAACGTGCTGCTGCGGCCAGTGGTGCAGGATTACCTGCTGCCCACGCTGGCCTACACGGGAGGGCCGGCAGAGTGCGCCTATTTCGCGCAGGCGGCTGTGGTCTATGAAAAGCTGCTGGGCCGGGTGACGCCGGCAGTGCCGCGCTTCAGCGCCACGCTGATGGAGCCTAAAGCAGCCAGCCTGCTGGAGCGTTACGGCCTCAAGCTCAACGATGTGTTTGAGGGTCCGGAGCGCTTGCGCGAGGCGCTGGCGGAACGGGCGCTGCCCGCCGACTTGAAGGCGGCGTTCGAAGCGGCGGAAAAGTCCCTGGACCAAAGCCTGGCGCGGATTGTGGCGTCACTCGAGCACCTGGACCCCACGCTGGTGGATGCTGCCCAGAACGCCGGTTCCAAGATGCATTACCAGTTCGACCGTTTGCAGGGCAAGGCGGCGCGCGCGGAATTGCTGCGCAACGAGGTGCTGGACCGTCACGCTAGCTTGCTGAATGACCTGCTGTTCCCGCATAAAGAGCTGCAAGAGCGGGAGATTGCCGGGGTTTCGTTTCTGGCCCGGCACGGAATGGAGTTGCTGGAGCGGCTGTACCAGGCCGCGAACAGTGGCTGCCCCGACCACCAGGTCATCTACCTTTAGCCCTGCAGGTGGCGTGAAATCCGCGGTACTTCACGCGAGATCCCCTTCGGCAGGCTGAGGGCAGACTCTCGGGCCTGAAGGCCCTCAGGATGACTGCTTCCATCAAAGTTCTCATTCCTACCCAATCACCAACTACCAGCTACCAGTTACCGCTTTTGCGGTATCATCAGCCTATGCCCAAGGCAGCCAAGGCGTCGCCAGCCTTTGAAGTTACCTGCCCGTGTTGCAATGCGGTGCTGAAGGTGGACCCCGAAACACGGGCGATCATTTCTCACACCGCCGCCAAGGTGCCCAAAACCTTCAACGACATTGAAGAGGCGGCGCGCGCCATGAAGGAGCAGGACAGCCGCCGCGAATCGGTGTTCCGCCAATCGGTGGAGGCGCAGAAGCACCAGGCCGACCTGCTGGAGAAGAAGTTTCAGGAGGCCGTGAAGAGGGCGAAGGAATCGCCTGACACGGGCAAACCCATTCGCGACTTTGACCTCGACTAAGCGCCCGCTGCTGCTGGGTCATCGGGGCGCACGTCTCCCCCACCTTCCCGAGAACACGGTGGCAGCTTTCGACCTCGCCCTGCAGGCCGGGTGCGACGGTTTCGAATTTGACGTGCGCTGCAGCCAGGACGGTCAGCTGGTCGTGGTGCATGATCCGCGCGTGAACGGGCTGGAGGTTGCGGGCAGCACCTATGCCGACATACAGCTCCGATGGGAAGAGCGAGTGGTAACCCGGCTGCCCCTCACGCAGCGGCCCTCGCTCACCCACGAACAGGTCGCGTTACCCTGTTTGCAGGATGTGCTGCAACGCTACGGCGGGCGAGCGTTCCTGGACATTGAATTGAAGGTCGCGGGCTTGGAAGAGGCGTTGCTGCGCATGCTCGCGCGCCATCGGCCGAACCGGTTCGTTATCTCGTCTTTTCTGCCACAGGTGCTGGCCGACGTCCACCAAAGAGACGAGCAAGTTCCGTTGGGACTGATCTGCGAGAACGCGCGCCAGTTAGCACAGTGGCCAAAACTTCCCGTGAGCTTTGTCATTCCGCATTACAAGCTGGCGACCAACGAACTGATTGAGGACCTGCATGCAGCGGGGAAGGAAGCGATTGTGTGGACCGTGAACCGGGAAGAAGATATGCGGCGCCTAGCGGAATGGGGAGTGGACGGAATTGTTTCCGATGACCCGGAGATGCTGGTGACGTCGGGCGGGTGACGAGCACGCTTTGCGATGCCTGTGAGCGCGGTGCTGCAGTCTTGGTGCCAGACCAATCCGTGCTGGTTGCTGCTGCCCCGAGTTCCGGGGGAGGTGGCACGAAGGTGCTATTACTCAACCGCCATGCCACTCAGAACGATGGGGAATTGGCATGTCTTATGTGCAAAGATTTTATCCTGGGGTGGAAAGCGCTCCTTGTAGGTTTTGCGTCAACCCTTCCTCAGCGTACACGACAGGTAAGCCTCCTTTTTGCAGGTCAATGTCCAGGGTGGACTTGCAGGGTGGGGGGATCATTGTGCCAGGGATGTTCAGGCAGGGGTGTCCTTGGCCCTTTACGTGCTCCGTTGAAACCCTGTTCTTCGGCCGCCCAGTAGCGGCTTGCATAAATGATGAAATCCGATTCGAACGCGCCCGGCTCGCCCCTGATTTCCGTAATCCTGATAACTCCTGATTCCTACCAGAATCTGGCCACCACTATCCGCGTTCTCCGGGCGCAAACCATCCGCGAGCGCATCGAGATTGTCATCGTCGCGGCGGACGCCGATAGCCTTGGCTTGAAGCGCGAGGAGTTGCAGATGTTTGCCGGAGTGCAAATCGTGCTCTTGGGGAAGATTCGCTGCATCGGCGCTTCTTATGCGGCCGGGGTACGGCGAGCCACCGCGCCCGTTGTCGTCTTCGGCGAGGACCATTCTTTTCCACGCCCGGACTGGGCGGAAAAGCTGGTTCAGGCCCACCAGCAACCTTGGGCGGCTGTTGGCCCACAAGTGTACAACGCGAATCCAGGCACTAAGGTGGCCCGCGCCGATTATCTAATTGCCTACGGACAATGGGGACCTCCGGTTGCGGCGGGCGAAGTGGAACATCTTCCCGGGCATAACAGCTCCTATAAGCGGGCGGTGCTGCTGCAGTATGGGGACGATCTTGACGACATGCTGGAGGCAGAAAGCGTGCTGCACTGGGATCTGCGCCGCAAGGGCCACCATCTCTACTTGGAAACCGGGGCGCGAACGTCCCACATGAATTTCAGTCGCTTCTCATCCTGGACCATCACTCAATTTCAGGCTGGGCTCGTATTTGCCGCCTTTCGCGCCCACAACGAACGCTGGTCGCTTTCGCGCCGGCTCTTCTTTGCCATGGCGGCTCCGCTCATCCCTTTCGTGCGCTTGCGCCGCATTTTGAAGTTGACCGGCAACCTGAAAAGGAATCGCAACCTTCTTCCCATTTTTGCCATTGGCCTGGGGCTGGATGGTTTGGGACAGATGCTGGGCTACGCACTAGGTAAGACCTTGGCGGTCCATCGGTTTACCTATTTCGAATTTAAGCGCGTGCGGCATGTACAGAAGGAAGATGCCGCCGCGTGGGCCTCTAAAAGCTATGCGTGACGACGCGCTTCTTTTTTCGGTTATCGTTCCCACTCACAACCGGCCAAGACAGCTGGCGGCGTGCCTGCAGGCCATCGCCGAAATGGATTATCCTCGCCCGCGCTTTGAAGTCATAGTCGTGGACGATGGCGGCACCGCATCCTTGCGGAAGATTTACGAGTCTTATCGCGGCCGCATGAACTTAAGCTTTCTCCGCCGGAAACGAGGTGGTCCGGCTGCGGCGCGCAATACCGGGGTTGAACAGGCGCGTGGCCGCTATCTGGCTTTCACCGACGATGACTGCGCCCCCTCCAGTCAATGGCTGACGCGCTTGCAGGAACGCTTTGCGCAGGCGCCTGACGTGCTCTGCGGAGGGCGGACGGTCAATGGGCTCGACGCCAACCCCTACTCAGCCGCCAGCCAGGCGGTGATTGATGTAGTTTATAGCTGGCAGCCAGAGGCCAGGCAGTTCCCCCAGTTCTTCGCCAGCAACAACCTTGCGGTTCCGGCAGAACTGTTTCGTAAGATTGGCGGATTCAACCCGGCCTTTGAAGTGTCCGAAGACCGCGAGTTTTGCGACCGCTGGACGCATCACGGTTACTGCATGGCGTATGCGCCGGACGTTGTGATCTATCATCGTCACAACCTGAGCCTGCAGGGTTTATTGAACCAACACTTCAACTATGGCCGGGGGGCCCGCCGTTTCCACCTGCGGCGAGAACATCTGGGCTGGGGGCAGTTTCGGAGTGATGGCAGCTTCTACGTGCGCCTGATCCGCCACGGACTAGCCAATCCATTCGCCGGTACAGGGACCACGGTCGCGCTGCTGGCCTGCACCCAAATGGCGGTAGCCGCCGGATACTTTTGGGAGAGGATTACCGGCTCGCGTATAAAACAGCAGCCATCCGCGGCTTAGGGCACAGCGCAGGGGCCCATTCAATCACGAGACCAGTATGAGTATTGTCAGGTTGGGGGTGATCGGCTGTGGCAAGGTGGTGTGCCGCATTCATCTCGACGCGTTGCGACGAGTCCGCGGCGCCAGGGTAGTTGCGGTTGCCGATCCAGTGCCTGCCCGGAGAGCTGAAGCCGCACGGTTGGCGGGCGGTGCGGCTGCCTTCGCCGACTGGGATGAATTGCTTCAGCGCGCGAATGTGGATGCGGTGCTGATCTGCACCCCTTCCGCGCTGCACGCCGAATGTGCCGTGGCGGCGCTGGCCGCTCGCAAGCATGTGTATGTTGAAAAGCCCCTGGCGGCGAATCTCGAACAGGGAGAATCCATAGTACGAGCGTGGGAGGGAACCGGCCTGGTCGGCATGTCCGGTTTCAACTATCGCCATCATCCGCTTTATCTGAAAACGCGCGAAATAGTGGCCTCCGGTGGCCTGGGCCAGGTGATTGCCGCGCGCTCATGTTTTACCTCGGCAGGGGAGTGGGTTGACGAGTGGAGAAAAGAGCGCTCATTGGGGGGAGGCGTTTTACTCGACCTCGCCGGCCACCACATTGACCTGGCACAGTTTGTTCTCGGCCAGCGTATCTGCGAGGTGTCGGCGCGCGTGGCCTCATGGCGCTCCGAGCAGGACACAGCCTGGACGGAGATGACGCTGGAGGACGGTGTGCTAATTCACTCGTTCTTCTCTCTGCGCGGCACGGACAGCAACTGTTTCGAAATCTATGGCGAGCTGGGGCGGCTCACCGTAGACCATCTTGCAGGAACGATGGAAGTTGTTTCTCGAGGTCGCCGTAAACTGGCGCCGCGCGTCTCAGCCGTTCTTGGCCAAGGATGGTCGCGCATAAGACATGCACTCGTAAGGCGAGATGCCTCTTATGAGTTGGCTTTTTCAAAATTTGTGAACGCCATAGCCAACGGGAGCCAGCGCGTGGCTCCAGATCTGCATGATGGGCTCCGGGTTTCGCAAATCATCGATGCAGCGGAACATTCTTCAGCAACCGGTCAAAAGTGGCGCATGGAAACGGTAAACAACCTTGCCCCAGTGGGATAGTGAGCACAAACAGAGGAACGGAGACACAAGCTGGACGGCAAGCGATTGACGCATGTTTTCTGATTCGAGGCGAAAGAGTTTATTTGCCTCATCACCATGGATCGTTTAAAGGTTCTGGTTGTTACGAATTGGTATCCCACAAAGGAATATCCAGTAAGGGCTGTGTGGGTCCGCGAGCTAGCCAAAGCTGCAGCCATCCATGATGATGTGCGGGTTCTGCACTGTGCAGGTCCGTCTCGCGCCCTGACCATACCTTGGAGAATAGAGCAGGAAACGGAAGAAGAACTTAGAGACGGCGTTTCGGTCTACCGGCTTTTATATCGGCCCGGCCGCATCCGGCAATTCAGGTACTTAATCTACCTGCGAAGAATGCTGGGAGCACTTCGCCGCATCATTCAGGACGGCTTCCGGCCAGACATTATTCATGTTCATGTTTACGATGCCGGTGGTCCGGCGGTGCTGATTGGCAGGCTCAACCATATCCCTGTCGTTGTGAGTGAGCATTTTTCTTCCTTCCCCCGGAAATCGCTCAGGCGCTTGGACATTTTCAAGGCATGGCTGGCATTTCGCGGCGCCAACCTGGTTCTTCCAGTAAGCCAGGCGCTGCAAAAGGCCATAGAGGATTACGGCATTCGCGCTCGTTTTCAGGTGATACCAAATACCGCTGATACAAAGCTGTTTTCTCCCTCACCCACTCGAGACGATGCTGAAACCAAACGGTTGCTCTTCGTAGGCCAGTTGACCACTACAAAAGGCATCCCCCATCTCCTGCACGCGCTGTCTCATCTGCGCCAGAAGCGCGAGGATTGGCAGCTGGACATCGTTGGCGACGGAGATAGACGGCTGGAGTATGAGCGCCTCGCCGCGGATTTGAAGCTTTGCGATAAAGTCACCTTCCATGGCCTTAAGCCCAAGTCACAGGTGGCGGAATTCATGCGCCGGGCACACTTGTTCGTGCTGTCCAGCCTTTGTGAGACCTTCTCGGTTCCGGCCATTGAGGCACTAGCGACTGGCACTCCAGTACTGGCCACTCGCTGTGGCGGGCCAGAGGAGTTCATCACCAAAGAGGTCGGGTTCCTCCTTCCCCCGGATGACGAGGAGAGCTTATGCCAAGGCGTGGACTACATGCTGAATAACCTGCATTTGTACTCGTCCCAACGGATTTCCCAGTACGCCCTGGAACGTTTTTCTCCGGAAGTGGTGGGTGCAAAACTGCACGCGATATACCGGTGTTTGAATTCCGGCCGGCCCTATCCTTCGGTTTCGCGATAATCCCAAGTACTGCCGACTTCCTGGAAATTCCCATGCCGATGTGAGCCCTGAGCTTGCCGAAGGGCAACACCAGGACCAGCTCCAAAATCTCTGGCGAGACCGGATACCAGATTTGTCCAATTGGCTCTAAAAGAACCGGCCCGGCAATTCTGCCGGGCCGAGATGACAAATTGTGGTGGGTTGGCTGAAGGCCGAGAGCCGAGGTCGTCAGCCGTCTCCCGTTCTAAATGTCGTAGTACAGCGCGAACTCATACGGATGGGGCCGCAGACGAACCGCATCCACTTCCTTCGCACGCTTGTACTCGATGTAGGTTTCCAGCAAGCCTTCGGTGAAGACGTCGCCCTTCAGCAGGAACTGGTGGTCTTTCTCCAGCGCGTCCAGTGCGTCTTCCAGCGAGCCCGGCATGGAGGGAACCTTGGCCAGTTCCTCCGCGCCCAAATCGTAAATGTCCTTGTCCAGCGGTTGGCCGGGATCCAGTTTGTTCTCCACGCCATCCAGGCCGGCCATCATCATGGCCGCGAAAGCCATGTAGGGATTGCAGCTCGGGTCGGGCGGGCGGAACTCCACGCGCTTGGCCTTGGGCGAGGCCGAGTACATGGGAATGCGGCACGCCGCCGAACGATTGCGCCGCGAGTAAGCCAGGTTCACCGGCGCTTCAAAGCCCGGCACCAGGCGCTTGTACGAGTTGGTGGTGGGCGCGATCAGGGCCGAAAGCGCCGGCCCGTGCTTGATCAGCCCGCCGATATACCACAGCGCCAACTGCGAGAGTCCGGCGTAGCCATCGCCCGAGAAGAGCGGCTTGCCACTCTTCCACAGCGACTGGTGGGTGTGCATGCCGCTGCCGTTGTCCTGGAACAGGGGCTTGGGCATGAAGGTCACGGTCTTGCCGTACTGGTTGGCCACGTTCCGCACGATGTACTTGTAGAGCATCATGTTGTCGGCGGAGCGCACCATGGAGTCGAACTTCAGGTCAATTTCCGTCTGCCCGCCGGTGGCCACTTCGTGGTGGTGGCACTCCACGGTCAGGCCGGCGTTCTGCATGGTCAGCGCCATCTCGGTGCGCAGGTCCTGGTAATGGTCCGTGGGCGGCACCGGGAAGTAGCCTTCCTTGTAGCGCGGACGGTAGCCCAGGTTGTTCTCCGCGCGGCCGGAGTTCCAGCGGCCTTCCTCGGCGTCAATAAAGTAGAAGCCGTGCTGCTCGCGCTGGTCGAAACGCACGTTGTCGAAAATGAAGAACTCGGCTTCGGCGCCGAAGTAGGCGGTGTCAGCCAGGCCGGTGGAGGCCAGGTACATCTCCGCCTTCTTGGCGATGTAGCGCGGGTCGCGGTCGTAGCGCTGTTT
>DATEGI010000170.1:0-36029 GCA_035280205.1 Terriglobales bacterium | reverse complement strand
GTTCCGCCGCTGCCGCAGGTGGTGGAATAGTCAATATCGACGGTTGTTTTTATGGACCCCACCGTGGAGCATGTCAATCCTGTACTGCGTCCAGCTTTAGCAACACTCATACCGAGCGTCGCAGCCGCAATAGTGCTTGCTGGCGGCGCGGAGTTGGGCACGTTGGGTGTTGAACTTGCCGTGCCCAACTCCAGGATGCTGCCGGACGTGTCCACTGCACCGGTGATTACTTGGGCAATGGCCGCGTCTACCGTGCCGGCGGCCGGCTTGGTGCTGGTACCCGTCTGTGGCAACTTCACAAAATCGCTCAAGTTCGCCACCGGCGTACCCGCGGTGCAGTTGGTATCGACTAGTCCCGGCTGTGCAATTGGCTCGCCTGGCTTAGCCTGGTTGGAACGGGCGAGAACATGGTTGTTGCTTAAAGCGTAGAACGTGCCCGCGCGCTCTACCAGCGACCCGAGCGTCCCAGAACAACATGTGATGGTGTTGCCGCTCTTGGTTAGGTCCAGGCTGTTGCCGCCGGAGGTGCCTAGCTTAATGGGAGCAGATTGCAGTCCCTCGGTGATTGTTCCGATCGCAACGGGAGCGCTTGCCGAACTGCTACTATTGACTTGCGATACAGCCGCAACCTTGACGGTCTTCGGATTGGGTACAGCTTTAGGCGCAGTGTACAGACCCGACGACGAGACAGTCCCGACGGTACCGTTTCCTCCAGTCAGGCCATTGACCTGCCACGTCACCGATTTATTAAAGGACCCGGTTACGGTTGCACTCAGCTGGACCATGGTTTCCGGTGCCAGCGTCATCGCGCCTGGCGAAATACTCACCGTAACCGCTGGGGGTGGTGGCGGGGGAGTAGACCCATTGCCGCAGCCGGCGAGCGGTAAAGCAAAGACTGCCGCGATCAGGCGCAGATAGCGCATCAAGCCTCCGTCAGGCACACCGCATACTTAGACGCTAAATTTCTGGACAGTGTCTCTGAAAACTTTTAGGAAGAGGGGTATCCCTTGTCATTCCGGCAATATTTTTGCGAAACGATTTGCGGGCGCGTATTGATTATTGGCTAGCCAGTCGAATTCCGTCAACGCAGCGAAGGCGCACCACAGGTTACTTTTGGAACCAGAAGAGACCAGTGCCGAGCCGCTCGGAGAGCACCCTGTATTCGGCAGTCTAATTTAAGAAAACTTGCTGCTTACGCCGCGGCAGTAGAGGCCCCGGCTGAAAATCTCAGCACCTTCGGCCCTTCCAGGCGGGCAAAGTCCTCATATGCCAGGCGCACCAGTTCCGTGTGCGTGCCGGCATTGAACACGATTTCCCGGTCGTGTGTCACCGTTTCATCCACTAACACCGGCAATCCGTACAAGCTGCCGAAGGGAGGCATGGCCCCGGTCTCGCAGCCGGGAAAGGCATCCTTGAATTCCGCTTCGGTGGCCACGGCTACTGTGCTCGCTCCCGTCGCCTCGTGCAGCCGCCGCATGTCAATGCGATGCGAGGCCGGCAGCACCGCCATGGCCAGCGAGCGGTCCAGCTCTACCATGACGGTTTTGGCCAGCTCCTTGCCCGAAATGTGCGTCACGGCGGCAATTCCCTGCGCCGTGTAGGCGGGCAGATGCACGATGCATTCATAGTGAATGCCATTTCGGTCCAGCAATTCTTTTAATCTCTGCAGCGGCATAGTGTCCTCCTTATGTCACGAAACTAGATGCTTCTTCGAGCAATGCAGCCAGTTGCTGGTCGCTTACCTGCTCGAAATTCACGTACCACTGGCCCACGGTGAAAAAGATGTCAGGCGTGGCCAGGCAGACCACCTCGTCGGCCGTCGTCTGCAGTTCGCGGCAGGTGGAGGCCGGCGCAACTGGTACCGCGACGACGATTTTCCCTGCCTGCAAACGGCGCAGGGCGGCGATGGCAGCGCGCATGGTGGCGCCCGTGGCGATGCCATCGTCTACCAGGATCACAGTGGCGCCGCTGATGGGTTGCGCTAATACATTGCGCCGGTACAGTTCTTCGCTCTGCCGCCGCGCTTGTTCCTCCCGGCTGGCGATGGCGGCAACTTCATCATGGGAAATTCCCAGCCCGGCAATTATCCCTTCCTGCAGGATGCAGACCCCGCCCGGGGCAACGGCCCCAATCGCCAGTTCCGGGTTGTCCGGCGCGCCCAGCTTCCGCACCACAAAAATATCCAGTGTCGCGCCCAGCGCTCTCGCCACCGCGTAGCCTACGGGAATGCCTCCCCGGGGCAGCGCAAGGACGAGGACGTCCGCTTGCCCGGCATAAGCTGCCAGGGCACTTCCCAGCAGCCGTCCTGCTTCCGCCCGGTCACGGAAGGGAAGCATATTGCGCTCCTCCCACATCGCCTCCGCACCCTTATCGGCACCCTACTGCTGGATCAGCAGGAGTTTGCCTTCGCGATCACGGATGAAGAAGCTGTCGTTGCCCCGCGTGACCTCACGGGCGATGATAGATTCCTGGCCCTGCATTTTCATCTTGGAGCCGAGGACCTCGATCTGATCGCCGGGCGAGAGGCTGAATTTCTGGCTGCGCATCACCCGCGCCGGCGCCAGGTGAATCTCCATCGTGCCGGTTGCGGTCTGCAGCCGCAGGTGCCGCCCCATTTCGTTCTCGCTGACCGGGCAAGTGTAGTCCTCAACAGCGCGCACCGTCCCCTTTATCGTGGTCTCGCTGGCGACGTTGTAGAGCGCCGCGCCCTGCTCGGTGGGTCCTCCTGGTTTCATACCGAAGGTCAGCAGCAACACTGCGATGACGGCGACCGAAAGGATACTGCCAAGCAGCAGGCTGAAGGGCTTCATAGGTCCCCTTTCTGCGCGCGCGGCCCCCTTCGGCGTCCGTCGCGTCAGGGAGAGGCGCCGCCCGGGCAGGCTGAACCCACTGCCCCTTTCTAGCCTAGACTCTGCTTCTTTCTGCGGCTGTGACGGTAATCACCTTTCTGTGCTTCATTTTTCCCAAAATATCCATGCCCTTCATTCGTCTACACGCTTAGATGGAAGAGGCGACTACCATCAAGTGGATGGCGACTGAGCAGGATCGGCGCATCTCCGCGGCTGTCCAGAAGGAGAGAGCCCGGCTGCGGAACTTCATCCGCAGGCGTGTGGCCAACGAGGCCGATGCCGAAGATATTCTGCAGGACGTCTTCTACGAATTCGTGCAGGCTTACCGCCTGATGAGGCCCATTGAGCAGGCTGGCGCCTGGCTGTTTCGCGTCGCACGCAATCGGATCATTGACTTGTACCGCAGGAGAAAGACTGACCCGCTGCGGGATGAGCCGCAGGTTGATGCGGGTGGAGGGTCGCTCGGACTGCAGGACCTGCTCCCCTCGCCGGCCTCAGGGCCGGAAGCGGCTTTCGTGCGGAATCTGCTCCTGGCCGAACTGGACGAGGCCCTGGAAGAGCTTCCGGAAGAGCAGCGCGAAGTCTTCATCGCCCATGAATTTGAGGGCCGCAGCTTTCGCGAGCTTTCTGCCGCAACCGGCGTCAGCATGAACACCCTGCTCTCGCGCAAGCACTACGCCGTGCTGCACCTGCGCCGGCGGCTCCAGGCCATCCACGACGAGTTTACGAAATTGTGAGGAGCGCAATGAAAAGGAATTGGATAGCAAGAATAATCAAGTTCATTTTGTTCGCAGTGATTGCTTTTGTTGTCTTCGGCTTTGTCGTTATGGCCCTGTGGAACTGGCTGATGCCCGCTCTGTTTGGTTTGCGGCACATCGGGTTTTGGCAGGCGGTGGGACTTGTCATCTTGTGCAAGATTCTTTTTGGCAGCTTCCACCGCCACGGGGGCCGGCGCATGCATTGGCGGCGCCGCATGCGCGAGCGCTGGGAGCAGATGACGCCCGCAGAGCGCGAGAAGTTCCAGGCAAACATGCGCGCCTGGTGTGGCGCCCCCAAGCCCGAGCCCAAGGTCGAAAGCTAAGAATGGCGGCGATTCGGCGGCTGGCCCCAAACCAAACGTGGGTGCCCCACCCAACGTGGTTTTCGTTGGGTGGGTGGATCGACCCGCTCCGGGCGCCGAGGATCCACCACTGGCCGCGCATGGAGTTGAAGGTGAAACCCGCCGCTTAGGTGCGCGATTTTCTCTCCCACCTTTTGCCCAGACCGCAAAGGGTGGGGCACCCCCATTGTTTTTGGGGAAGGGGGCCACACCAGCGCACCGTTCTGCTCGAAGTCAGCCCCGTCAGGGGCGTGATAGTAAAGCCCAGGACGGAAGTCCTGGGTAACATGCGCCTCTATTACCCGAGCCCCGTAGGGGCGGCACAGGATCACTGCTGCTTCTTTTCTCAGTCCCCCACCTGCTGCTCATGCTCGGTCAGCACCGGCTCCTGCAGCGTCGGCTGGGCAAACGTCCTGCGCGCCCCCCGCCCCAGGTAGTTCTGCAGGGAATCCATGTAGGTGTAGAAGACCGGAGTCAAATAGAGGGTCACGATCTGGGCGAAGACCAGCCCGCCCACTACAGATAAGCCCAACGGCCGCCGCGCATCCGCCCCCGCTCCCATGCCCAGGGCAATCGGCAGCGTGCCCATGATCGCCGCCATGGTGGTCATCATGATGGGCCGGAAGCGGATCAGGCAGCCTTGATAGACCGCCTCCGCCGGCGTGCGCCCGCCCGTTCGTTCCAGTTCCAGGGCAAAATCCACCACCATGATCGCATTCTTCTTGACGATGCCGATCAGCATGATGATGCCGACAAACCCGAACAGGTCCAGTTGCATGTGGAACGCCATCAGCGTCAGCAGCGCGCCAAACGCCGCCGCCGGCAGGCCGGAAAGAATGGTCAAGGGGTGGATGAAGCTTTCGTATAAAATTCCCAGCACGATGTAGATCACCAGGATGGCCATCCCCAGCAGCATGCCCAGGCCGCTCAGCGACTGCTGAAAGGCCTGCGCGCTCCCCTGGAAGCTCGTGGAGATGGTGATGGGCAAAGTGTCCGCCGCCAGCCGCGAAATTTCGTTCACCGCATCGCCAATCGCCACCCCAGGCTGCAGGTTGAAGGAGATGGTCACCGAGGGCAACTGCCCCATGTGGTTCACCGTCAGTGGCCCCAGGTTGGTCACCAGCCTCGCCACCGTGCTCAACGACACCAGCTGTCCATTGGCGCAGCGGATGTACAGCTCGGAGAGCATCTGCGGATCGCGCTGGTACTGGTCTTCCAGTTCCATGATCACCCAGTACTCGTTATTGGGTGCGTAGATGGTGGAGATCTGGCGCTGTCCGTAGGCGGTATAGAGCGCGTCTTCGATCTGCTGCGGGGTCACACCCAGCGCGGACGCCTTGTCACGGTCAATTTCCACGTTGGCCTGCGGGTTCTTGATCTGCAGGTCGGTGGTCACGTCCTGCAACCCGGGCAGGGTTGTCATCCGCGTCGCCATCTCCTGCGCATACTTGTAGAGTTGGTCGGTCTGCGGGCTCACCAGTGTGTACTGGTAAAGGCTCTTGGTGAGCTGCCCGCCAATGCGGATGGAAGGCGGATTCTGCAGGTACACGCGCACGCCGGTCACGGTGTCCAGCTTGGGCTGCATCTCCTGCATGATGTCCGCGATGCCCATGTGGTGCTCGAACAGCGGCCGGATGGCGTGTACCGCCCAGCCCAGCACTGGCACCTTGCCGTAATCGCTGTCCAGCCGGTCGTAAAAGGCGTTCTTCGTGTATGGCCGCAGGGGCAGGTCCTTCAGGTGGACGAACATCCGCCCGATATTCAGTCCAGACGTGCCGTTATCGCTAACGCTGGAGAAAAACTGCAGCGTGTTGGGGTCAGCCCACACAATCTTGTTGAGCTGCTCCTGGTGTGCCTTCATGGCGTCGAAGGAAATGCCCTGCAGCGCTTCGCTGAAGCCCACAATTTCCGCGATGTCTTCTTCCGGCAGGAAGCCCTTGGGAATCACCCAGAACTGCCAGGCCGTGGCCGCCAGCAGGCCCAGCCCGATCACCATGACGGTGATGCGATGCCGCATGGCCCACTGTAACGTCACGTCATACCAGCGCAGGCTGCCGTCGAACACGCCCTCCAGCGCGTTGTAGGTGCGCCCGTGGCGTTCACCCAGGTGCGGACGCAGGAAGCGGCTGCACAGCATGGGCGTCAGGCTCAGAGAAACTACGCCCGAAACCAGAATGGCCGAGATGATCACCACCGCAAATTCGTGCAGCAGCCTCCCCAGAATGCCGCCCATGAAGAACACGGGAAGAAACACCGCCGCCAGCGATATCGTCATGGAGACGATGGTGAAGCCGATTTCGCGCGAGCCGCTCAGCGCCGCCTCAAACACGCCTTCGCCCTGCTCCATGTGGCGCACGATGTTCTCCAGCATCACGATGGCATCGTCCACCACAAAGCCCACGGAGAGCGTCAGCGCCAGCAGCGACAGGTTATCTTCCGTGTAGCCCAGCAGGTACATCACCGCGAAGGTGCCAATGATGGACATGGGCAGCGCCAGGCTGGGAATAATCGTCGCCGACAGATTGCGCAGGAACAGGAATATGACCAGCACCACCAGGATGATGGCCAGGAACAGGCTGAACTTTACGTCGTTGACCGACTGCTGAATGGAAATGGACTTGTCATATTCCGTCGTCAGGTACATCGCCGGCGGCATGATGGCGCGGAACCGCGGCAGCAGCTTGTTGACGGCATTGACGATCTCAATCGTGTTGGTGCCCGGCTGCCGCTGCACCGCCAGAATGATGCCTGGAATGGTGTTGATCCAGTTGGCGATCTTGGTGTCCTGCACGCTGTCGTACACTTGACCGACTTCGTCCAGGCGCACCGGCGAGCCGTTCCGGTAAGCCACAATCAGCGGCTTATAGAGTGCCGCCTTGGTCAACTGTCCGTTTGCGTATACCGTGAACGCCTTATGCGAGCCGTACATCGTCCCTGTGGGCAGGTTGACGTTGCTGTTCTGCACCGCCTGCGACACTTCGTTGATGCCGATCTGCCGGCTGGCCAGCGCATTCGCGTCCAGGTCAATGCGCACCGCGTACTTCATCGCGCCATAGATCTGCACCTGGGCCACGCCCTTGACCATGGAAATCTGTTCGCCCAAGAGCGTCTCGGCGTATTCATCCACTTGCGAAAGCGGCAGCGTGGGCGAAGTCAAAGCCAGGTAAAGAATGGGTTCGTCGGCCGGATTCACCTTCCTGTAGGTGGGCGGAGTGGGCATGCCCTGTGGCAGTTGATTGGAAGCCGCGGTAATCGCGGTTTGCACATCCTGCGCCGCCGCGTCAATGTTGCGCGTCAGGTCGAACTGCAGCGTGATCTGCGTGGTGCCCATGGCGCTGGTCGAGGTCATCGAATCCAGGCCGGCGATGGTGGTGAACTGCTTCTCCAGGGGCGTGGCCACCGCCGAGGCCATGGTGTCGGGGCTCGCCCCGGGCAGGTTGGCGGAAACCGTGATGGTGGGGAAATCAACGTTGGGCAGGTCGCTGACGGCGAGGTCGCGATAAGCCACCAGCCCGAACAGCAGTATGGCCAGCATGATCAGGCTGGTCATCACCGGCCGGCGTATGAAATCCTCGGCAACGTTCATCGCGATTCCCTAAATATTCTTCACAAACTGTTCTTGATGCTGACTTTCACCCCAGGCACGAGGCGCACCTGGCCGTCGGTCACGACGGTTTGGCCGGGTTGAACGTCGTTGGCTGCGAGCACCGATTCCCCATTAATCGTGCGCAGCACCTTCACCGGATGCGAGTCCACGGTCATATCCGGCTTGACGAAAAAGATGTAATCGCCCTGCTGCCCGGTCAGCACCGCCTGCGACGGCACCACTACGGCCTTTTCCTGCTGCGTCAACCGCAGCACCACGTTGACGAACTCGCCCGGCCACAGCCGCATGCCGGAATTGGCAAAATTCGCCTTCAGTTTGATGTTGCCAGTTGACGGATCTACCGTGTTGTCCACGAAACTGAGATACCCCTTCTCCGCGCTCGAATCGTCCGAAGGCAGAGCCTGCACCGGCAGCCGGCCTTTAGCCATATAGCTTTTGATTTCCGTCAGATACTGCTGGGGTACATTGAAATCAACATACAGCGGAGAAACCTCGTTGATCACCACCAGCACCGGCACGTCATTTGCCTTCACCACCGTGCCCGGATAAACCAGTTGGCTGCCGGTCCGTCCGCTGATGGGCGCGTAAATCGAACAGTAGGCTACGTTCAGCTTCGCCGTCTGGATATTGGCCTCGTCAGCTTGGACCGCCGCCTGCGCCGCATCAAAATTGGCCTGCTGCTGGTCGTACTGTTCCTTAGGCACTACTCCCGCCTGCGACAGCTTGCTGTAGCGTTCCACCTCAACTCGGGCCAATTCCGCTGCCGCCTTATCTTTGGCCAGGTTGGCCTGCGCCTGTTTCAGCGCGGCCACGAACGGGCGGTCATCCAGGCTCAGCAGCAGGTCGCCCTGCTTCACGTATTGGCCCTGCTGATAGTGCACGGCGCTTACAATGCCCGCCACCTGCGACTCCACCGAAACAGTCTTGAAGGCCTCGCCGGTACCGATGGCATGCAGCTCCACCGGCATGGGTTTGACCACCGCTTTGGCAGCCATGATGGGAACAGCATCGGCCACCGGCGCAGGCGAGGCTTTCTCCGTGCAACCCGTGAGCAGGAGGAGGGCAGAGGCCAGTAGAACAACCGTAAGTTGTAGAAGACGATTCATTTGTCAGAAACGGCTGGACCCGGCGGGCGACGGCTGTGGCGCGCTTGCACTTACCAGCCGCAAGCAACTTCTTCCAGATTAGCGATTATACAATTACGGGAAACGCGGCTGGAGGCCTGCTGCACGCGCCTTTACAATTCGCGACCCGGCGCCGGAGGTTCGTATCCAGGGCGCGGCTTCAACCCTGCCGAGCGTGCCGCTAAATACTTTCGCCCAAAATAAACCTGGGTACGTCTTCCTCTTCACTTCATCGTCCGCTGTACTGCATGCACGATGAAATCAAGGGGCCCAGACGTACCCAGTCAATTTACGTTTTTACACCCTATATCTTGAGATTTCCGTGATCTGCGGCACACCTCCGTGTGACAAATCCGCGATTTTGTGCCTTGCCCCTCAGCAACTTACGAATTAGCTAGCCGCCTGGCAGTCTTCCGGCTAATAGGCCGACGAATCCAGCCGCGCGGCGCAAGAATGTCCACGGCGTAAGCCGTTGCAGAAATGATCCCAAGCCAAGGCGGAGCGATAGACTAAACGCGACTATCCTCGCACACGTCTCCGCCGATCTATCTGGAAAACGTACTTAGCCATAAACCGAGAGACAAGAAGGAGCCCGCAGGCCATGGCTATGATGCCTACGGGGTACAGGTGAATTTGCTTTCCTCGCATCGCGAATTTCACGACGATAGACAGGAAGGTCAGCGCTGAAAAAACAAGCCTCAAATGCAGAACGTCGATGACGCCCACCCATCCCCGCACCCTGATGCCTTCGTTCCTGCCCGCGCCGAGTAATTGTCCTGCAGCGGCAATGAACATCCCGAGCGCCAAAAGAAGAATGGATATTTCTGGATGTGGCTGATGCCCGGGCGCGTGATAACCCAGGAAATCATATGCCAGGAGCCCTCCAGCCAACACCGAAATTCCCGTGCTGACAATCACGACGATGCCCAATGCAGCCGAGTAAGGTTTCTTGGCTAAACCGCGCCGCTCCCCGCCGCTGATCTGGCTGTTCGCCATACCCAGCTGCTCCGCACCCAACTTGGAGCGAAAAGCTCCTCCGCTGGCAGACTCAGTCACGTTCAAAAGCATCACCGGGCACAATACTCAGTTGTGAGCACTCGGTGCAGCTCACTGGCGAAGAGTTTAGCCTTGCTAGCACGCGGCCAAAACATTAGCGAAGTGACCAGCGCAGCTGACTGGAGAGAGTTGGCTTTGCACCATTTACCAAGCCCTGCTCAGTCCTCGGGGGATGAAGCACGATACGGCGATCTCACGACCGTTGGCCATGTTACAGGGGTTGCAGGCCTAAGCCCCGAACACGACGCGCAAGCGGTTCCAGAAACCTATTTCAATCGCCGGTGTTAATGAAAACGCGATGATACGATTTCCTATGCCGCCGGAAGGAATGTCTGCTATGTTGCTGAAAGTTTTATGTACCCCCTCCGTTCCACATGGCCTAAATGGGGCTCCAGGACCAGCTCGACCAGGTTGTAATGGAAAGAAAACCACCTGCGGGGAACCGGCCAGTCCTCTGGCCAGATGCTCTGGTAATTACTTTCTGCGCCATCCTGCTCCTGTTCATATTGTTTGTGCCGCCGCTTATCGGACTGGCCAACAATGGGGACTTTGCAAAAGTCTTAGGCAAACTATCCCTGACTGCGGACAGTAGCCAGAACCATATCTATTTTGTCTCCCAGTATCAGCACGTACCCTGGAAGTGGAACAGTCACCTGCCAATGTCAGGAGTGTGGGTGGCGCGAGCCGCGGTTGCTATTTCACGCCTGGCGGGCACAGGGCCAGATTTCGATATTCGCTTTTTGGCGGCGCTCTACTGCGTTCTGTTTCTGGTGGCGTTGTACAGTCTGCTTCGGCTTTTGCGGTCGTGTGCAATAGCCGTACGCCTGGCTGTGGGCATATTGGTGATGTGGATCTTTACCGACGTGGCATATTCCGCGTATTTCAACTCTTTCTACGCGGAACCTGTGGCATTGTTGAGCCTATTCTTCATGTTGATTGCCGCTTTGCATATTGTGGCGGCAAGTGAGATGCGCTGGTCTGTGTGGGTTGGATTCACCCTGGCGGCGCTCTTCTTTGTTACGTCCAAGGCGCAGTACGCCACGGCCGGGATTTTCGCAATCCTGTTTGTTCTTTTGGCCCCTATACCGTTGTCTACCATGCGCCGGCGGCAGCTGCGAGGTGCTCTATGCGCATTGCTGGTCATCGCGATCGTTGGGGAACTCCGCGCGACGGCGTCCTCGTATAAGGGAGTAGCCACGTTCGACATCGTATTCTCCAACATTCCGAAGACGTCACCCGATGGCCAACAGGAGCTGAAGGAGTTTGGTCTGGAGTCGTCTTACCTCAAGTACATGGGTGCGAGCCCCTGGCCGCTCAGTCCCACGTGGATGGAGCAGTTCTACGCTCGTGTAGGTCCCCGGAAGATTCTCAAATTCTACCTGGCGCATCCCTTGCGCACCCTGGCCATACTGGATGGTGACCTGCGGACCAGCGCCGCGCGCCTGCGCACGGTGCCAAATTACCGCCGCGTAGACGGTTTCCCTCCCTTTGCCAGGACTCACCATTTCTGTTCCTGGAGCGATGTGCGGAGCCGACTGTTTGTGCTGTGGCCCTATCACATCCTGGTCTGGTTTGGGATCGTCGCCGCAGGCGCCAGCTGGATAGCCGTGCGCAGGCGGGGTTCATTCTCCAGCCGGGCAGCGGCATTGTGTTTAGGAGTTGTTTTCATGGCGCTGCTGGAGTTCGTAGTGGCATCGCTGGCCGACGGCAACGATACTGCCCGACATCTGTTCCTATTTCATGCTCTTACCGACGTGACAGTTTGCTTCGTGTTTGCGGCAGCCTTGCTGTTACCAGCGGGTGAAAGTGGGATCACAGCAGTGGGGTCAATGAAACGCGATGAGGCGATTTGACTCCAACCACCCCTTCTGGTGGAGTGACTGCGTTCAGGGTTCCAGCGGGAGAAGATAATCAGGATTGTTCTTGAATGAACCGCCGAACGCCTGCCGGTCAGCCTCACGCATATCCCAGGCAATCACCGAGGTCGGCGTGATTTCGATGGTAGTGTCGTCCCAAGCCGCAAACACCGGGCCCACCCGCGCGTCTGCGAGCGCAGCCTTACTCAAGTACTTCCCATGCACCTTCGCATTCCACTCGCGAGAAGATTCTTTCATCAGCAGGCGCGCCCTGCCCGCGATGCTGATGCCGCGTGAGGCGGCGGGATCGCGGGAGTCAATCATGAGCGAAACCTTGGGGTTTCTGCCGAGGTTGCGTGCTTTCTGGCTGCGCGCCGCCGTAGCCACATAAATCTTCGCCTCGTCAAACCAGTACCACACCGCGACCATGTGAATGGAGCCGTTTTGATTCTCGGTCGCAAGCGACGCGACGTAGCGTCCCGACAGCAGTTCTTTTACGAGCGCATCAGACAACGAGGTCATAGGCACCTCTCGATAGATGAACTGCCCAGATTTCAGTCACCACTGACACTAACATGGCGCTGAATCATACGCCTGCCAACTGATGGTTGAGAACAGCCCCTTTCGCACATTCCAACTTCCAGGCATGTGATCCGGCCGGTGACCGGCGTACACAGCTTTTACCACCAGCAACATTCCTGCCCCTGCCAGGGTTTAAAATGGCTGTCTGCACTTCAAGCCGGGCCTGCTGCTCGCGTTAGAGCAAAAGCGATTCTAAAGCTCAGACCATCGCAATGCTGGCTCACAACAAAAGGCAGAGAAACTCAACCAGACAAACACGAAGGAGAAGCCCTATGGAATCCCATCCCACCCATGAACAAGCCCGACTCCACCTGCAAATCTACGAGGAACGCCGCGAGCCCCGGCTTCGCCAGGCGCGTGACTGGTTCTTCGCCAATTGTTTTGCCGACTCTCTGGATGACGCTATGCGCATCGCGCCGATGGGAACGGAGGCTGGCACCAGTTTCATGATGGTTATCAGCTACTGGGACCAGGCGTGCGCGTTTCTCAACTACGGACTGCTGCACGAAGACCTATTCTTCGAAACCAGCGGCGAGTTCTTTGGTGTCTGGGAGCGCATCAAGCCGACGATCAAGGAAGGCCGGGAACGGTTCTCGAACAGACTCTTCGCTGCCCACATCGAGAAAGCAGCCAACCGGTTCGAAAACTGGGCTGAGAAGCACTCACCCGGGCTCGTAGCTTCCATGCGCCAGATGAATCAACAAATGCGTGCTCAGGCGAAAAAAGCAGCGTAAGAGCGAGCACTTGGGCCAATCAACCACTAAGTGTGAGCCGCTGGAGGCATTAAATGCTTCCGGCGGCGTGCACATTTACCAGCCAATCAGCTAGGCAGCTTGCGCACTTGGCGGGCTGTCCACGATTTCCTCTTTCTCCGCGTCCCAGTAGACTCGCTTGCCGCTCCAATACGCCTCAGCCGCCATGATGCAGGCGACGGCATGAGAGAAGCCATGGTCCACGTTGGCGTTGGGCTGGCGCCGGTCATGAATGGCACGCAGCCAGTTCGAAACGTGGAGTGGGTCATCGTCCTCCGGGCCCTCGGTGTTAGCCGGCACTCCGTCAATGCGAATGATTTCTGGTTTGTCCTCCGTCGGGCCCATCCCCGGTGGTGCATCGTAGGAAACCGGATCGTGTTCCTTCCCTTCGTCCGTAACCTTAAACAGGGAAGCGCCCTCGCCGCCGTAGTTCACGATGGTGCCCTTGTTTCCCTGTAGCCGGCTGAAACAGCGATAGCTGTTGCCGAAGGTGGTGGAGTACGTGTAGAGGAAACCCTGGGGATAGGTCATGGTGGTGCTTACCGTGTCGCCGTTTTCCCGGCCGTCTTTCCAAACGAAAACGCCACCGTTGGCAACCACGCTTTGCGGAGCGGTGGCGTCGGTCCAAAGGTGAACCAGGTCCACGCCATGGCTCATCCACTGGTCGAAAATGCCGGAAGAAAATTTCTTATACAGCCGGAATTCCAGGTAGACACGCGGGTCAAACGATTGAAACGGCTTGCCCAGCAGCCAGCGGTTCCAGTCTGTATCCTGCTCTTTTAGCTCTGCCACCTCGGGACGTCCGCGCCAGCGCTCGTGGTTGACGCTCCACTCCTGCTCGATGCGCATGATGTTGCCAATGCGCCCGGTGCGGAGAACGTCGCGCACCGCGAGGTTATAGGGCTGGCTGCGGTGCTGCGTGCCCATTTGCACCACCTGCTTGGAAGCTTTCACCGCTGCGCGCGCATCCTTGGCCTCCTGCAACACGTTGGCGAACGGTTTCTCAACGTAGCAGTCTTTGCCTGCCTGCACCACTTCTTTGCACAGCTTGGCATGCTGGAAGTCGCCGGTGGCGATCATCACGCCGTCAATGTCGGGCTGCTTCAGCATTTCCTCGGAATACTTGTACTGCCGTGGCGCCTGGCCAAAGCGCTGCTGGACGTCGGCGGCGCGGCGCTCGCGCGCCATGCTCCACAGGTCGCATACGGCTACGGTCTCCACCGGGATTTTGGCGGCAGCAAGCTGCACCATGTGCACGTGGCCGCCGCTGCGGTCGCCGCAACCCAGCTGGCCCAGTCGGATGCGGTCATTGGCGCCAAGGACGCGGCCGTAGGAACTGGCGGTCATGCCCAGCGCGGAAGCGGCCAGGGCCGCTCCTCCCGCCTTGAGAAAGGTTCTGCGATTCAAACTGCCTGTGTTGATTTCGAGCTCGGCCTGCGATTCCTTTTTCTCCATCTTCGTTTCCTAAGTGGAAGTTTCCAAAGGTCTTGCGCCGCGAATTATCTCTGAATCGGCCTCCATCTGACAAATCAGCCTGCAGCTTGTTCGATTCCGGACAGTGGAGTTCGCGGGTGAACACCGCGGCCGCCCTGAGCAGGGTGGACCGGTAAAGCGAGATCATTTATTTTCAGCACTTTGTCTGAATTTTTAGTTTGGCGATTGGGGTGCGAAACAACCTCTGGAGAGCTCTCGGAGATTCCATGTTCAGCCTGCTGCAGGATTTTCGCCATGCGGCGCGGCAGATGCGCCGAACGCCCACTTTTGCCCTTGTTGCCATTGTCACCCTGGCCCTGGGGATTGGCGCTAATGTTTCGATTTTTAGCATGGTGGACTGGCTGCTCTTACGTCCATTGCCGGTCCAGGACCCCGGGCGGATTGCCGTGCTGCGCTTGCAGCAGAATCTGAATATTCTCCTGGAAGCATTTTCCATCCCCGATTACCGCGATATTGCCAGCCAGACCACCACGGTTTTCGATGGCTTGTGCGGCTATGCATTGGGCCTGGATGGACTCAGCGTTGATGGGAAGAAGGCGGACCGCCTTGTCACAAACTACGTTACCGGCAATTACTTTTCCGTACTCGGGCTCAAGCCGGTGTTGGGGCGGTTCATCCTGCCTTCCGAGGGACAAACGCCGGGTGCCGATCCGGTCATAGTTCTCAGCTATTCCTACTGGATGCAACACCTGGGTGGCGATGCGGGGATTATCGGCAAGAAGGTTTCTTTCGATGGCCGGCCCGTAACCGTCATCGGGGTAGCTCCGCAAGGCTTCACCGGGACGCAACCTTTGGTTGCTATAGCCGGTTACTTGCCCCTAGGCATGGCGGCCATCAACCAGCGCCCGGGCTTTATGGAGAACCGAGGAGACCGTAACCTGTCGGTGGTTGCGCGCCTGCATAAGGGTGTGACCGTGGAACGGGCCCAGGCAGCGCTAAACGTGGTTTCCCAGCGGCTTTCGCGGCAATATCCGGAAAGCGATAAGAACGTGACCGCATTGGTGTTTTCGGAAACCAGCGCGCGCCTGAGCGACCCCCGCAAGGGCAGTATGACGCTGCTCTCAGGTTTATTTCTGGGGCTGGCGGTACTGGTGTTGCTGCTGGCCTGCGTGAACGTGGGCAACGTTCTGCTGGTGCGGGCCACGGTGCGGGAGCGGGAACTCGCCATTCGGGCAGCTTTGGGCGCGGGGCGCGGGCACCTGATCCGCCTGCTGCTCACCGAAGGCCTCCTGCTGGCGGTTCTGGGCGGGGCCGCCGGCATGATGCTGGGAATCTGGGGTGGCGCAGCTTTGCGCTCCATCAATCTGCACACCGATTTTCCTGTACAGCTGGATTTTCGCTTTGACTGGCGGGTATTTATCTATGCCTTTGCCATGGCCGTAGTTGCCGGAGTTCTGGTGGGCATTTTCCCCGCACTGCGCGCCGCCCGCCGCGACTTGAACCAGGTGCTGCACCAGGGCGGACGGGGGAGGACAAAAACTGCGCAGCGCGCTGGTGGTGGTGCAGGTAGGCGGCTCCCTGATGCTGCTTATTGTTGCTGCCCTCTTCGCGCGCAGCCTGGGTCAAGTGCAGCGCACGGACTTAGGATTCGATCCCTCGCATGTCGTCAACCTGACCATGGATCCGCAGGAGGTCGGCTACACCCAGGAGCAAACCCGCGACTTCTACCACAATCTGCTGCAGCGGGTTCGGGCGCTGCCGGGCGTGACTGCCGCCAGCACCGCCTTTTCCGTGCCCCTGGGTTACTACAGCAACGGAGGCACGCTAGCCATAGATGGCTTCCAGTCGCCTCCGGGGCAGCCCGCGCCTGTGGCCGTAATGAATTTTGTCTCTCCCGGAAATTTGCTGACGCTGGGAATTCCTCTGCTCCGCGGCCGCGACTTCAACGATCACGACGACGAGAAAGCGCAATATGTGGCTATCGTGAACCAGAGCTTCGTAAAGCAGTACTGGCCCAACCAGGACGCAATTGGCCGCCACTTCCGCTCTATGGATGATCCCAGCCATTCCATTGAAGTCGTGGGTGTGGCCAGGGATGCCCGCTACATAACCGTACACAGCCCCGAGTATCCGCTGGTCTATTTGCCCTCCACCCAGCACTTGCGCGACGCCAGCCTGGAAACGCTGCAAGTACGGACGGTGGGCGATCCCAACCTGATGATTACGGAACTGGAGCGCACAATTGGCGCGCTGGCCCCCGAGTTGCCCGTTTTTGAAGTGAAAACCATGACCGAGGCGCTCTACACGCTCAATGGTTTCCTGGCCTTCGAGGTGGCTGCCGGGCTGGCCGGGGCCATGGGGATTTTGGGCCTGGTGCTCTCCATTGTGGGCGTTTATGGCGTTATCTCCTACGCGGCCAGTCAGCGCACGCACGAAATCGGCGTGCGCATGGCGCTGGGCGCTCAGCCGCGGCAGATTCTGGGCATGATGCTGCGCCAGGGAATCGTGATCGTCGGTGTGGGGTTAATGGTGGGAGTGCTGGCAGCGCTGGCCGCCGCCAAGGTGGTAGGCACGTTCCTGACCGTGAGCCCCACTGATCCCGTAACATATCTGGGAGTCTCGGTGCTGCTGACCCTGGTGGCGCTGGCCGCCTGCGCCATCCCCGCGCGGCGCGCCATGCGCGTTGACCCCATGGTGGCGCTGCATTACGAGTAAGGAATCAGTGCCGCCCGACCGGGACTCGCCGGGAATTGTGGAGTATGTGAGCTCCTATTGACGTCAGCTATCAAAAGTTGATTGTTGTTGGTCTCGTGTACTGGCTCGTGGCATGATACACAGGTGCCGATTACTCATGCAGATATGGTTGTGTTGGTCGGCGCTGCCGCGTTCGCTGTTCTACTCTTTGTCGCGATCGCTCTGATCCCGGATACCAGAACTGCGGATGAGAAGCGGCGGGATGAGCGGAAGGCAATTGAAAGGCAGGATGAGGCCTTAATCCCCAAGGTGGATCCTAACGAACCCGCACGCTGGGTGCCCTGAAGCCAAAGAAACCGGCCCGGCAATTCGGGCAGGGAAGAGTTCTCAACGCCTCGGCGCGCTTTGCGCCACCTCAGCCGCGCTCACAATGTGCAGCCACTCCGCCGAGCGCGGATGCCGGCCGCGGGTGAGCTGCTCGAACGCCTGCTGCACCTTTTTGGTCACTGGGCCGGTCTTGCCCGCGCCGATTTGGCGCATATCAATTTCGCGCAGCCCGATTACTTCTGCGGCTGTTCCGCAAACAAAAATTTCATAAGCTATATAAAGCTGGTCGCGCGAAACCGGCTGCTCCACCACCTGATAACCCAGATCGCGGCAAAGGGTGATCACCGCGTCGCGCGTAATTCCTTCCAGGATGGCGGCAGTGTTGGGCGTGTAGATCACGCCCCGGCGCACGATGAAAATATTCTCGCCCGTGCATTCGGCTACGTAGCCGGCAGGATCCAGCATGATAGCTTCATCGAAGCCCAGGCGCAGCGACTCGCTTTTGGCCAGCACAGAATTCACGTAGTTGCCGGAAATTTTTGCCTTGGTCATGGCAATGTTGGGGTGATGGCGCGTAAACGATGAAATGTTGGCGCGAACGCCGCGCTCCTTGGCTTCCGTGCCCAGGAAGTGCCCCCACTCCCACACCGCAATGCCCAGGCGCAGCTTGCCCGAATCCACCACCAGGTTCATGGCGCCATCCAGCCAGATGAGCGGGCGAATGTAGCAGTCGCCGAAGCCGTTGGCGGCGACGGTCTGGTCAATGGCTGCAATCAGCTGCTCGCGGCTCCAGGGCAGGTCGCGGAAGCCGATGACGTTGGCCGAATCCAGCAGACGGTCCACGTGCTCGGGCAGGCGGAAGATGGCCGGGCCGCGATCTGTGGCATAGCAGCGGATGCCTTCAAAGACGCTGATGCCGTAGTGCAGGCCGGCGTTGATGAAGTGCAGATTGGCGTCCTGGGAAGCGACCAGGGCGTCATCCATCCAGGTATAGCGCGGGGTAGATGGCATGTGAGGTCCCTCGTGGTTGCGGAATCTTCAGAGTACCGTCTGAGCGCGGGATTGGGCAAGGGGGAGAGGAGCGGCACTTGGCGGTAGCCCCTAACGGAAAATGACAACCGCAGAGGACGCGGAGTACGCCGAGGTTTGGAAGAGTTTAAGAGTCTTGAATGGGACCTGCAGGCTACTCCTGGCGTCCAATGCAAAAGCGCCCCCAATCAAGTAATCAAACACAAAATCACCTCGGCGTCCTCTGCCGTTTTGGTTTGGGATTACTTCGCTTTGCGCGCCATGCGCACATCCGCGCTCTCGACCTCGCGCAATGTGCAGCAGGCGCCGGGCGGGATGGGCGCGCCGTGCGGGCAGGCGCGGGGATGGCCGAGGAAGGCGCAGATGCGGTCGGTGGCCTCCGGCGAAAGGATGTGCTCGAACTTGCAGGCTTGCTCTTCCACTTCTGCAGGGTCGTCCATGCCCAGGCTTTCGGTGAACAGGCGCTCGGCCAGGCGATGGCGGCGGATGACGTCGGCGGCGCGCTGCCGACCCGTAGGCGTGAACTCAATCATCAGGTCGCCGTCGGCCACGCGCTGGGAAATGTGGCCCAGCGCGTCGTGGCACGGGTTGACGACCGCTTTGTGCGCGTGCGGCTGCGAAGGGTGCGGGCGGGTGGTCACCAGGCCCAGTTCCACCATTTTCTCCACCGCGATGCTCACCGGCACGCCGCCATGCACGTCCATGCTGCCTAGTTCGGCGGGTTCGCCGTGCTCTTCGATGACCCAGATTTCTTCCAGTACCTCGTCGAACTGCTCCTGATCCGACATGGCGAAGACTTCTTCGGTGGCGATTCTGCCGTGATGCAGTTCCACTCGTCGGTCGGCCAGGCGGGCGACCAGCGCATCGTGGGTCACCATGATGATGGTGCGGCCCTGCTGGTGCAGCTCGCGCAAGAGGCGGAGCACGACTTCCTCGTTCTGCGCGTCCAGGTTGCCGGTAGGCTCATCGGCCAGCACGATTTTGGGATCATTGATCAGGGCGCGGGCAATGCACACGCGCTGCTGCTCGCCGCCTGACAAATGTGCCGGCAGGTGATGAGCGCGATCCTTCAGGCCCACCCGCTCTATCGCTTCGAGGGCTTCCTGCTCGTCGGTCATGCTGTGGAAGTACTGCGCCAGCATCACGTTCTCGAGAGCTGTAAGGTACGGGATCAGGTGAAACTGCTGGAAGATGAAGCCGATTTTTTCCGCCCGCACGCGAGTTAACTCAGCCGCGCTCAGCCCGGCCACATTCTGTCCAGCGAGCCAGACGTTGCCATTGCTGGGCCTATCGAGGCAGCCGATCAGGTTGACCATGGTGGATTTGCCGGAGCCGGAGGGACCCATGATGGCCAGCCACTCGCCGGGCATGACGGTGAGGGACACGTCGTCCAGCGCGCGAATGACGCCGCCGTTCTCCTCGGCTTTTGCCGGGTAGAGTTTGCTGACGTGTTCCAGTCGGATCATGGTTATTCCCCTCTGAGGATCGTGGCCGGCTGCACCCTTCGCAGCAGGGCCATGGGCAGAGTGGCGGAGAGCAAGGCTACCACAATGCTGCCCAGAAACACGCTGGGAAGGACGCTCAGGCGTGGCGAAATAGATGCCTGGAAGTTGACCTTGCCGATCCAGGCGGCGGCGCCGATGCCGATGCCGTAGCCGAGCAGAGCGCCCAGGGCGCCGATGGAGGCAGCTTCGGCGGCGAAGAAGCCGCTGATCAGGCGCTCCGAGGCGCCCAGCGCCTTCATGATGGCGAAATCGCGGCGGCGGTCCAGCACCCAGGCGGTCAGGGTGGCCAGCACACACAGGGCGGCGGTCAGGATGATGAGGGCGGCGGCGGCCAAAAGGGTGGAGCGGGTCTTGCCCAGTACACGCCCTTCGGCTTCCATGATCTGGCGCACGGGCCGAACTTCAGCCCCTGGAATGGTCGCGGCTACCTGCTGCATGATCGCGGTGACCTGCGGGGCGGAACCGCTGGCAGCAATTTCGATGGTCGAGGGTTGCACGCCAGTCCAGGCAGTGAACTCAGATAGCGGCAGGTACACGCGGCTGTCTTCGGCGGCGCCGGTGGTGAGCGTGCCGGCGGCGGTGAGGTGAACAGTGCGCCCCTGGAAGCTCAGATCGAAGGGCTGGGTCTTGGGACTGACCACGGCGGCGGCTCGCGTTCCCACCAAAGCTTCACCCGGCGCGCTGGGCCAGGCAGAAACCGACCACCAGGAATCGAGGCGGCGCACGGTGTTCATGTCGGTGCCGGCGGCCACGATGGGAGAACCGTCGCCGGTGCTGGCCACTACGTAGGCAAAGGGAACAGCTACGCCACGCCCAGCCAGGGCGGATTGCACGCGGGCCAGGGCATCCGCAGGGAGAGGCTGGCCTTGCCTGCCGACCACCACGATGTTGGCGCCGTACTTACGAAATTCAGTGCGCAGCTTGGCCTGCACATCCACATACAGGTTCAGCATGGCAGTGGCGACCGCGGCGGCGACTACAACCGCCAGCAGAGCCGAGAGCGCCCGCCCGCGGCGCACCAGCGACGCACGCAATAGCATGCGCAGGAACATGCGGGACTTGCCCGAGCGAGTTGGGGTGGTTGCGCTCATGCGTCCGCCTTCAGTGCGTACACAGGATCGAAGCGCATGGCGCGGAAAATGGCCGCTGCGCTACCGGCAAAGGTGACTACCACCGCGATGCCCAGAATGATGGGGAAAAGGACCGGCTCTATGCTGATCTGCGAATTAAAGATGCTGCGCCCGATTTCGCCAGCCAGCAGGCTGCCGCCGAAGAAGCCGATAATTCCGCCCAGCACGGCCAGCAACACCGCCTCGGCGAAAAAGACGGAGCCCACGGTAATGTTGGCGGCGCCCAGGGCCTTCATGAGGCCGATTTCGCTGCGGCGCTCAAAAATGGCGGTAGCCATAGCGGCGGAAACGGCCAGGGCCGAAGCCAGCAGCGCGGCCAGGGTTATCAGCAGCATCAGGCCCTGGATGCGGGTCAGCACCGTGCCTTCCGTATTTGCTACCTGGCGTATGGGTTCCACCCGCGCGTGGGGAAGCGCCTGCTGCAGCACGTAGGCAATGGACTGGACGTAAGGCGAGCACGACCACTTTTCCAGCATGGCCGGCGACATGCTCCTAGGATCGCGCAAGGCAAGCGCGTCTTCCGGCTTGGTGAGCGCGCTGACATAGACACGCCGCACCGCCCCGGGGCGGCCGAGGATTTGCTGTGCCAGGTGCAGCGGCACGACTACCTGATTGTCTTCGGCGCCGCCGGTGGTCAGAATGCCAGTCACACGGCGGCTCTGGCCGTTGATTTGAATCGTGTCGCCTGGGTTGCGGTCCAGCTTTTCGGCCAGGGTTGCACCCAGCAGCACGTCGCCAGAATCATCGCCGGGCCAGGCGCCGCTCACCTTCCACCAGGGATTGGTGGTGCGCACGCCGGTGATGAACGATTCATGATCGTAAGCCAGTTGCTTAGCAAAGTACGTGCCCAGGACTTCCACAGATTCCGTGTGCGCTCCGGCGTTCAAAATTGCCTGCACCGGCAGCATGGGGGCGAAGCCGACAATGTTGTTTTTCCAGAACGTGCCCTTGATGCGGAGGACGTCGGCGTCGCTGAGAAAGGCGCCGTCACTGGGCGGCTTCAGGTCCACGCCACCGATTTCCACGTCTAGCGTGTCCGCCTGCGGGGTAATCAGCAGGTTGGCGCCATAGCTGCGCAGTTCGTGGTTAATTTTATCGCCGATGTTGGTGGCCACCGCGATCATCGCGGTCGCCACGGCCACACCCAGCGCAATGGCCACCCCGGCCAGCAGCTTCCGGCGGCGCTGGCGGCGGAATGATTCAAACACCAGGCGGGGGAACATGAGCTATTTCTGGAAGTAGCGGGTTCCCGCCGCCACTTCCGCCTCTGTGATCAGCACCATCCCGCCGCTCACCGTGGCCTGCAGCGGAACGGGATTGCACCCGCCGGGGTGGCCCACCGTCACCCCATTGATGGGCGCACCGCAGTTCTTGCACACCACGCCCTGGCTGGTTTTGTAGTAGCCCACACCGCCACAAATCTCACAGGCGTCGAACACCGTGGCCACGCTGCCGTCGGGCTTGCGATAGAGCCAGAAGCGCACGGGGACGCCCTGTTCCGTGGCCACGTAGCGGTGCAGATCGCCGTCATTGACCTGAGCCACGGGAATGCTGATGCGGCCATTGCTGAAGGCAACCGGAGTAGCAGGGGAGAGCGCGCTTACACTTTTCGTGTAAACAAATTCCGCCGTCACCAGCACGATGAAAAGGAAACAGCTGGCGTAGACCGAAACCATCCACAGGCGCTCGCGGCGGGCGCTCCACAGGGCCTTGCGGCGTTCGGCGGCCGAGGCCGGCTCAGGCCCGGGCTGGCGGCGCTTCATTTCAAACAGCACCATCAGCGCAGCCAGCGCCAGGATGGTCACGAAGAAGAACACCTCGTTGGTTACGATAGGTCCGATCAGCGCCATCTCCCGCTTGCTGGAGGGCAGTACGCCATTTTCCGAGAGCTCGTGCAGGCCTGACACCACCAACTGCACGCCGACGAAGATTAGGATGACGCTGGTGATGCGGAAAAATTTGCGCAGGTTGATGCGCACCGAGCCCTTGACGAACATCACGCCGAAGACGATGGCCAGGGCGATGCCCAGCAGCGTGCCCAGGAAGCTCATCAGCGCGCTGGAATTCAGCGACACAGCGGAAAGGATGAGAACGGTTTCCACGCCCTCGCGCAGCACCATCAGGAAGACGAAAAGGAACAGGCCGAGCTGGGAGCCGCGGTCGGCGAGCAGGCCGACCTTGCCCTCGATTTTGCCTTTCATGCTGCGGGCGGTCTTCATCATGAAGACCACCATGGTGACCACGAAGAAGGCGGCGGCCAGCATGACCCAGCCTTCGAAGATGTCCTGGTTGAGGTCGAGGCGGGAGACGATTACGGCAGCGCCGATGCTGCCCAGGAAGGCGGCGGCCAGGGCGGCGTAAACCGCACGGCGCAGGTCGTTGCGGCCGATCTTGGCCAGGTAGGCGAGGGTGATGCCGACGATAAGCGCGGCTTCCACGCCTTCGCGCAGGGTGATGATGAAAGCGTCAATCATGAGGGATGGCGGGGCCCGCCAAATTGAAAATGAATTTCATTTTCAATATGCTAGGATACTGCCCCGCGCTCACCCCGGTCAACGCATCTTGTCACAGACGGCTGTGATAGGCATTGCACGGCCTCCCTGGCCCGGCGAATGGTTCTGCGCGCCCCTTCGGCGGCGCCGCCCCCAGGGCTCCCCCCGACCGCAACCGGGAAAATCTAGGCGTGAAAACATCCGCCCGCTTAACCGCTGCGTCTAACCCCATGCACGTTGAAGGAGGGGACGCGGTTGCTTCGCAAAGTGGTGGCGCGCTCGCCTGCTGAACTGGATGGTTTGCGCCCGGCCTGGGAAAACCTCTACCACACCTGCACTAAAACACTATTTCAATGTTTTTCCTGGAACCGTCTGGCGGCATTGTTATTTGCTGCCCGGGAAGAGCCTTTCGTGGTGCTGCTGGAAAGCGATGCCGGCGCGGCGCTCATTCCGGGTGCCATCGCCGACCACGGCTTCACCCTCCTCGGCGAAGCCCTGTTTGATTATCGCGACGTCCTCGCCGCTGGCGATCCGAGCCTGCTGCGGCAGGCCTGGCAGGAGGTAGCCGCGCTCAAGTTGCCAATATTTTTTGCTGCTCTGCGCGGCGAAGAGCGCCGCTGCGCCTGGGAAGATTTTGCTCCCTACCCTTTTGTCAGCGCTCCCTGCGCGCTCACTTGCGACACATCGGCAGAACAACTGGCGGCGGCCCATGCACGCATCGGCAGCCGCTGGCGCAAGATTCTGCGCCAGGGAGTGGAATTCCGGCATGAGCCGAATCCTTCCACGGAATTGCTGCAGCGGATTTACCAGCTCAAGGCGGCGCAGTTGCCCGCCAATCTTTTCCGCGATACCGCGCGCATTAACTTCCTGACCGCGGCGGCCAGGCTCGGCGAGATTCCGTGCGACGTTTATACCTTGGCTCAGGGGAGCACCCTCGTTGCTGCCCTGGTCACGTTTCGCGATGAAAACACCCGCCGTTTCTATACCACCTATTACGACCACACTTGGGCGCATTTCTCTCCCGGCATTGTGCTGCTGTTTGAGGTTACGCGTTTAAGCCTGGAAGAAGGCCTGAATTGTGACTACATGACGGGCGAGCAACCGCATAAGGTTCGCCTGGCCACAGCCCGCGTGCCGCTGTTCCGGGTAGAATGTTCCTGGGATGTGTGGGCGCGAGTGGCCACGGAAGAGCAGCCGGAGCCGGAGCTGGCGGCTTAAAATCAGTTTCAAGTTTCTTGTTTCAAGTTTCGCGCCGAGTGATTCTGAAACTCGAAACTCGAGACTTGAAACTCGAAACCCTGAAACCTTGAAACCTGTGAAACGCTAAATCTTCACCTACAGCCTCCTCAAGAATGCCTTTGCCCGCTCCAGCTGTGGGAACAGATCTTCTTCCGCCTGAAACTCGGCGGAGTGTACGCAACGCCGGCTGCCGCGCAGCTTGACGGGATGTTTCAGGTGCAGCATTTCGTGATAGAGGATGTATTCCAGCGCATACCGAGGCACCTGGGGATGGTCGAAGATGCGGCTGATGACGATGGCGTTGTGGGCCGGGTCGTAATGTCCCAGGCTGCTGCGGGCGCGCTGCTGGCTCCAGGTGAGCAGGGGACGCGCCATCAGGCCGTAGAAAAAGCGCCGGTTCAGATCTTCGAAAATTTCGTCCAGGTGATAGATAAAGCCGCGCGGCGTCTGGAATTTCTTCCACCCGCGAAGCTGCCGCACCTGGTTGGCCTTGTTAGCGATCTCATGGCTGGAGATGTAACGGCGGTAGCGGGTGGCGTGCGCGGCCTCAATCGGCCTGCGATACATCTTGGCCAGCAGGATGTGGGCGATGGCGCGCAGCACCGTTTCCGGCGCGCCTTCCAACAGGTCGGAAAGCCGCACCAGCAGCCTGCCCTCGCGCAGCCGGATGGTGTTGTTGACGTTGGCAAAGGCAAAAAACTCCACCTGCAGCTCGGGCATAGGTGCGCGCGGGCGCAGCTCGCGATAGCTTTCCTGAAAAATGGGTAGGAGTTTTTCCCGCACTGTGGCCCTAGGTTAGCACGGAAAAAGAGAGTAGTTGGCAGTTAGTAGTTGGTAGCTGGGGACGCGCTAGGCTAGCGGTGCGCTCTCTTCCTCGCCTTGGCCGATTCTTCCTGCTCCTGCTGCAGTTGGCGATGTTCGCTCGTGCCATCGCTGACCGCCTCCAGGGCGCTGGTCAGAGCGAAACCGTAGGTCTTCATCTCGTCGGGAGAGGCGCCCTGGCGCAATTGCTCAAGCTTAACTTTGAATTCGCCGTCACCGGCGATCACCACCTTCAGCGGCTTGCGCAGGTCCTCTTTCTGGTCGCTGTACATATCGAGGTTGTCGCCCAGTTCATCGTAAATGGATACGAAATCCTGCACGGAATCGTGAATCGTGGCGGTGCGGTCAGCGGCGGCCAACTTGGGATTGTTGCGCGCGGCCATAGCAGCGTCCAGGCGCTCACGGGCAAACTTTACGATGAGCGGTAGGCGCTTTTCCGGTTCCTGGTTGGTCTCGCGGAGCTCATCCACTTCTTTCGCGTTGAGCGGATCGCGTTGCGAGCGCTGTGCCAACGTAGGAAGCGCGCTTAGAAATAGAATGAATGCCAGCAGGAGATGGGGGCGAAGGAATTTCATAATCAGCGTTCCGAAAACATCTGCATCAGCAATTGAGTGCGAATGTGCTCCAGGCGGTTGATGGCGTCCTGCACCGGCTGGCGGCTGTCCACGTCCACGGTGGGCTTCAAATCTTGCAGCCGGCGCGACATTTTGCGCACCTCGATTTCGGTCTTTTTGATGTGCTTGCGCGACTGGCGGGCGGCATCGCCGGCCTTCTGCGCGTAGTCCACTACCTCGTTCAGCAGGGCTTGTGCCTGGGTGACTTGCCCAGCCTGATAGGCCTTCTCGCTGGCATCCAACTGGAGCTGGGCGATTTCCACGCACAGCTTGGGTTGGTCTGGTTCCTTGGTCGAGGCGAGCTTTGCCTTCAGTTCATCTACCGTCTCCTGGCGGGCGCACAAGGGCAGGGATACGGCCGCCAAAAGCAGGACAGCGAGTGCGACTTGGTTGCGCGCTCTCATTTCTTGGGCTCAATGGCCAGCAGCCTGTGCTGCGCCTGCCACTCCTGCTCCGGATTCTTGCCTCCGGAAACTGCCAGGAACTGGCGATAGCTCTGCGCCGCGAGCTTGAACTGCTTTAGATGATCCAGCGCCGTGGCCCGCAGAAAATAAGTTCCGGGATTCTCGGGAAGAAATTTTGCCCGAACGTCGAGCGCTTTCAAAGCCAGGGGATAATTTTTGTTCTCCGCGGCCACCACCGCCAGGTCGCCATAGATGACGCCGGCATCGGGCTTCAGCTTGATGGCGTTCAGCAACTCGGCCTGCGCTTCTGGATCCTTGTGCTGAGCCATGAGCGCCGCGCCCAGCCCATAATGCAGTTCAGCATCATTGGGCGCCTTGGCCAGCAGGGAGCGGTAGAGCGCTTCCGCCCTGTCGTACTTGCCGTCGCTGGCGTAAGAGAAAGCCAGATCGCGCTGGGCGTTCGCATCGTCGGGCGCAAGCTGCAAGCCCTGCTGAAGTTCCGCGGTGGCATCTGCATGCTTGCCTTCCGCCTCCAGAACCCGGCCCAGTTGCACATGGGCTGCGCCGTTCTTGGGTTCCACCGCCAGGTACCGGCGCAGAGCCGTTTCCGCCTGGGACAGGCGCTTGCTCTGCATGTAGATGTTGGCCAGGCCGACCAGCGCGTCGGCGGAATTGGGCGCCAGGGCGAGCGCAGCCTTGTATTCGCGCTCCGCGCCGGCGATATTGTTCTGTTTCTCCAGGATGGCGCCCGCTGAAAGATGCGGCTCGGGATCCCTTGGCCGAAGCTCGGCCGCTTCGTCGAAGGCCTGCACCGCTTCGGTGGGCTTGTTCTTCTCCAGCACATGGCCCAGGGAAAGCCAGGCGCGCGCCAACCCCTCCTGAGGGTTGGCCGAGGGCTTAAGTTGAGTGGCGGCGCGGAGAAACTGTTCCGCTTCCGGGCCGCCGGTTTGCGCCAGCATCAAACCGAGATTGAGGTTCGATTCAAAGACATCAGGTTTGGCGGCTACCGCTTTGCGGTAGGCCTCAATTGCTTCCGGCTTGCGCCCGGTGGCCGTGTAGACGTAGCCCAAATCGAACCAGGCCCGATAGTTGGCGGGATTCTTGCCCGTGACCTGCTTCAGCAGGGGTTCGGCGGCGGAATAATTCTTCTTGTCGAGGGCGGTCTCCGCCTGCCGGAGTTCGGGCGGAAACAGGGGGTCGGATTCTTCCACGTGGATGTGGTGAACTGTCTTGTGTGTTTGCTGGGCCCACAGGCCCGTGGGCGCGACCGCCAGAACGGCGCCGGCGGCCCACCCAACCAGCCTCTGTTTACGGATCATCTGCGGAAGTTTGCTGCCACGTAAGATGCGAGTAGCGGCTCCTCAGTAGCTTACCGCGAATGCCCGCCCCAGCCCAATGGAGCACTAACCCTGGGGCTGCGCCCCGTTGCCGATCAACATTTGCGCCAGAAATTTGCCGGTGTAGGATTTCGCGTTCTTGCTGATGGCTTCCGGCGGCCCGGCATCCACCACGAAGCCGCCGCGCTCCCCACCTTCGGGGCCGAGGTCAATAATCCAGTCGGCGGTTTTTATGACGTCCAGGTTGTGCTCGATGACCAGCACCGAGCCGCCAGCCTCAATCAGGCGGCGGAAGGCGGCCAGCAGCTTGCTGACATCATCGAAGTGCAGCCCGGTGGTGGGCTCGTCAAAAATGTAGAGCGTGCGGTGGCGACGCCGGCCATCCTGAGGGGCGCGTATCGCGCCGCGCGGCTGCAGGTGAGCCGCCAGCTTCATGCGCTGCGCTTCGCCGCCGGAAAGCGTGGTGGCGGACTGGCCCAGCCTCAGGTAGCCCAGCCCCACCTCCTCCAGCACGCGCAGCTTCTCCGTAATTTTGGGCACCGAGGCGAAGAATTGCAGTGCCTCCTTCACGGTGAGGTTCAGGACTTCATGGATGTTTTTGCCGCGGTAGCGCACCTCCAGCACCTGCGGCTTGTAGCGCGTTCCCTTGCACTCCTCGCAGATCAGTTCGACGTCAGCCAGGAACTGCATCTCCACGGTGACTGTGCCATCACCCTGGCAGGTCTCGCAGCGGCCGCCGGGAATGTTGAACGAAAAATGCCCGGCGCCGAAGCCGCGCTTGTGGGCCTCCGGCAGGGAAGCGAACAGGTCGCGGATGGCGTCGAAGGCCTTAATGTAGGTCACCGGGTTGGAGCGCGGCGTGCGCCCGATGGGCGATTGATCCACCAGTACTACTTCGTCAACAAACTCCTCGCCTTCCAGGCGCTCCAGCGTGCCCGGCGCCGGGCCGCTGCCATTGGTTTGCCGCTTAGCCGCGGCCAGCGCCTGGTATAGGACGTCGTGCACCAGAGTGGACTTGCCGGAACCGGAGACCCCGGTGATGGTGACAATCATGCCCAGCGGAATGGTGACGTCAATGGCCTTCAGGTTGTGGGCGCGCGCTCCCACGATGCGCAGCTTGCGCGCGCCCGGCTGGCGGCGCTGGTTGGGCACCTGGATGCGAAGGTCCTGGGCCAGGTAGCGCCCGGTGAGAGAAGTGGGCGTGTGCTTGATCTGGTCGTAGGTTCCGGCGGCGATGACCTTGCCGCCATTCTCGCCTGCACCAGGGCCGAGGTCGAGAATGCGGTCGGAAGCCAGCATGATCTCGGGGTCGTGTTCTACAACCAGAATAGTGTTTCCCAGGTCGCGTAGGCCGTGCAGGATGTGAATAAGCCGGTTGGTGTCGCGGCTGTGCAGGCCGATGGAAGGCTCATCCAGGACGTAAAGCGTGCCCACCAGGCGCGAGCCCAGGGAAGTGGCCAGCTGAATGCGCTGCGCTTCACCGCCGGACAGCGTGGCTGCCAGGCGGTCCAGCGTCAGGTACTCCAGGCCGACGTCGTTGAGGAAGGTCAGGCGCTCGCGGATTTCCTGCAGCAGCCTATCGGCAATGGTGGCTTCCTGGGGCGTGAGCTTGAGCGCGTCGAAAAACTGCCGCGCCTGCTCCACCGTCAGCGCGCACACCTGGCAAATATCCTTGCCACCGACCTTCACCTGGCGCGCTTCGGGCCGCAGGCGCGTGCCGCCGCAGGTGGAGCATTGCGAGTAGCCGCGGTAGCGGCTCAAGAACACACGCACGTGCAGCTTGTATTTTTTGCGCTCCAGGTGGGCGAAGAAGCCGCGGATGCCGGGATAACGGCCCTCGCCGTCAATGATCACCTGCTGCTGCTCGGGGTCGAGCTCCGCCCAGGGCACGTCCAGGGGAATGCCGCGCTGCTTGGCGAAGCGCTTGAGCTCGGCCTGCAGCGGGCGGTACTTGGGCTTGGTCCAAGGCTCGACGGGGCCTTCAGAGATGCTGCGGGTTTTATCGGGGATGACCAGGTCGAGGTCGAAATCAATGGTGTTGCCAAATCCCTGGCAGCGCGGGCAGGCGCCGTAAGGGTTGTTAAAAGAGAACAGGCGCGGCTCGGGCTCCTCCAGGCGCAGGTGGCAGCGTTTGCACTCGAAGCGCTGGGCAAAGCGCAGGGTTTGCACCGATTCCGGCTCGCGGGGCGCGGTCTGGAAGATGACTTCGCCGGCTTCGCGGTACCCGGTTTCGACTGCGTCCACTATGCGGGCACGGGAATCCGCAGCTACGCTAATGCGGTCCACCAGTACGAAAACGGGTTGGGAGAAGTCAATATCGAGCAGGGATTCGGGAGTAGAGAATTCGAAGATCTGCCCGTTCTGAAACAGCCGGTTGAAGCCGCGTTTGCGCAGCTCGAACAGGCGCTGCTTGACGAGGTCCGTGGCTACGCTATCCGTGCGCGGGCGAGGCGCCCGCGCGACAGCCGGCGAGGCGCCGGCGCTACTCCGCCCGCCGGTGGCGCTCTTTTTGGTTCGCCGCTTCTTCTCCGGCGCAGCGGCGGGCGCGTGGCCCGGTTGCAGCGGGAACAGCACGTTCAATCGTGTGCCTTCGCCCAGGTCGAGGATGGCGTCAGCCACCTCATCTACCGTGTCTCTCTTCACCTCAGCCCCGCATTGCAGGCAGTAGGTGCGGCCTACGCGCGCATAGAGCAGCCGCAGGTAGTCGTAAATTTCTGTGGCCGTGGCCACGGTGGAGCGCGGATTGCGGGTGGTGTTCTTCTGCCGGATGGCCACTGCCGGGGCGATGCCGTCAATCACGTCGGCGTCCGGCTTCTCGATGCGCTCCAGGAACTGGCGGGCGTAGGCGGAGAGCGACTCCACGTAGCGGCGCTGGCCCTCGGCGTAGATAGTGTCGAACACCAGCGACGACTTGCCCGAGCCCGATACACCTGTGACCACGGTCAGGGTGTTGTGCGGGATCTCAAAATCAATGTTCTTGAGATTGTGGACCCGGGCCCCGCGAACAATGATGCTGTCAGTTGACATCGGCACGAATGGACTCGACCCCGCAGTCGACACGCCGGCCTTCCCACTACGGCCTCGGTGAGCACTGCGGAATCTTTTGATTATAAATTGTCGAAGAAGCCAGGCTCAATCGCCCTGCGTTGTAGCTCCGCCATCCTGGCGGCTGTCGTAAGGGCATCTTGCCCTCATCCGCGGCGGGCGGGACGGCCGCCGGACAGCCGGCGAGACGCTGGCACTACCTCGCGGGCGAGGGCGCCCGCGACACAACTTTCTAATAGAGTTGATGAAAGTAGGCCGGTCTCGGAGAGACCGGATGAAAGTAGCCCGCCAGTTCACTGGCGGGTCATAGCGGCATCTAATTCCCGAGTCCTGTAGGGACGACTGATGTGCTTTCAGTCGTCCTTACAGCACTCCAAATCCTGCGCAGATTTTCCCGCCACTGAGGTGGCGGGCTAGTCTGAGGTCGTCGCGTTCGGGACGCCTACCCTGGACTCTGGAAAGGCGGGCGCTATGCTGGTAAAAGGGGCTGAGAGGTCACCAATGAGACCGCCAAATGGAAGTATGGTCGTTTTGAGGGAGTTGCCACCCGGTTTAATTGATGGATTGCCTCGCGAAGACCAGATAGCGATCTCCGGTGTCGTAAGCAAGGAGGTTCTGTTGGTCGAATACCATGAGGATGGCCGGGCTGAGCTTGAGTTCACCGACCCACATGGCGTTATTCATTCGGTCTACGTGGACCCGAAGTTTCTCGCAACTTAAAGATCAGACTTTTTGGGTTTCTTCTTCCTCTACCTGCTGGTCGCGTTTGCGGGCGTAGATAAAACCAGCGCCGATCAGGATGGACATCATGCCTACGGGAGGCACCAGGAGCACGGCCACGCCCTTGGTGAGCGCCTTCTGGCTCTTGGGCGTTGCGCCCAGGGCCGACATGTAGCACATGGCGCACTGCCCGAAGGCGGGCGCGGCCCACAGCGCCAGCGCAAATCCGAGAATGGCCAAACGCAGCTTCATTTTGCGTCCTTCATCTTACACCCAGGCTCAAGATACGGAACGCATCGGCAAAGAACACGAACATGAGCGTCAGGCACACCACCAGGGCCACCATCAGCACCCACTTCATGCGCGCGATTTCAAACTTCAGGTGCATGAAGTAGAAAATGATCATCGCCGATTTGATCACCGACAGCCCCATCAGCACTTCCAGCATGCGCACCGGGGCGAACACCTGGTTGTAAGTGAGCACCACCTCGATGCCGGTCAGAATCAGCAGCGCCACCCAAACGAAGTAGTAGGGAGTCCTGCTTTCCTCGTGGACTGCTGCAACACCCGGTTTCAGGGCTACATCATGCATAGTCGTTTCGGCTCCGCAAAGCAGAATGCGTTACACCACCTTGGTGGACATCAGGTAGACGAGGGGGAAGATGAACATCCACACCAGGTCCACGAAGTGCCAGTACAGGCCGGCAATTTCCACGTCGTGCGCGTCGTAAACTTTGGGTCTGAGAACGAGTATGACGGCGGAAACCACCGCCACCAGAAGGAGCACATGAATGCCGATATGGAAGACGTTGGTGGCCGGAGTCAGCAGCCAGCCCAGCAGCCAGATGCCCAGCAGAATAGGCAGCCACTTCTTGCGCAGCGCCACCACACCCAGGTAGCACACGCCGATGGTCACGTGCAGCATGTGCATGCCGGTCAGAGTAAAGAAGGTGCCGCCGAACTGGGGAACGTTCTTCGCCCAGGGGTTACTGAAGGGCCGCAGGCCTTCGTTGATGAGCCCGCTCCATTCTTTAGCGTGCAGCACCACGAACAGGGCGCCGAAAAACATGGTGGCCAGCAGCCACTTCACCGTCGCCTTGTGGTCATTTTTCTTGGCCGCCAGCACGCCCAGCACCATGGTCAGCGAACTGGAGAGCAGGCAGACGGTCATGATGGTGGCGTTGATGATGCTCGACTTGCCGAAGGGCGTGGGCCAGTTGGGCGTAGAGACGCGACCATAAGAGTAAGCAAACAGCAGCGCGCCGAAGGTTAGGGAATCGGAAAGCAGGAACAGCCACATTCCGATTTTTTTGGAATAGGTGCCGAACAGCGACGGCTCGTAAGCTCCCGCGACGCTGTGTTGCACCGCAACATCGGCCATTGTGCCAGCCTCCTCGCGTTAACGCGCAATTTCCAGAAGGGCGAAAATGTACAGCCACAACAAAGCCATAAAGTGCCAGTACCAGGCGGTGACGTCCACCACGATGTGGCGCGCTTCCGGCGGGCGCTTCATCCATACCGTGATTCCGGCATAGGTCAGCGCGATCACGCCGCCCAGCAGGTGGAGAGCGTGCGCTCCCGTCAGCAGGTAAAAGAACGAGCTGCTGGGATTGCTGGACATGAAGAAGCCGCTCATCTCCATCTGCCGCCAGGCCAGCACCTGGCCCGCCAGAAAGCCGATCCCCAGCGCCACGGTAACGCCAAGCCAGGGAAAGCCGCCGGCTTCATCGTCGGCAATGCCCGGCATGGCCGTCACGGGCGCGATCACCGCCAGCCGCGACGCCTGTCGCCGGGCAAATTCCATGGTGACGCTGCTGACCAGCAGAAAGCAGGTATTGATCATCAGCAGCAGAGTCGGCAGGCGCACCGGCGCCCAGTCATTGATGTAGCTGTTGGTGCGCAGGTCCCAGGAAGCCAGGCCCTGCCGCACCAGGTAGGCGCTGCTGAAGGCCACGAACAGCATTACGATGGGCGCAATGCCCACCGCCAGCCCCAGGCGGCATCGGCGCAAGCGTTCTCCGTAATCGGGAGATTCGTCGCCGCGCCCTCCGCCACCACCCCCGCCGGGGTAATGGGGAATGTCCCCACCCCCGCCGTGGCGGGATTTGGGCTGCTTAACCGTTAGGGTCGGAGTCAATGTTGCCATACCAATCTAGTGCGCAGGCACGGGCGCGGGATCGGTTTGCATGATGTAGTCCTTGGCCGCGCCCGGCACGCTGTACTCATAAGGTCCGTGATAAACCACCGGGGTGACGCCGCCGAAATTGTCGTGCGGGGGCGGCGTGGCCGTGGTCCACTCCAGGGTTGTGGCTTCCCAGGGATTCTGTTCAGCCTTTTTCCCCTTCTTCATGCTCCAGAAGAGATTGAAGAGGAAAATCAACTGGGCGGTTACTGTGATGATAGCCGCATAGGTGATGAACTTATGCACAGGGATCAGCGGCGCCAGGTACTTAAGCTCAGTGAACTGCGAGTAGCGGCGCGGATTGCCGGCCATGCCCAGGTAGTGCATAGGCATGAAGATGCAATAGGTGCCGATGAAGGTGATCACGAAGTGCACCTTGCCGAGGGTGTTGTTCATCATCCGGCCATACATCTTCGGGAACCAGTAGTAAGTTGCGGCGAATATGCCGAAGATGGCCGCCACGCCCATGATCAGGTGGAAGTGGCCTACAACGAAGTAGGTGTCGTGCAGCGGGATGTCAATGGCCGGTTGCGCCAGGAAGGGGCCGCTCAAGCCGCCCGAAACGAACAGGGAAACGAAGCCGATAGCGAACAGCATGGGCGAGGTAAAGCGGATCTTGCCCTTCCACATGGTGCCCAGCCAGTTGAAGGTCTTGATGGCCGAGGGCACCCCAATGGCCATGGTCATGAAGGAGAAGGCAAAGGCCGAGTAAGGACTCATGCCGCTCATGAACATGTGGTGGCCCCAGACCATGAATCCCAGAATGCCGATGGACATCATGGCGTACACCATCGCCCGGTAGCCGAAGATGGGCTTGCGGGAGAAGGTGGAAAGCAGTTGCGAGGCCACGCCCATGCCCGGCAGGATGGCGATATATACCTCGGGATGGCCGAAGAACCAAAACAGGTGCTGCCATAACAAGGGCGAGCCACCGCTATGCTGCACCGGCACGCCGCTCACCATCAGACCGCCGGGAATGAAGAAGCTGGTGCCCAGGTTGCGGTCCATCAGCAGCAGGATGCCGCCCGCCAGAAGCACTCCGAACGCCAGCAACCCGAGAATCGCGGTGATGAACCACGACCAGCAGGTGAGGGGCATACGCATAAGCGTCATCCCCTTGGCGCGCAGGTCCAGCGTAGTGGTGATGAAGTTCAGCGCCCCCATCATGGAAGCGACGCAGAACAGGGCGATGCTTATGAGCCACAAGTCTTCGCCCAGACCCTCGCCCGGTCCCGCCAGCGGGATGGCGCTCAGCGTGGGGTAGTTGGTCCAGCCCGAAAGGGGCGCGCCGCCGGCCACGAAGAAGGCAGCGATCATCACGGCAAAAGACACGAACGTGGTCCAGAAGGAGAGCATGTTCAGAGTAGGGAAGGCCATATCGGGCGCCCCAATCTGAATGGGCAGGAAGTAGTTGCCGAAGCCGCTCTGCGGGGCCGTGGTCAGCACGAAGAACACCATGATGGTGCCGTGCATGGTCATCAGCGTCAGGTACTGCTCCGGCTTGATGGCGCCAAAGAAAGGAATGGAAGCATCGGGCCAAACCATGTGAATGCGCATGGCCAGGGAGAGAATCATGCCCACGCACACCGCGGTCAGCGCCAGGAAGTAGTACTGGATGCCGATGACTTTGTGATCAAGGCTGAAAATGTACTTGCGGATGAAACCGGTCGGAGCATGTCCGTGAACCGCGGCCGGCGCCGCGCCTGCAGGGCCGTGTGACTGTGTCATTGCTTATCCGCCTCCCGTGCCGCCAACCACTTTTCATAATCCTGTTCGCTGACCACGCGCATGATGCCGTGCATCTTGTAGTGGCCCAGGCCGCAGAGCTCGGCGCAGGCGATTTCGTAGTCACCGGTCTGCTCCGGGCGGAAGTGCATGTGGATCATCAGCCCGGGTACCGCGTCCTGCTTGAAGCGCATGGCGGGAACAAAAAAGCTGTGAATCACGTCCTGGGCGCGCAGAGTGAGGTCCACCTCGCGATTGACCGGCAGCACCAGCACGCCGCTCACCACGTCATCCTTCGCAGCCGGGTCGTTCGGATCCACGCCGAGAGCGCTCAGGCCGCCCAGGGAAGCGTCCTCCAGCTCGGGGCGGGTGTTGCCGAACTTGTTGTCGGGGCCGGGATAGCGG
>DATEGI010000169.1:0-7081 GCA_035280205.1 Terriglobales bacterium | reverse complement strand
CCCTTGCTGCTGCGGAGGCAGGGGCAGGTGGAGCCTCTAAGTGCGGGAGGACCTCTGCTGGGCGCGGTGCCGGGAGCGGTTTTCAGCAACGGCCATGCCACGATCGCGCCGGGAGAAACTCTGCTCGGCTATTCCGATGGAGCGGTGGAATGCCGCAACGGCAGCGGCGAAGATTTCGAGCCGGAACGACTGGCCGAGGCGGCGCGCGCCGCGGGCGACAATTCAGCCGGCGCCATTTTGTTTTCGGTGCTGGGCGCAACCCAAGACTTTGCCGCCACCCAGCCGCGCGCCGACGATGTCGCACTTCTGGTAGTCCATCGCCGGGCAAGGGCTGAAAACGAGGCGGCGAGCTGACACATGCTTTCGCCAAATACCAATTCGGATCGGGGAGCACTGGCTTGCGGGTCCACCCAGCCAGCTTTTCCCCCGACGGCGAATCAGGGCGATGGTCTCGCCAGCCTGGACCACATCACGCTGGTGCGCGAGGCGCAACGGGGGAATTCGGCCGCCTTCGAGGAACTGGTGCGCAGTTACGACCAGCCTGTGCTCCGCCTGGCCCTGCGCATTACCTCCTCAGAGAGCGATGCCCAGGACGTTTACCAGGACACTTTTCTGCGCGCCTATCAGAGCCTGGGCGGATTCCGTTTCGAGTGCTCGTTTTACACGTGGATTCACCGTATCACTACCAATGTCTGCCTCGATTACCTGCGCAAGCGCCAGAAACATCAGAGGCAGGTAAGCGTGGTGGTTTCGCAGGAAGGCGAAGAAACGGAATTGGTGCAATACCTGCCCGACGGCCACCCCTCCGCCGATCCAGAGCGTTGTTTGCGCGGGAAAGAACTGCGGCGGCAGATCGTCCGCGCCCTGCAGGGGCTTTCACCCCGTGAACGTATGGTGTTTGAACTGAAGCATTATCACAACCTGAAGCTGCGCACCGTGGCGGACATGCTCAAGACCAGTGAAGGGACGGTAAAGAACACTCTTTTCCGCGCCACCCACAAGCTGCGCCTGGCGCTGGCCGGCATGCGCTAGGTAAGGCGTCCTGAGGCGAGAGCACTCCTGAGCTACAATCATTGTCACTCTCCATATCGGAGCTTGCTCACCACCTGTAGCCCGGGATCCTGTGTTCATGAAAAAGGCGTTTTGCCTCTCGTTTCTCCTGCTAGCTGTTCGGGTTTGGGCGGCCCCGACGGGGGATCCTCCTAATGTTCTTCTGGTAACGGTGGACACGCTGCGTGCCGATCATGTCGGCTGCTACGGCTACACCGGCGTGAAAACGCCCGCCATGGACAGCCTGGCCAGGGATGGCATTCGCTTCGCTAACGCCTTCACCCCCATCCCCGTTACCAACAGTTCCCATGCCAGCATCATGACGGGGCTCTACCCCAGTTCGCACGGGGTGATGGACTTCGGGATGGCGCTTTCGGCCACACATGTCACGTGGGCAGCGCTGCTGCAAAAGCACGGTTACGCCACTGCCGCCTTCATTGGTGCTGTGGTACTCGACTCCAAGACCCTGGCCCCCGGCTTCGACCAGGGGTTCGACTATTACGATAATTTTCCGCCGCATACCGGAAAAGGCCATTGGGATGTGGAGGAACGGCGCGGCATGGAGGTGGTGCAGCACGCAGAGAAGTGGCTGGACCGGCCCCACTCCGAGCAGTCGCTGACCGCACTTTCTGCTGCTCCCAAGTTTCTCTGGGTCCATTTGTACGATCCTCACGACCCCTATGAGCCGCCGCCGCCCTATTCCGAGATCTACCGTGACCACCTTTATGACGGAGAGATTGCCTACGCTGACCACGCCCTCGGGGATTTCTTGGCTTACCTGCGCCGTCGCGGCTGGTACGACAATTCGCTGATTGTCCTGGTCGGAGATCACGGGGAAGGCCTGGGCGAGCACAAGGAAAACACTCACGGCATCTTTCTCTATGACGCCACTTTGCACGTGCCGCTCATTATTAAGCTGCCGCAGCAGCGCGAGGCGGGAAAGGTGATCAGGGCTCAGGTAAGGACCATTGATATTCTTCCGACCGTGCTGGGGCTGCTAAACGTCTCTACCAGCGAGCACATGGATGGCGCCTCGCTTCAGCCCCTGCTCGCCGGAGCAGGTCAGGGAAGCGAGCGTCCGCTGTTTGGCGAAACCGACTATCCCCTGCACTTCGGCTGGGCGCCGCTGCGCTGTGTGCGCACCGAGGGGGGCAAGCTGATTCAGGCGCCGCGCCCGGAATACTACGACCTGAGCTCCGATCCGCACGAGCTTCACAACCTTTATTCTTCGGCTACGCCGCCGCAGCAAAGACTGCAGGCGTTACTTTCGCAGCACCAGGCAGAAGCCAATGGCGGAAAACTGAGCGCAGCCAATGCCCAGCTTCCCGATCCCAAGGACAAAATAGAAGAGGAGAACCTGCTGCATGACGCGCTGCTGGAGAGCGATCGTGGCCACAACGAGCAGGCGCGCGCCCTGCTGAAGAAAGTGCTGGAGACGGACAGCACTTCGGCACTGGCATATTCCCAACTAGGTGAACTGGAATTAAAAGCAGGAAACAACCGCGAGGCCGCCTCGAACCTGGCCAGAGCCCGGCAACTACGTCCTAATGACTCCACCAGCGCCTACTACCAGGGCCAGGCGCTATTTGCACTTGGCGATTTTGCCGGCGCCAGCGAGGCTTTGGAAGCCAGCCTGCACCTGCTGCCCGAGCAGTTGCCGGCACGAGTTCTGCTGGCCAAGACCTACCTCCGGCTGGGTAATCCCTCCAAGGCGGAAGATCAGCTGGAAGCCGCCCTGCTGGTGAACTCCAACGACCCTGATGCCCAATTGGAGCTGGGGCGGGTGCTGCTGGCGCAAAAGAAATACGTCGAAGCTGCCGGCCAGCTTAAGGGCCTTACCGAGCAGCACCCCAGCGCCGAGGCTTTCGAATTGCTGGAGCAGGCTTACGCTGGGCAGGGCAAGAAGCAACTGGCGGCGGGGGCGGCCCGGCGCGCGGCAGAGCTGAAAAGGTCGGGCGCTCCCTCAAGCCGGTCCTCTGAACGCAACAGCAGCCAGCCGTAGTTCCAATCCGAAGGTGGTTCCGCATCGGAACCGACTAATTAAGTAAGCCGTGAGCCGGCGGCTGATCAGCTTCGGTTTCCGCCATCGCCTTGATAAATAGGTTCTAAACTGCGGACACCAGCCGTTTTTCAGGCCCACAGCGGGAAGCCGCCCACAACCGGACGTACATGTACGAGGGTGCAGCCCCAGGTCCTTGTCGGTCTATGACGCAGGTAATCTGGCCAAGTTCTCCTGAGCACGGGAAACTACTCCCCAAGGCAAGACCGGGGGGATAAATTTTGTTGTCAGGAGAAAAACACAAAATGTTTAAGTTTAAGAGCATTCTGGTAATCGCGCTGGCGGTTTGCGCTTCCAGCGCCTGGGCGCAATTGATGCCCAAGGCTGAGCTGACAGGTGGATACACCTACACCAGCCTGGATGAAGGTGTGGGCAGCCGGCTGGGCGCGAATGGCTGGAATACCGGCGGCACGTTCTTCGTGAACCAGTGGCTCGGCTTGGAAGGCAACATCGCCGGAGCCAGCAACACGCAGAGCGCTTCATTCACCGTGGGAACCACCACTACGACCGCTTCGGCGTCGGACAAGCACTACACCTATGTGTTTGGTCCCCGCCTGGAGTTCGGTCATGGCCGCACCAACCCGTTCGTGCACGGTCTGTTCGGGTTTGACCATGAGAGCGTTTCCGCTTCGGCGCTGGGCCTTTCCACCAGCGTTTCCGATACCGCCTTCGCTTCGGCCCTGGGCGGCGGTCTGGAACTCGGCATGAGCAAGCACTTGGGCGTGATCACGGGGTTCGATTACCTCATGACCCGTCATGCTTCGGCGACGCAGAACAACGTCCGCATCTCCGCCGGCCTCAGCTTCCGCTTTGGCTCCGGTTGGGGAGGGTCGAAGTTCTAAACGGTCAGCTCGCTGCAAGACCGGCCCGGCTTCGGCCGGGCCTTTTTATTGATGTTTGAAGAATTTTGAAGCATGACGAATGGCCGATAATCCGGCCTTTGACCGGCGGACCGAAGTGAACAGAGACTTGGAGATTGGCGCCAGCCGTCCCTAGGTCGAGTGGGGCTATAATGCCGCGCACATATGGGTCTCACCTCTGGCACGAAGCTTGGTCCTTATGAAATCCAGTCTTCGCTGGGCGCGGGCGGGATGGGCGAGGTGTACCGCGCGCGCGACACGCGGCTGGAACGCACGGTTGCCATCAAAGTTCTGCCCGCCAGTCTGAACAGCAATCCCGAACTGAAGCAGCGTTTCGAGCGCGAGGCCAGAGCCATTTCTGCGCTGCAGCATCCCCACATTTGCGTGCTGCACGACGTCGGCCACCAGGACGGCACCGATTTCCTGGTCATGGAGTACCTGGAGGGCGAGACGCTCAGCGAGCGGCTGAAGCGCGGACCTGTGCAATTGGAGCAGTTCTGGAAAATTGCCATCGAAGTCGCCGACGCGCTGGACAAGGCGCATCGCGCTGGAATCGTGCACCGCGACCTTAAGCCCGGCAACATCATGCTGACCAAGACCGGTGCCAAGCTGCTGGATTTCGGGTTGGCCAAGGCGGCGGGCGCGGGACTGGCAGCCGTGGCTGGCAGTTCGCACGCGCAGTCGGTTTTCTCCGCGGCCATGACCCGCAGCAGCCCCGCCTCGCCCTTGACCTCAGTTGGTTCGATTATCGGCACCGTGCAGTACATGGCCCCGGAGCAGATCGAGGGCAAGGACGCGGACGTCCGCAGTGACATTTTTTCGTTCGGCCTGGTGCTCTACGAAATGCTTACCGGCGCCCGTGCCTTCGAAGGCAAAACCCAGGCCAGCGTAGTCGCTGCGATTCTGGCGCTCGAACCCAAACCGCTTCGCTCGCTGAATCCGGATGTCCCCCCGCCGCTGGAGCGGATGGTTCAGCACTGTCTGGAAAAAGATCCTGCGGAGCGCTTCCAGAACGCGCACGACCTGAAGCTGCAGCTGGAACTCATCTCGCAGATGCCGATGGCTAGCCCCGAAGCCGTCGCTCCCATGCCGGCAAGTCGCCGCTTGCTGCCCTGGGCGGCGGCCGCCCTGCTCGCAGTCGCGGCAATCATTTTCGCGGTGGCGTACATACGGACGCTGGGCGCCCCGCAGAGCTCGGTTCATGCCTACATCCTTCCGCCAGCCAAATCGGAATTTAACTTTCTGGCCAACTGGTCGGGAGCGGTCGCGATCGCCCGCGATGGCGAGCGTATCGCCTTCGTGGCCAAAAAACCCGAGGCCGGCCAGGAGATGCTTTGGGTGCAGGCGCTGGATTCGGGAACGGCCCAGCCCTTGCCCGGTACCGAGAACGCGGGCTTCCCCTTCTGGTCTTATGACGGCCGCTACGTCGGGTTCTTCGCCGGCGGCAAGATGCAAAAAGTCGCAGCCGACGGCGGTCCCCCGCAGACGATTTGCGAAGCGAAACTTGCGCGCGGAGGAGCCTGGAACCAGGACAATGTGATTTTGTTCACGCCTACGCCGGGTGACGCCTTGTTCCGAGTCTCGGCCGCGGGCGGGACTCCCACGGCGGTTACGGAACTGGACACAAAGGCCGGCGAAACTTCGCACCGCTGGCCAGTGTTTCTGCCCGATGGCAAGCACTACCTGTTCTGGAAACAAGGCATAAATGTGGCGGAAGACGGCGCCATTTATGTGGGCTCCCTGGACTCGAAAGAACGCAAGCTGCTCGTCGCCACCCAAAGCTCCGGAGCTTACGCCGAACCCGGCTACCTGCTGTTTGTGCGCGATGGAGCCCTGCTCGCGCAAAAGTTGAACGTAGGCAACCTGCAATTGGAGGGCGATGCCCGTCCGGTGGCCGCTCACGTGGGCGTCAATACCACAGTCTTCCGGAGCATCTTCGCAGTTTCCGCATCCGGCACGCTGCTCTACCTGGAGGGAGGAGCCAGCGCGGGTCATCGCCTGCTGTGGTACGGGCTGGATGGAAAGCTGGGCGCGAACGCGGTTCCGGAGGAGGTGCTTTACCGTACCCCGGCGCTCTCGCCGGACGGCAAGCGACTGGCCGTGTCGGTGGTGACCAGCGATGCGCAAGACATCTGGATCTTCGATTTGCAGCGGCAGACAAAATCGCGCCTCACGTTTGGCCAGGGGAGATCGGGCCACCCGACCTGGTCGCCCGACGGCCGCTGGATTTTTTACTCCACACTCCGCGGTGGCCGGTTTTACATATATCGCCGGCCTTCTGATGGAACCGGTAACGAAGAGCCTATCTTGGCCAATGGAATTGGCACTCAACCAAACTCCATCAGCAGCGATGGGAAATATCTGGCCTACGACCAAATCGGCGGAGACTCAAGCGCGCCGAGGAATTCCGACTTGTATGTTTTACCTCTCTTCGGGGACCGCAAGCCCATCCCCCAGCTACTGTCCCCATTTCTCAAGGTGTGGCCGGAATTTTCTCCGAATGGCAAATGGCTAGCCTATGCCAGCGAAGAAACAGGGCGGCTCGAAATTTATGTGAAGCCTTTCCCCGGCGCGGGCGGAAAGTACCAGGTGTCCACTGGCGGCGGAGACAACCCGCATTGGAGTCGTGATGGCCGCGTGCTGTTTTTCAGCACAGATGTAGGCGAAGTGATGGCGGTGGACGCGCACGAGAGTGGCGCGGCCTTGCAGCTGGGCGCTCCACGGCAAATCCTGAAAGCGCCCTTGGTCAGTGGCCCGGAGGGGCCGTTCGCTGTCAGTCCCGACGGGAAGAGACTCCTTGTCAACCAAACAGGGAGCGACACTGTGCAGTTGCCGCTCACAGTGGTCACCAACTGGACCGCGGCGCTAAAATAATGAGTTTGCCTACGGGCTGCCAGCGCAAGCTCGGCGTTGGACCGGCGGCCGGGAAGTTGCGCCGGCGGATCCGAAATCGTTACCATTCAGCAACGCTTCCATGTCCTCCTCGGGTTTTGCAGTATCTGCGAACCGGCGCTTAACGCGATGCTGGCGTCAGCTCGGTCTCCATGGAATAGTTCCTGGTTTCTTTGTGTTGTTCTGCAGCTTGGCGTTATTCGTTTCGCTGGGAACGGCG
>DATEGI010000168.1:0-25466 GCA_035280205.1 Terriglobales bacterium | reverse complement strand
GATCTAGAGTTTCGAGTTTCAAGTTTCCAGCACAGTGAGATTTTGACTGAAACTTGAGACTGGAAACTCGAAACTGGGTTCCTTAGTCTTGTGCCTGGTAATCGCATGCTTCCCGGCAGGTGCGGCAGTAGTAGCAGCCGTCCTGGCACAGACGCGCGTCATCCTCGCCGAAGCAGATAGCGCAGTAGCGGTCGCAGGTGCACTGCTTCTCGTCTTTCTCGCAAATCACACACTGAAACCGGGTGGTTTCCATGCCGCCAATTTAGCGCGGGGGTTGGTGGGGGCAAAGTTACCGAAGTGCGCGGAATTCCAATTAACCACAGAGATCACAGAGTACACAGAGGGAAAACCGGAAAATCAGGTAACCCCACCGGAGCCGGTTTTTGCGCACAAGCATTCAGGCTTCGGAACGACACCTTTCCCAATAAGGTTTCTAATTTTTCAATAATCCTCCTCTGTGCGCTCTGTGTCCTCTGTGGTGAATCATTGAAGTTTGACCCCTGCAAAATGAGCGTGATACCGTAACAAGTTCCACCTGTTCCCAGTCAGCCCAGCGAGGAATTCCGCCTTTGTCCTCCAGCCTCGAAACTACTCCCGCCATTCGCAAAACTGCCCTGAACGCAGAGCACCGCCGCATGGGCGCCAAGATGGTGGAGTTCAATGGCTGGGACATGCCGGTGGAGTACCCGGCCACGGGCGGCTTGATTGCCGAGCACCTGGCCGTGCGCACGCGAGTCGGAATTTTCGACGTCAGCCACATGGGCGATATCCGCATCGCCGGCCCACAGGCGCTGGAAGCCACGCAACACATCACCATGAATGACGCTTCGCGGCTGGCCGCCGGACAGGCCCAGTACTCGGCCCTGCTTTACCCGCAAGGCACGTTCGTGGATGACGTCATTGTGCACCGGTTGGGCGAGCGGGAATTCCTGCTGGTCATCAACGCCGGCACGCGCGAGAAGGATTTCAACTGGGTACGCGACAATGTTCACGGTTTCAACTGCACCGCCGAGAACCTGAGCGACGATTTTACCCAGATCGCAATCCAGGGGCCGCGCGCGCAGGAACTGCTGCAGAAGCTGACTGACGCCAGCCTGAGCGCGGTAAAGTTCTACTGGTTCACAGATGGCGCCGTTTGCGGGCTGAAGAACATCCTTATTGCCCGTACCGGATACACCGCCGAAGATGGTTTCGAAATCTACGTGCCCGCTGATGAAGCCACCAGCGCCCGCGTCTGGAACGAGGTGCTGGAGGCGGGCCGGGAATTCAACGCTCTGCCCTGCGGGTTGGGCGCGCGCAACACCTTGCGCCTGGAAGGTCGCCTTCCCCTTTACGGACACGAAATTTCCGAAACCATCAGTGTTTGGGAGGCGGGGCTGGACCGATTCTGTAAGATGGAGAAGGGAGACTTTGTCGGCCGCTCGGCCCTGGAGCGCGCTCGGGCTGCCGGCCTGAAGCGCACTCTGATGGGGTTGGAGATGGTGGAGCGCGGCATCGCCCGCGATGGTTACAAGGTGCTGGACCATTCAGGGCACGAAGTCGGCTACGTCACTAGCGGCTCGCATGCCCCGTTCTTGAAGAAGAACATAGCTCTGGCGTATGTGCCGCCCAGTTTGGCCGAGGTTGGCACGCAATTGAAGGTTGAAATTCGCGGGCAGGGAGTAGGAGCGAAGGTGGTGCCTATGCCCTTCTATAAACGCCCCAAAAAATGAAGACCGCAGGGGACGCCAAGGGTCCCGGGAGAAACGAGCAAGCTTTGAAGACACAGCAGCCCAAAGGGCGACCGAAAGTAGCCCGCCACTTTAGTGGCGGGATCGGCAGATAAGCAAGGTGAAGTCCCGTAGGGACGACTGATTCGGAGATTGCATGGCCTATCCCAAGGATTTCAAATACACCAAAGAGCATGAATGGATTAAGCCGGATGGCGGCAACGCCACGGTGGGCATTACCAACTATGCCCAGGAATCGCTCGGCGACATTGTGTTTGTCGAATTGCCCAAGGTCGGCGCTGAGTTGACCGCCGGCAAGAGCTTTGGCACGGTCGAGTCGGTCAAGGCGGTTTCCGACCTCTACGCGCCGGCTTCTGGTACCGTCACCGAGGTCAACCCGGAACTGTCCACCGCGCCGGAGAAGATCAACTCCGATGCGCACGGCTCCTGGATGGTCAAGCTGAAACTAAAGGATCCGAGCGAATTGAATGGGCTGCTCTCGGCCGATGATTATGAGAAGTTCGTGGCCGAAGAAACGCATTAAAATTGAGTAATTGGATAATTGAGTAATTGTGTAATTTGTAAAGCGCATGGCTGCCCCGTGCTTCGGTGCTCGCGCAATGCTTTTCAATTACTCAATTACTAAATTACTCAATTACTAAATTACACAATTACCTCATGCGCTATCTTCCTAAATCGCCGGCGGACCGGGAAACGATGCTGCGCGCCATCGGGGCGCGTTCCATTGACGACCTGTTCGCTCCCATCCCCGCGGAATACCGCCTGCAGCGCGAAATGCGCCTGCCGCAGCAGATGTCGGAACCCGAAATCCTGGAATGGTTCCAGAAATGCTCGCGCGAGAACGGCAAGGGCTTGCCCAGCTTTCTCGGCGCGGGAGCTTATCACCACTACCGCCCGGTGTTGATTGATACCATCATTTCGCGCGGCGAGTTCCTCACCGCCTACACGCCCTACCAGGCTGAGATTTCGCAGGGTACGCTGCAATCCATTTTTGAGTTCCAGACCATGATCTGTGAGCTCACCGGCATGGAAGTAGCGAATGCCTCCATGTACGACGGCTCCACCGCCGCCGCCGAGGCCGCCATGATGGCCATGCGGGTGAGCGGCCGCCGCCGCGTGCTGATTGCGCGCAGCGTGCACCCCGAATACCGCGAGGTACTGGCCACCTACGGCCAGCATCAGGATATGCCGCTGGCCACGGTCGGATTCGGCGACGACGGCCGGGTCAAGATGACAGAGCTGGAGCGTGCCCTCAGCGACGATTGCGCCTGCCTCGTCGTACAGTCGCCCAATTTCTTCGGCACCATTGAAGACGTACCCGCGCTGGCTGAATTGGCGCGCAGCAAGGGCGCGCTGCTGGTGGTTGCGATTTCCGAAGCGGTTTCACTGGGCATCGTGAGGCCTCCCGCAGAGGCCGATATCGTGGCCATGGAAGCGCAATCCTTCGGCGTCCCCCTGGGCTTCGGCGGCCCCTATGCGGGGGTGATCGCCACCCGCGAAAAATATGTTCGCCAGATGCCGGGGCGCCTGGTGGGCGAAACCCGCGACAAGCACGGCAAGCGCGGCTATGTGCTCACGCTGGCCACCCGCGAGCAGCACATCCGCCGCGAGAAGGCCACCTCCAATATCTGCACCAACCAGGCCCTGATCGCGCTCATGGCCAACGTCTTCATGACGGTGTACGGCCGCGAAGGGTTGAAGGAGCTGGCCAGGCAGAATCTCGCTAAAACTGCCTACGCCAGCCAGCATTTTGGACGCCACGGCAAGGTGCTCTTCGCGGGCGCGCCACGCTTCAACGAGTTTGTTCTGCAGACGGCGGAGGATCCTTACGTTGTCAACAGCCGCCTGCTCGAAGAAAACATCGTGGGCGGCTTTCCGCTGAAGAAGTTTTACCCCGAGCTGGGCAATGCGGCGCTGTGGTGCTGCACCGAGACCACGACCCGCGCTTCCATAGACGCGGTGGGTGCCGTTCTGGCTCGCGCCCAGACCAAGGGCAAGCGCCGCCCCGAGCCGGAGCCGGAGGTGGTGCGATGAGCCCGGTCAAAAAAGCCACGCGCCACGTCAACCAGAACGAAGGCCTGATTTTCGAAAAATCCTCGGCTGGCAAGGCCGCCTGGAAGCTTCCCCCGCTGGATGTTCCGGAAGTGGATACGGCCGAGCTGCTGGGCGAAGCCGAGCGCGCCGATTTGGGCCACATGCCCGAGGTCAGCGAGATCGAAATCATCCGCCATTTCACCCGCCTTTCCACCTGGAATTACGCCATTGACCTGGGCATGTACCCGCTCGGCTCCTGCACCATGAAGTACAACCCGCGGGTGAACGAGGCCGTGTCGCGCTTCGATGGCTTGGCCAACGGCCATCCCTACCAGCCGGAGCGGATTTCCCAGGGCGCGCTCCGCATTCTGAAAACCCTGACCGAGTGCCTGCTGGAGATTACCGGCATGCATGCCATCACGTTGCAGCCCGCGGCCGGCGCCCACGGGGAGCTTACCGGCATCCTGCTGTTGCGCGCCTATCTGCAGAAGCAGGGAAACCCCCGCAAGAAGATTCTGATTCCTGACTCCGCCCACGGCACCAATCCCGCTACTGCCGCCATGGCCGGCTACGCGGTCGAAAACCTGAAGTCTAATTCAGTCGGCATGGTAGACGTGGCCGCGCTGGCGGCGCAGATGAATGAAGATGTCGCCGCCCTCATGCTCACCAATCCCAACACCCTGGGTGTCTTCGAGCAGGAGATCCACAAAATTGCCGACATCCTCCACGACAAGGGCGGCCTGCTCTACATGGATGGCGCTAACATGAACGCCCTGGTGGGGAAGGTGCGCCCTGGCGACTTCGGTGTGGACGTGATGCACCTGAACTTGCACAAGACTTTTTCCACGCCCCATGGCGGCGGCGGCCCCGGCTCCGGGCCGGTGGCGTGCAAGGATTTTCTCGAACCTTTCCTGCCTGTGCCGGTGATTGTGACCAAGGCCGATGGCACACTGGGCTTCGACTACAACCGGCCGCAATCCATCGGCCGGGTGCGCGCCTTCTACGGCAACTTCGGCATGCACGTGCGTGCACTGGCTTACATCATGGCGAACGGGCCGGATGGCCTGCGCCAGACCACCGAAGACGCCGTGCTCAACGCCAACTACATTCGCAAGGGGCTGGAAGGCGTGTACGAGTTGCCTTACAAGACGCCGACCATGCACGAGGTGGTCTTCAGTGACCGCGTGCAGGCGAAAAAAGGCGTGCGCACCGGCGACTTGGCCAAGCGCCTGATTGATTACGGCTTCCATCCCTACACGGTTTCGTTTCCTCTGATTGTGCCCGGCGCCATGATGATTGAGCCCACGGAGAGCGAGTCCAAGGAAGAGCTGGATCTTTTTGTGGACGCGATGAAGTCCATTGCCGAGGAGTGCGAGAAGGCGCCCGACGTGGTGCTGGAAGCGCCCCACAGCACGCGGGTCTCGCGCCTGGATGAAGTGGCCGCCGCGCGCAAGCCGGTGCTGCGCTGGAAACCCGGTCCTTAATTCACCGCCGAAATGTGTCCGTCACTTCGCCCACCCTAGCCCATCCACGCCTTTTCCGGTGCCGATCAGCTTCACTCCCCAGTCGCCGATCTCGATCGCCGCCACCTGATTGCTGCGATCGCACGATACATAGGCCATCTTGCCATCCGGCCGGATCAGCACCTCCTGCGGCGCGGCCGGCACGCTGATTGTCTTCACCACCCGCAGGTTGGCGAGGTCAACTACCGCGACTCCATTCGCTTGCGGCATCGCCACCAGCAGCCATTTCCCGTCAGCAGTGGATGCGGCGCCATATCCCGTGCCCGGCAATCCGACCCAATGCTCAACTTTGTTGGTTGTCGTATCAATCACCGCCAGCCGCGGCTTGGTTGTATCGGACGTGAACACCCAGCGGTCATCGGGTGAAACCGAAATCCGCTGCACATGCGTTGCTACCGGAATCACTGTCATCGTCTTTCGCCCGGCAAGGTCCAGGACTGACACCGTGCCCGGTCCCACGTTGGCCGTGTAGCCATGCCGCCCATCGTGGCTGATGGCCAGCATGTGCGATTCCGCCTGCCCCGTCGGAACCTTGCCTACGATCTTGAGCGTCTTGGGGTCAATGATGCTGACCGCTTTGTCCAGTTCGGTGGTGACGTAGAGCAAACCATCTTTCGGCCCGAACACAGGGCAATGTGGCCGCACGCCGTGGCCGAAATCTATGGTGTGCGTCACCTTGCGGCTGTCGAGATCAATGACGTCAATTTTGCTTCCGTCTGTGCCCGGCAAGCCCACTCCCGAGTCTCCGTAGATGGGCACGAACGCCCGTCGCCCGTCCGACGCTACCACTTCGTGCCCGGTAATCCCTCCTTCGGGAATGGTTGCGACCTGCCGGCCAGCGCCAGGGTCAATCAGTCCCAGGGTGTGCTCGCCCTTGTTAGCGACCAGCAAGAGCCCCGGCGCTTTGGCGGAGTCGGCGGTAAGCATGAGAATAGGAAGCAGCAGAATCACACTCAGCGTAGAGAGTCGCGTCATGCTCATGCCAGTTATCTCCTGTCGGACCGCGCCATCATCGGCGCAATTTCCAACCGGCGTCAAGTGGTGGCGGCCAAGAGTACGTTCACCGGCTGGGTTTGCAGTATGATTTTCCGGCCAGAGGAGGGGCTCAATTCGTGTCCGCCAGCCTTCAACGCACACCCGCGAGCAGGAAACTTCGCAGCCAGGAATGGTTCGGGCGCCAGGATCGCGAGGGCTTCATCTATCGCAGCTGGATGAAGAACCAGGGCTGGCCCCATGACCTGTTTGAGGGCCGCCCGGTGATCGGCATCTGCAACACCTGGTCGGAGCTTACGCCCTGCAACGGCCACTTTCGCGAACTGGCCGAATTCGTCAAGCGCGGCGTGTGGCAGGCCGGCGGCTTTCCCCTGGAATTTCCCGTCATGTCGCTCGGCGAAACCCAGCTTCGCCCCACCGCCATGCTGTTTCGCAATCTCGCCAGCATGGACGTAGAGGAATCCATTCGTGGCAATCCTATTGACGGCGTAGTTCTGCTGATGGGTTGCGACAAAACCACTCCTTCGCTTTTGATGGGCGCGGCTTCCTGCGACCTGCCCACCATCGGCCTCTCCGGCGGGCCCATGCTTTCGGGCAAATTTCACGGCTGCGACCTCGGGTCGGGAACCGGCGTTTGGCAGATGTCGGAGCAGGTGCGCTCCGGGCAGATTAGCCGCGAAGAATTTTTTGCCGCGGAAAGCTGCATGCACCGTTCCAAGGGACATTGCATGACCATGGGCACTGCCTCCACCATGGCCAGCATGGTCGAGGCTCTAGGCATGAGCTTGCCGGGAAATGCCGCCATTCCCGCCGTGGACGCGCGCCGCAACACGCTTGCCCAGCTGACCGGACGTCGCATCGTGCAAATGGTGAACGACGACCTGCGCATGTCGCACATTCTGACCCGCGAAGCCTTTGAGAACGCCATTCGGGCCAACGCCGCTATCGGGGGCTCCACCAATGCCGTCATCCACTTGATTGCTTTGGCCGGCCGGGTGGGCGTGCCGCTCTGCCTCGACGATTTCGACCGTCTTGGAAATGGAATGCCCTGCCTGGTTAATATCCAGCCCTCCGGCAAATATCTGATGGAGGATTTCTTCTACGCCGGCGGCCTGCCCGTTGTTCTGCGCGAATTAGGCGAAGGCGGCGCGCTGCACCGCAATGCTTTGACGGCCAATGGCGAAACCATGTGGGCGAATGTGAAAGACGCGCCCTGCTGGAATCGTGACGTGGTTCACACCTTTAAGAAGCCGTTCAAGAAAAACGCCGGCATCGCCGTGCTGCGTGGTAGCCTCGCCCCCGATGGCGCCGTCATCAAAATGTCCGCTGCCAGCCCCCACCTCTTGCGCCACTGCGGACCGGCGGTGGTGTTCGATTCCATTGAAGATTTCTACGCCCGCATCAATGACGAATCGCTCAACATTGACGAGAACTCCGTCATGGTCCTCAAAAACTGCGGTCCCCGCGGCTATCCCGGCATGGCGGAAGTGGGCAACATGCCCCTTCCGCCCAAACTCCTCCGCAAAGGCGTGAATGACATGGTGCGCATTTCCGACGCCCGTATGAGCGGCACCGCTTACGGGACGGTGGTGCTGCACGCCTGCCCAGAAGCTGCCACCGGCGGCCCCCTCGCCCTGGTTCAATCCGGCGACATGATCACTCTCGATGCTCACCAGCGTCTTCTGCAACTGGAAGTGGACGAAAAAGCCCTGGCTGCCCGTCGCGCCCAGTGGAGTCCTCCGCCGCTGCCGGCACGCGGATGGGAACGGCTCTATGTGGAGCATGTGTTGCAAGCCCACCAGGGCGCTGATTTCGATTTTCTGGTTGGCTCGAGCGGCGCCAAGGTCGCCCGCGACTCGCACTGAGGCCGGGGAACGGGATGCGCAAAGACTGGAGCCGCCGGCAGGTTCTCAAACAACTGTGGTAGCGCGAGCACCCAGGGCTGACGCTGGTTTCGGACCCGCCAGCAAAACTTCAGCAGCGGTTACCCAACTACCGAACCGGGAATGGATGGGCATCCAGATGATGTGGAACGATTCGCGGCGTAGGCTGACTCTGCGCCTGGCGGAAGGCTCGCGCCTCTTACCCGCCAGCGCCACGAACTCTCGAGGCAAAACTGGCCGGAGGAGCTGTGCGGCAGCTGACCTTCAACGGTAGACCCGTCGAAATTAGATTCTGAGTTAGCTGAGATTGAGGGCGGATAACCCGTCCCGCGCCTTACCGGCTCGGGGGCAGGATAATGGAAACCGCATCGTCACCCAGAAAGCTGATAGTGACCTGCGTTTCCGCCTCTACCGTATGACCATCCACCTGCGGCGGAGCATAGCGCCACTGCCGCACTGCACGCACAGCCGCGGAAGCCAGGGCGCGCTCACCGCTCAGCACCTCGACCTGCTTGACCGCTCCATCGCTGCCCACCACCGCCTTCAGCACGACTTTGCCCACCAGGTTGGGGTTAGGGGCTACGGGATAAATGAAACCAGAACGAGGCGCCTCCTCGATTTGCGGCAATGGCGCCGAATCTGGAACCGCAGCGGTCTTTGCCGTTACTGCAGCGGCCGAAGGGGTTCTCTTCGCTATTTGCTGGCTGGTTGCGGCCGGCGCTGCAACAGAAGATGAGGTTTGAGCCGCTAAGCTTGCAGTCTGCACGGCTGCCTTCACCGGGTGCGCAGCAGCGGGAGCCGCCGGCTTCTCAGCGGCCACAAGTGGGGGCGCTTGCGGGACCGGCGCCGGCGCCATGCTCAATTGCGGTAATCTCACCAGCGGAGCCAGAAAGACAGCAAGCAGCAGCACAGCGGCTGCGCCTGCCACGGCGAAAACTGCTGCCCACGGCCTGCGCGTCCCACCTTGTACTCCGCTACCTTGTTCTACTTCCGCAGCGTGCTTACTGAGCCCCTCCGGCTCACTGCCAGCATGTTCAGCGGTAAGCTCATGGGAAATCTCCGGAACCATCGGGCGCTGGCCGGCCGCCGGCTTTGCCGGTGTTCCTTCGACAGGCGCAGCACTGGACTCCAGAACCGTCTCTACCGCTGCGCCCTGCAGGACGGCCAGGCGGGTATCGGCCACCGCGGGGCTCACCGCCGGCGCTTCCGTCATTTCCGCCGCGGAAGGCAGCGCCAGCACCGTCATGTTCTCCACGATGCCGATCACCGCGCTCACCGGCACATGTTCTGTGGGTGTCAGAATGGCGCTGCGGCTCAGGTTTTCGATCAGCCGCTTTTGCCGTCGGTTGAGAATCTGCAGCGACAGGCTGTGAAAATTGCGGAACGTCCAGCGCAAATACAGGCGCTGCCATCCCCTCGGGCGCACGTATAAACGGCCCACATCCGTGCGCAATTCCACCACACCTTGTTCGATTTTTGAAACCGCCGCCATCCTTGGCCTGCTTGTGGAACTGGGGACGTTCCCGGGAGTCGGCGCGCCCTGGGGGAGCAACTTGATTATATGACGGAAGCAAGCGCCTCTTACCAAAAAATCCTGCGCCGCCACTTCCGCTGGACAAGATTTGGCAGTTCCTGGGAAAGACTTTTCTCTCTTCCGAAATCTGCCGGTTCCGTGGGCGACACGACGGTAAAGGCTGGCCGATCTTTCCATTCGCTCCCCCCCGAGCCGGCCAAGCCGGTACGAGGTGGCAGCCTGCGCCTCCCCCGGCCCTCTCAAACCCCGATTTTGTAAAGGGGAACCGGCAGGGAAGACCCGCCACGAGGTAAGTGATGGCCTCTGTTATCAGCTAGTTGCCACCGGTAACCTCAAGTGAATTACGACAGTGGACGCTATGGCACCGATGGGCCATTCTCCCTTGCTGTCTCACCCCGTAGCATGGCTTCACCAATCGCCACAAGGGCGAAATTTGGTAATCGGAGAACGAACGTGAAACAACTTTTGCAGAACATGTGGTCCAACGATGAGGGGCAGGACATCGCCGAATACGCTGTGATGCTGGCGGTGATTCTGGTAATCGTGGTTGGAACGATCCGGCTGATCGGTGGGCAGGCGAACAACGTCTTCTCGCAGACAGCTAGCGCCATCGGTTCCTAGTTTCACGCAGTGCAGCACTTCGCGGTTTATCTCCCCCTTTTTTCTTCTGCCTTTTTCCTCTACTAATTCGTAATTTGTAAACACCCGCCGTTACTTTGGCGGGTGTGCTTTTTGGTACCCCGAGATTACCTGCGTGCCAGCCCTGCTGCCACTTTCGTGCCATTCCCCAGTCCCGCTGGTCTGCGTAGTATTGGTTTCGGCGAAGTACCTGGGGGAGGGTACAAGCCTAGGGAGCAGCGGACATGTTTCGCGCTCCCTTTTTTTATTTCTCGAGGACGCGCTCTGAAGAGTGGCCGCCTATTCTGAAAGCTTTGTCCCTTCTCCCCGCGCCAGCGCCGCCTCATTCAATTCCGCACAAGAGCGATAGCCGCTCAGCGCCAGCGTGAGGTCAAGATCAGCCAAGAAGTTGAGCAGCGTCTCGCGCACGCCCTGCTCCCCGCCTACCGCCAGCCCCCAGATGTAGAGCCGGCCTAGCAGCACCGCCCGTGCTCCCAGGGCCAGCGCCTTCACCGCATCCGCTCCGCGGCGAATGCCGCTGTCGAACAGCACGGGGAGACGGTGGTTCACGGCGTGCACGACCGAGGGCAGCGCGTCCAGCGCGGCAATGGCGCCATCCACCTGGCGGCCTCCATGGTTGGAAACGATCAGCCCGTCCACTCCGCTGCTCAGCGCCCGCTCCGCGTCCTCCGCGTGCAAAATTCCCTTCAGCAGAATGGGCAATCGCGTGTGCTGCCGCAGGAAGTTCAGGTCCTTCCAGGTCAGCGCCGTATGGGAGCAGATGCCACCCCAAAGCCGAATTGCGGCCACCGGGTCCTCGTGCGGCGCTTTCGTCAGCAGCGAGCGGAACACCGGGTCGGTAAAGAAGTTGGCCAGTCCTTCCCCCAGCAGGAAAGGCAAATAAGGATGCTGCAGGTCGCGCTCTCTCCAGCCCAGAATTGAGGTATCCAGCGTGACCACCAGCGCCGAGTAGCCCGCGGCTTCCGCTCGCCGCAGCAGGCTGGCCGTTACCTCCTGATGCGTCGTCCAGTAGAGCTGGAACCAGCGCGGTCCCTCGCCGCAAGCCTGCGCCACCTGCTCCAGCGGCTTCGAGGAAAGCGTGCTCAGCACGCTGGGCACGCCCAGGGAAGCTGCCGCTCGCGCGCTGGCCAGTTCCGCTTCGCTGTGAATAATGCCCTGCACTCCCACCGGCCCCAGCAGCACCGGCGCCGGCAACTTCCAGCCCAGCAGCTCCACAGTCAGGTCGCGTTGCGATACATCGCGCAGCATGCGGGGCACAATGCGCCAGCCGTAGAACGCGTCCCGGTTGGCGCGGACCGTCTGCTCCCCGCCCGCCGCTCCCGCCACGTAGTCGTAGGTCCGGGGCTCCAGCGCTTGCTTCGCTTTCTGTTCCAGCGCATCGGGCGAAATCGGAACCGCGGGCTTCTCGCCCTTTAGCCCCGCCTGGTAGATCTCCAGCTGTCGGTCTACCCCCGAAAATGTCGCCTGTGCTGCTTTGCTCTGCATATCGGTCGGCAGATTGTACACCGCCCCCCACGCTCCTCCGGGTTGCAGTAAATTAGTTAGCTGGGGGTTTACGACGATGGCGAATGTAGCGGTTTCCGATCTTGCCAGCAAAACCTGTGTTCCCTGCCGCGGCGGCGTGCCGCCTCTCAAGGGCGAGCAACTGGAGTCCTTCAAAAAGCAGCTGCCCGGCTGGACCGTGGTCAACGACCACCACCTTACCCGCACCTACAAGTTTCCCGACTTCCGCCAGGCGCTGGAATTCGTCAACCGCGTGGGAGAGTTGGCGGAAGAGCAGGGCCACCACCCGGATATCGTCCTGAAGTGGGGCGAGGTGGGCATCACTACCTACACTCACAAAATTGACGGGCTGACGGAGAGCGACTTCATCCTCGCCGCCAAGATTGACCGCCTGGCAAAGTAAGCACTGCGGGCACTAATTCAGCGCTGTTGCGCGTTACGCGCGACAACCAGGCTCGGTCGTTTGCCATGGATGTACATTTGGGCCTTGCTCCACGTCGTGGTGGCAACCGACCGTCCCAGTAGCCTGCCATCCATGTCCGCCCGGCGGAAGTGGATGCCACCGTAGCGTCGCGACATTCCCGCCTGGTCCGCGGCTTCAGCCAGGGTTTCCCAGCACAGGATAACTGTTCGGGTGGGAGTCGTGCCTGTCTCAATTGTCGAACTACCGGCCGGAAAAGTTACGGAATTTTCGAAGCGGGTGCTTCCGGTCCACTGTTCCAGAATGCGAGGTGCCGCAGCACTGTACGCGCTGTGACCAGAGACATAGTCGGGAAAAGGCGGAGTGGGCAGGCTTGTCGGCTGGTACGGCATCCATTGGACGCCATCCATCTCGACCGTTCCCTTGCCCGGCCCTCCCCAGGCGCGAATCTTCCTGCCGCGGAAGAGCAGCGGGATCGCCGTAATCGGCCGAACGGAATCGTAGGTTCGCTTGGCCTCCCAGGCGGCAATACCAGCGTCAAAGAGTGCGTTGTTAAGCACAAAAAACATCTTTACATCGTCATCAAGCGTGTGCTGGTCGCGTGCTCAGATAAATTGGGCGATCCGGTTCCGGTGTCCGGGAGGCGTACGTTCTAAGGCAGGACGGCGTAGGGCACCTCCCAATTGCGTACCCACGGCTTGGTCATCGTAAGCAGACCAGGCGTCGTACATGCAAGTGTCCACAATCGCCAAGGCTCGGCTCACCATGGGTGCGCCCAGCTTGGCATCGCGGATGCCTTGCAAGGCGGCGTTGTTCCACTCAAGTGCAACATTAGTGGATAAAGCGAGCTGAGCGTTGAGGAGAACTCCAGAGAGCACCACCGCGATCAAGGTGAGGGAGGGCTTTTCCGCAGATCTCGAATTTTGGAAGGCAAGCAACGATATCTCGACAGATAATCCAGAATGTTGACCGCCAAACGCAGCAGTTGTAGCTTCATTTGGGTTGCAATGTCATACTGACATCCCGGCGCTCGCCTCCTGAAAGCGTCAGTGGCTCCCCGTCGGCAAAAAGTGTTGAAGTATATCCCGGGGCTACCCCCGAGATGAGAATCGGTTTGTTGGGAACAGCAAACTCGAAGCGGCCATTACGATCAGCAGAGAGTTGGACAAGAACATCAGGATTGGCGGCGTCGCGTAACACCACCTTTCCATTCGGAATCAGCCGCAGACTGACCCGGTCGCGCAAGATGCCATCGATGATCCCGCCCTTCGCTGCCAAGATAACCTTGAGTCCCGAAATATCCGCATCCCCAACAATAATGTCGGGAAAACGCGCCCGCGGGTCAGCGGAAAAAAGAAAATTCGGGTCAGGGTAACCATGAGCTTCATCCTTTGCTCTTATTACGTATCGCCCGGGTGCGAGCGCTATTCGGAACCTGCCATTGGCGTCCACCGCAGTCGTAAGCAACTGGCCCGCGCCGCCATGATCCCCTAAGCCCATCACGGTTACCAGTGCACTCGCAACAGGAATGCCGTCCAGGTTGATCACGGAGCCCGAAACAGTGTAGGTGCGATCTTTTGCCTGTACTATGGCCAAAAATGAAACGGCAACTACAAAAACGGAAGCTAGCAGGATTGCTCTGCTCATACTTTATCTACCATCTATCGCAATTGAGCCGCACTTGTAGACGACACCATTTACGTGTGGCAGTGGCACTCCATTGGCTGTCCAATTCTGCAATGCATCCGTCTGGTTGGTACTTGGACAAGCCGTCGAACACACATAGTAGGTATCGGGAAAACTGCCATCGCCGGTCGTCTTAGTGCTTCCGGTCTGTGTCTTCAGTCCCAACTGGTTCGTGCTGCCGGGCGTTAAAGTATCTGCAACTGTCAAGCCGGAGTAGCCAAACTCAGCTCCAGACTGATACTGCACCTGATTGGTAACATTTCGTATCCAGCCTGCATAGCCCGCTGTGCACTGTGCCTGACCCTGTGATGCTGTGCTAATCGGCTCCACTTGATAAGGTCCCACTCCCCCGGAGCCGCTTCCGGATACCTGCTGGGTATCTGGACAGTATGGGTCGTAGGCACAGTAATTGGGGTTATAAACACCAGTCGGGGTAAACGCACTGATTGTTAGCCCCCCGGGAGAAACTCCCTTCACCACCCCGGCGCTGACCGTTCCTATCGCCGTGTTGCTGCTGCTCCAGCTGCTGGTATTGTTGTTCAAGTAATATACAGACCCAGTGTTATCCTTCGCTTCGAAGTCGAGCTGATCGCTCCCACTCTTGGCAACGGCAAATGGGCTGATTACAACATACGTCAACACCTCGCCATCACAACTGGTGCAGTAGTAGGTGCAGGTCGCGGGGCCGCTGATTCCTGAGGAGGGCCTTGTAGCACACTTGGTTTTGGTGTCAACTGCAAATTTGATTCGGTTACGAATTCCGAACATAGTCCAGTATGAATCACAGGCCGTTTGTAAAGATAAACGGGTCGTTTTCATTTAGTGGAAAAGACCGATGGGTTCTTTGTGCCCAAACGCTTCATCATTAGCCACTACGGAATCCGTCCCTCGGGTCCAAGGGCCACCCACCAGCAATGAGCGAACCACGCCTGAACATGTGTGGAGCGGAAAGAGATCGGGATGCGGGAACATGCGTCTACTTCTAGTTCAGCGCCAGCACGACTTCATCCTGGCCACTAAAATTGACCGCATGGCGACCAAATAGATTCATAAGCAAAACTCCGTGCCAGATTTGCCCTTATTCGCTCAGAAACGCAGATCGCGATAGAATACGCGGGCGTTTCAGGAGTGACGAATGGGCCTGTCCCCAGGCACGCGGCTGGGACCGTACGAAATTGAGTCCGCGCTTGGTGCGGGCGGCATGGGCGAGGTGTATCGCGCCCGCGATACGCGGCTGGAGCGCACGGTCGCCATCAAGGTGCTGAATTCGGCGCTGGTGGCGACTCCCGATCTGAAGGTGCGCTTCGAGCGCGAAGCGCGGACGGTTTCGCAGCTCAATCACCCCAACATCTGCACCCTGTATGACGTGGGCCACCAGGATGGCACTGACTTCCTGGTTATGGAGTGCCTGGAGGGCGAAACGCTGGGCGAGCGGCTCAGGCGCGGGCCGCTGGCCACCGACGAACTGTTGAAGATCGCCATCCAGATCGCCGACGCGCTCGAAAAGGCGCACCGCGCCGGCATTGTGCATCGCGACCTGAAACCGGGCAACGTAATGCTGACTAAAACCGGCGCCAAGCTGCTCGACTTCGGTCTGGCGAAACCAACCATGATGGCGGCTGCCGCGGGCCACAGCGCGCCCCTGCTCAGCGCAGCCGCCACCATGGCTTCGCCCACGCCTCACGCGTCGCCGTTAACTTCGGCTGGCGTGCTGGTCGGGACCATTCAATATATGTCGCCGGAGCAGATCGAGGGCAAGGAAGCCGACGCCCGCAGCGACATTTTCGCTTTCGGCGCCATGCTCTACGAAATGGCCACCGGCAAGCGCGCCTTCGACGGCAAATCGCAGCTCAGCGTCGCCACCGCTATCCTCGAGCGCGAGCCGGAAACGCCCCCGGAGACCCTGGCCAAATTTCCCCGCGCCTGGAGCCAGGTTCTGGGCGGATGCCTGGCCAAGAATCCCGATGATCGTTTCCAATCCGCGCAGGACATCAAGCTGCAACTTACCTGGATGGGCGAAAACTTGCGGGATGTGCCCGCCCACGGCAAGCCGGCAGCGAGTACTCGCTGGCTGGTAGCGTCCATAGCGGCTCTGGCACTGATTGCCGCCGGCGCCCTCGTGGCTTGGTGGCGCGCGGCTCGCGCCCCTGTGGAATCGCCGGCCGTCGCCTTTGCCGTGGACCTGGGGCAGAGGCAGGAGGTGGCTGTGGATACGGGCCGGGCGGTCGCCGTCTCGCCTGATGGCTCCCATGTAGCCTTCGTCGTCACCGACAATGGCCTTCCCCACCTGGTGTTGCGCGCCACCAATGGCTTTGATTTTGTCGCCATTCCCGACTCCAGCGACGCCGTGTTCCCCTTCTTTTCCGCCGACGGCCAGTGGGTTGCTTTCTACAGTCATGGCAAGCTGCAGAAAGCCTCCATCGCCGGCGGCGAGCCGATGGTGATCTGCGACTTGCCTTCCTTTTACGGAGGCGGATGGCGGAGCAACGACACCATCGTGGTTACAGCCCCGCTCATTGGAATCGGCCTGGTATCGGCTAATGGAGGCACGCCGCAAGCGGTGAAAATCGCCGACGGCAAGCATCACGCCGTTGAGTGGCCGGCCCTGATTCCGGGAACGAACTGGGTTATCGTGACCGAATGGGTGGATGAAGGCCCTCGTCTGGTAGCGGTGCAGACGGACACGGGCGCGACTCATGTTGTGCAGCGCGACGCTTCGTCAACCGCGTACGGCAACGGCGCCCTGCTCTACTACTCGGGTGGACGCGTGTGGGAGGCGCCTTTTGACCGGGAGAAAGCCGTGGTCACCGGGCCGGCGCGCTTGCTGGCCAATGGTGTGGATCAGCACGACCTGGTTCCCCAGTTTGACGCTTCGCAAAATGGTCTCCTCGCCTTCGTTCCCGGAGAGGCGGGGAACTTCACCCGCAGCCTCTACTGGCTGGATCGGCACGGCAAGGCCACCCGGGTCGCGCTGCCTTCGGAAGATTACGTGGATCCGGCGATTTCTCCCGATGGCAAGCGCTTCGCCGTCTGTGTTCGCCGCACCATGGAGCAGCAGCTCGCGGTATATGACATTGATCGCGGCGTGCTTCTGCGCCTGAGCCGCTTCGGAACCCGCAACGCTGCGCCCGCCTGGACTGCCGACGGCAAATCAGTGCTCTACGACGGCATCGGTTCGGACACAAAATTCGGGCTCTACTCCGTCGCCGCCGACGGCAGCACCGCGCCCGAACTCCTGCACGCGCTGACCTCCAACGCCCACGTCACTGCGGCATCCCCCAAGGGAGTCGCCATTGTGCAGGTGAACGATCCTGCGACCATGGTGGACCTGTACCTGCTGTCCCTCACCGGCGGCCACGATTTGACGCCTTTTCGGCGCACGCCCGCGGTGGAGCGGGAAGGCAGTTTCTCTCCTGACGGCAACTACGTGGCTTACGCCTCCAGCGAATCAGGACGCAGTGAGATTTTCGTGGAGCGAGTGGGCGGAGGTACCGGTCGCTGGCAGGTTTCTACCGAGGGCGGGGAGCAGCCGCGCTGGTGCCATAACGGCAAGGAACTGTTCTATCGGAATGGCAGCCGCGTTTACAGCGTTTCCGTGGATACGCGCCAGACTTTCGCCGCTTCCGCGCCCTCCGAGGTGTTCAACGTGGACTTCGACCGCGGCGGCGCCGTCTCCGGCTACGACGTCAGTCCCGACGGGCAGCGTTTTCTGGTGACTCGCACCGACCAGCCCAACCCTACCGAAGTTCGCTTCATCGTGAACTGGCCCGCTTACACCGCCGCCGGCAGCAAATAAAAAAAGCAGGTGTGTGGATATTTGACCTCGTGCCCACCACGATTGAGATTGCCGCACTTGGCCGTTTGGCCGGCAATACTGAGGTAGTTGAAGCTGGGTGCTGAATTATGCAGGACTCACAAAATTGACGGGGTGACGGAAGGAGACTTCATCCTTTCCGCCAAAATTAACTACGTGGCGAAATAGCCACCCTGCCAGGTCGCGCGCCCGCCCTCGTTCAAGCCTCGTGCCCAGCGGCTTCAGGAGCTAGGGAACGTTTTCCAGCATTCCGATATTGGCCTGCAGAACTTCCTGAGTATTAAAAGCCAGGTGCCGGCCATCGGGCGAAATGTCGAATTGCGTAAAAGGGGCGTCGAACCAGTAGTGAAAGGGCAGGGGTATATTCAGAGGGACTCGGGTGAGGCTATGGCCACTCCAGTCAGCCTTCCATAACACACCTTTCATGTCTGCCTTGCCCTGAATAAAGTAAATCTGGTCCTTGGGGCCGCGAGCGTACCAATTAATCCAGCCGTGAAAGAGTTGGCGCGCCTGTTTGTTGCGGTCATACACCCAGAGCCCTGCATTTAGATCGTCTTCCTGCGCTGGCCCCACAAGGTAGGCAATTGAATGATCGTCAGGCGACCAACGGAATAGGGAAGCATTCTCATTAGACGGTACCGTCATTAGAGTCTGTGTACTTTGAGATATGAAGGTCTGAACCTGGCCATAAGATCCCTGGAAAAGCAGCTGTCCGTCAGATCCAACGTCGGCGGTGTTGTCTGGAGCGCTATTCAGCAAAGCGCTATTCCGCAAAGTCTGCGGTGTTCCCCCAGAAATGGAAATCCGCCGATATTCGCTGCTGGGTGAGCCCTCGAGGGAGCTAGCTGAATAAGAGGCATAAACCAGATATTTGCTATCTCGAGTCCACCGGGGAAAGATATTTATCCGCTGATCTTGGACCAATGGCACGGGATTCGAACCATCTGGATTCGCAAGCCAAATTCCTTCCCTTTCGACGCCTTTGAAGTTGGAGAAATAAGCCAGGTGCTTTCCGTCGGGGGAGTAAGCCGGACCGAATTGATCGCGGGCGGCGTCAGCGATCAGTAACTTTGCGCTTTGCTGGCCTGCCGCATCCAGATCCAGCTGTACGATGTTGACGTTCGTACGAAAGGTCGAAAATATGATGCGCTTCCCATCCGCGGAAATATCCAACTGCGCATCGTCGCCTTGGCCGGAAGTGATCTGCTCAAGTTGGCTGCCGTTTTCTGCGATTTTCCAAATGTTCAGCGTCCCCCCGCGGCTGGAGGCGAAGTAGATGAAGCGTCCGTCGGCTGACCAGGCAGGCGAAAGCACCAATGCATTGTCATGCGTCAACTGGCGCACCTTGCCCGAATCGAGGTTAACGACCTCCAACTCCCCGTACGGACCTCCCCATGACGAACCGAAAGCAACCTCGCGGCCATCAGGGGAAAAACGCGGGGCGCTGTTCACAAAACCGGTCGTGGCACCAGGTTTGCGAGCTGCTGCTAATTCGTGGCCGTTCTGGCCAAACGAATCGGAGATCCATATTGCTCCCGTCACGCTATGGCGGTACGCGAACGAACGCCCGTCGCGGGACCAGGTGGGGTCCGCCGCATTCAAGATGAACCGCCGTGGAACCCCACCCAGCGCTGGGACCTTCCAAATATCCCAGATACCGGAGTCATTCAGACGCGCATAGGCGATCTCTGTGCCGTCGGGTGACCAGCAGGGACGAATTTTGAGATTGGAGTCATCCGTGAGTTTGACCGGATTCCCCCCGTTGATCAGGCCAACGTAGATGTTATAAGGCCCATCCTTGTTGGAAACAAACGCCACCGAGCGTCCATCGGGCGAAAGCGCGGGGTAAGATTGCACGCCGGAAAAGTTCGTGACTGTGCGAAAGTGCATGGCGGGCGAACGTGTATTGCGAAAAGCGAATGTAAGGAACAAAACGCCCATGAGCACGGCACCGCTGGCGAAGGCTGCCACCCAGGGCAGCAAACGTCGCCTGGATGGCCTTGCGGCCGATGCTGAAGGAACAAATGCATCCGTATCTGAGCCGGAAATGGCTTCTTCAATCGCAATGCGCGCCTCCCCAATTGCCTGCAGTCGCTGCTTCGAGTCTTTCTTCAAGCAGCGCTGCAGGAGTTTGCGAATTGCAAGTGGCATGCTGGGCGCGAGCACCGACCAATCAGGTTCGCTCTTAATCACGGAGGCAAGCGTGTCGGTCACCGTTTCGCCCCCAAAAGCCATCTTTCCAGTCAACATCTCGTAGAACACGCAGCCAAAGCTCCAAATGTCCGAGCGCCGATCTGCGGCTTTGCCTTTGGCCTGCTCCGGAGACATATACGCAGCAGTGCCTAGAATGATTCCTTCCCGCGTCATCATGCGTGTAATAGTCGGGGAGCTCGCGATATCCCTGGGTGCGGTGTCGCTCTCAAGCATGGTAGCCAAGCCGAAGTCCAGGAGCTTTACCGTACCCTCGGGCGTGATCTTGACATTCGTTGGTTTCAGGTCGCGATGCACAATGCCGCGCTCGTGAGCGTATTCGAGCGCCTGACAGATCTGTTTTGCCAGCGGCAGAGCTTCCTCGTGCGACAAAGCCGATTTCAAGAGCCGATCGGCGAGAGTCAACCCTTCCACGAGCTCCATTACCAGCACGTGCACGCCGGAAGAGTCCTCAAACCCGTAAATGGCTGCGATGTTGGGATGATTCAGAGATGCCAGGAGCTTGGCTTCACGCTGCAACCGCCGCATTCGTTCAGGTTCGCCCGCGAAGCAGTCTGGCAACACCTTGAGCGCGACGGCGCGCCCCAGCTTGGTATCAGTAGCGCGATAGACCTCGCCCATTCCGCCTGCGCCCAGCCGCACTTCGACCTCGTACGACCCAATCCTGGTGCCATTGGTGAGCGTCATGGAGGCGCCATTATAGCCCCACTACCGCACAGCGGATTGGGGAGGAATGGGCGGAGTCGAACTACGTGGGGGCGCGTGCTGGGTGAGATTACTGTTCCGCAACCCTACTTGTAGCTGAGCGCCAGCACGCGGTGGGCGCCGTTCTGCGCTTCGTAGGTGACTTCCACCTGGTGGCCGGCGGGCAACTGGTTGCGCAGGTCGCCTTCAAAGAAGAGCAGGCGCGCGGGACCGCGGCCGCTGCGCAGAGTCACGATGGATTTGTCAGGCTGGCCGATGGGGCTTTCAAAAAACAGAACATCTTCCACCAGCCCGCGCTCGGTATAGGTGCCCGCTGCGCTGGCCGCAAGCTGCGCTCTTCTTGCCGGCGCCAGCCCCGCCCTCGCCACCCGCTGCCGGCGCCGCCATTCCGCCATGGCATTCATCGCCATCACGCCCGACATGGCCAAAAGAATCAGCGCGTAGAACAGGTTGTCCACGGTATCGAACGAGCCCTGGGCAAAAATGTAGGCGATTCCCAGCAAAGGCACGATGGCCAGCACAAGCGAGGCAATTAGCAGCATTGATTCTCCGCCGAAGCGAAAGGGGTTGGGCTCGCCTGTCTCCTCCGCCCGCATTCCGTTAGAATGAAGGCTTTGCGGCAACCTGAGTGGCGGCACGAAATTCCGCCCAGCCTGCCGCATGAAGACAAGTTGATGTCCTCACGCGCCCATGGCTTTTCCCTGGTAGAGGTCCTGATCATTACGGGACTGGCGATGCTGCTGGCCGCCGCCCTCATACCCCGGCTGCTCAATTCCCGGGTTGCCGCCAATGAGGCTACGGTGGTGGCCAACGTGGATATTATCACTTCCGCGCAACAGTCCTACAAGACGGCTTACCCCGCCATTGGCTACGCCGATTCTCTCGCCCGCCTGGCCGGCAACTGCGACCTGCGCCAGTGCCGGGCGACGGCCGACCATGCCTGCCTGATTGATTGCCACCTGCCCGAAGCAGTCCGGGAGTCACGCGGCGGCTTTTTGTATGCGCTTAGCGCGGCCAACCCTGCCGGCTTCGGTCCCAACTCGAGTTACGTGGTCGTGGCCGCCGCGGAGACGGTTCACAAAACTGGCGACCACGACTTCTGCGCGGTGGAGGACGCCAGGATTCGTTGGCAGGCTCCTGCTGCCCCTACGCCTGCCAGTTCCATTACCCATTCTGTTTGCCAGCAACTGCCGGTGATGCCGTAATGTCCTCGACTTTCGCCGCCAGCCCTCGGGTCCCCAGTCTCCGCCGGCGCCTCCTCTATTCTCCGCTGGCCATCGTGGCCGTCGCGTTTGTGGCCCGCGTGGTGAGCATCCTCCTCCGTCAGCGATACGCCATACCCGCTGCCTACGGCCACCTTTTCTTTGGCTTTGAGGTGGGCAGAATCGCCAGCGCTCTCGCCTCCGGACACGGCTTCAGTTCGCCTTTTCCCGGCCCCTCCGGCCCCACCGCCTGGCTGGGCCCGGTGTATCCGCTCCTGGTTGCCGGCGTGTTCAAGACCTTCGGCATTTACACCGCCGCTTCCGCCCTGGCCATCATGGTCATCAACAGCGTCTTTTCTGCGCTCACCTGCCTGGCCATTTACCTCGTCGGCATGGAACTGTTCAGCCCCGCCGTTGCCGTGCTCGCCGCCTGGGCCTGGGCCCTGCTCCCCTACAGCATCAACTGGAGCTTCTGGATCTGGGAAACCACAATTTCCGCTTTTCTGCTGACCCTGCTCTTCTGGCTGACCCTGCGCCTGGCCCGCCAGCCTCGCCCGCGCACCTGGGCAGTTTATGGCCTGCTGTGGGGGGTGCTGGCGCTGACCAACGCCTCCTGCCTGTCCTTCCTGCCCGTGGCCGCCGTGTGGCTGTGGTATCGCCTGCGGCCAACCCACCAGTTCCGCTTCCGCCACGCCGCCGCGTCGGCGCTGCTCTTTGTTCTGGCGGTTTCGCCATGGGTCGCCCGCAACTACCTGGTCATGGGCAAGTTCATCTTCCCGCGCAGCGATTTCGGGGAAGAGCTCTACATGGGCAACCACGAAGGCTCTGAGGGCCTGTGCATGTTCTGGGACCATCCCGTGTGGAACAAGTATGAGATGGCGAGCTTCGCCCGCCAGGGCGAGTTGGCCTACGTGGCTGCCAAGCAGAAAATTGCCGAGCAGTGGATCGAGCAGCACCCCGGCCGCTTCGCCGAACTGACTTTGAAACGGGTTGGCTTCTTCTGGTTCACCATTCCGGAACAGGGACGCATGGCCCGGCGTTTTGGCATTGGCTCCCGCCACGCCCTGTACTTTGCCGTTGCCCTGCTGGCTTTCTGGGGATTGTGGCTGGCCTTTCGTCGCCGCCACCGCGCGGCCTGGCTCTTTGCCGGGCTTTTTCTTTTCTATCCGCTGGTTTACTACATCACCCACTGCCATCCCCGGTATCAGCACCCCATCACTCCCGAGATGCTGCTGCTCGCGGTTTTTCTTCTGCACAGTTCCTGGAGGGAAGAGCCGCGCTTTCTGCGCTTCGGCCGCAAGAAGACAGCGGCTTCTTCATCGGCCGACGGGCCTGCCGAAGAGGAGCGCGTGGCCGTAAGCCGCGCGCGAACGTGATTCCTCAACCTGATTTTTCAACCACAGAGGCACAGAGTACACAGAGGAAATGCATGGGAAAATCGAATCTTGCCGAGCCGGATGCAATGTCCGCGGTCCTGCAATGGATGGTCCCGCAATGAAATAGCAGAATGGCCATGTTTTTGAATCCTCTGTGCTCTCTGCGTCCTCTTGGTTAAAAAAAAGGAAGTTTCAGTTAAAAAAGGAGTTCCGCCATGCAGAAAATCGTTCCCTTCCTCTGGTTCGACGGCAAAGCCGAAGAAGCCATGAATTTCTACACCTCCATCTTCAAGAATTCCAAAATCAAGACCGTCCACCGCTGCGGCGAAGGCGGGCCCGGCCCCAAGGGAACAGTCATGTCCGGCACCTTCGAGATCAACGGACAGGAGTTCATGGCCTTGAATGGCGGCCCGCAATTCACCTTCACTCCCGCCATATCCTTCTTTGTGAACTGTGAGACCCAGGCCGAAGTGGATGAGTTGTGGGAGAAACTCTCCGCAGGAGGCGAGAAAAGCCGCTGCGGCTGGCTGCGCGACAAATTTGGCGTCTCCTGGCAGATCATTCCCACCACTCTGGGCAAAATGCTGGGCGACCCCGACCGTGCCAAGGCCAACCGTGTCATGCAGGCCATGTTGAAGATGGACAAGATAGATATTCAGGGTTTGCAGCGGGCAGCAGACCAGCGCTCCTAGTTGGGTGCTGGACGCAAGCAGAAGCTCTCCTGGCTAACGGCCCACCACCGCCTCGTACACCACCATCTCCGCCGCTGGTTTGCCGTTCTCTTCCTGCTCCGGGGCATAAACGCGGTGTGTTTCCGGGTCCACCGCCAGGCTGTGCACTTTCTTCTGTACCGGGAAATCTTCCAGCTTGCGGAAATGGTTCGCGTCCTCTTCCTGGAACACGGAAATGGCTCCGCTGTAGCACGCTTCGTATATGCGCTTTAGCCCGGGATCATACTTAACCACGTCGCCGCCATCAGCCAGGGGCAGGTAGACGATGGGGACGTGCTTTTCCAGATCGAAAACCGTCATCAGGTTGTTGTCTTCACAGGAAAGAAAAGCGCGGCGATGCTCCACATCCAGCGCCATACCGTGATTGCCCCGGCAGCGGCCCACCGGATAGCGGGCCACGACCTGGTCGGTGGCTGGATCAATAACCGCGAAAATGTTCTGGTCCTGCAGGTTCACATACACCTTGCCGGCCACCGGATCGTACTGCGGCATCCCGGTTTCGCTGTCGAAAGCCAGGTTTTTGACCACCGTGTCGCTGCGCACATCAATTACCGCTTCGCTCTTGCCGCGCTCATCGGAAACATAAAGCTTGTGGAACGGCGGGGCGTAGGCGCTCCCGTCGGGCTTGTCGCGAGTGGGGATCTTTTTGATGACCTTGAACTGGCGCAGGTCAATCACCCCGATTTTGTTTTCGTGCCAGTCGGAGGTGTAAACCTTGTGCTGTTCGGGAACATATTCCACGCCTTCCACGCCGGGCACATCGGAGATGGCCTTGACCAGTCGGTTGCTTCGCAGGTCAATTACGTATAGGATCCCCGCCCCCAGGTGGGCGGAAAGCAGGTAGTGGTCCGGGGCGTCAATGGTCAGATAATCGAAGCGTTTTCCCGCCGGGCCGGGCAGGTTGATGGTGGCCACCTGTCTTAAGGTTTTCGTACCCAGCTGGGTGGCAGCCAGCGTCAACATTACCGCTGCAATCCTGAAATAGCCGATCGTCATACCTGCCTCCGCTCCCGCCGCCGTGGCCAAAAAGGGGAAATCTCGCCCGTAACAGGGCATTGATTCTAGGCGACCACCGCCCGTTTTAGGAAACGCGACCAACCCCAGCCCAACTCTCCGCCCTGAATCTCTTTTTCGAATCCCGCCCAACTACAAGCAAACAAGCTGAATACGCCGACGTCGACGCCCTCCTCTTCCTTTGGACAAAGACTTGCTCCACGGTACGGCGGTCATAGCGAAAACAAAGCGAATCTTGCTTTGTGAAGGAACTCATTATGCTGGAGTTAAAGGAATTCAAGGTCACACAACGCGACGGGCAAATCCTGCGTCTGCTGCTGGAAGGTTGCAGCAACAAGGAAATTGCCAGTGAACTCAAAATCAGCCCGCGCACCGTCAAGCAGCACCTGCGTTCGCTGTTTCAGCGCGCCGGTATTGATGGCGGGCGCAAGCGGGTCAAACTGGCCACAGCCCTCATGTGGCGGGAG
>DATEGI010000167.1:0-2674 GCA_035280205.1 Terriglobales bacterium | reverse complement strand
GGAGGCAGATGAGGAAGCGGCTTTAGCCGCTGTGGGCGCTCTGACGCCGCATCGTCCCTTTAAAATTGTTTACGCAACGCTCTACTACGACGTTCGCCCTACATTCGTAGTGGATATAACCGAGCAGTTCGAAGCGCGCCTGCAGTCCATCTACGCCTACAAATCGCAGTTCACCGACCAGGCGGCCGGAGCCGCTGACTTTCCTGCCCACACGGAAATCCGCGAGCGCGTGGCTACCATGGCCGGCTTCTATGGCCTGCTGGCAGGCGTGAAATATGCCGAGCCATTTCTGCAGAAGGAAGTTGGGTTGGTGGAAGATTTACTTGAAATTCCAGTGAAATCTATCTGAACACTCGCTCACCGTTCCGCCCGGTCCAGCCCCTTGCGCAGTACCGCCGCGGCGGAATCAGCAATGGAAAACGAGTCCAGCTCGCCGGCGCGAATCCAGCGCGCCTCTTCGGCATCGCCGCCGGCGCGCAACTCGCCGCCGGTGCGCCGGCAGAGGAAATCAATCAGCACATAGTGAAACTGGATGCGCCCCTCGCCGTCGCGCACAATGCGGTCCAGCACCTCCAGCACCTCACCCGCCTCGACGGCCAGGCCAGTTTCCTCCAGGGCCTCGCGAACGGCGCCGGCCCGCAGCGTTTCGCCGATCTCCAGCACCCCGCCGGGAATGGACCACTCCCCTTTCAGCGGTTCGTGCCCGCGGCGCACCACCACCACGCGGCCGCCGTCCACAATCACGGCGCCCACTCCAATCAGCGGCCGCTCCGGGTAATCACGTTTCATAAAGAAGCTGTCAGCACTCAGCCAAAGCAGTTAGCACTTAGCATTTGGCCAGCCATGGGTAGCAGAGATGCTCGCGGGATTGGCCTCAGCAAGTGCCCGGAAAACGTCTGATATTGGCAATTGCCAGTTTGATCCATCGAACAGGTTTGGCGAACAGCAACAAATCCCCGCGCATCACCATCAACCATCGCTGGCCAAATGCTAATTGCCAAGTGCTAATTGCTTCTTTGCAGGCGGGCAACTCCGTCAGCGTGCTGCGTGCTGTTTCACGAAAAGAAGCCCCGGGGCGCCACGTCCACAATCTTCCATCCCCTGGGCCCGCGCTCAAACTCGAAGCGTAATTGCGCGCTGCGGCGGAAAGGCGGCGAGCCCTCTTCCAGGGGTTCGCCTTCCAGTTCAAAATCAACTATCACTACACCATGCTCCCCTTCCGGCCAGGATTGCCGCAGCCGGTAAGCCGCTCGAAAGCTCTCGTACTGAGCGAACAAAGCGGCAATGTTCTCGCGAAACCGCGCATAGTCTTTCATGCGCGCCGCGTTGAAAGCGGAGAGCACCTGCCCCCGGCTATTGGTTATGAAGCCTTGTGTCACCTGCTGCAGCAGCCGGGCAGCCACCGCGTCGCTGAAATCTTCCTGCGGCGCAGGCTCGCCGCCGGCCCTCGCAGGAAACGCCGCTGCCACAGCCAGCGCCACCACCAGCATCACACTCCACCGAGACATGCCTGCGATTGTAATCAAAACTCCGCCCCAGAGTTCATGAGCTTCTGCTCAGAAATCTTCCCAACCCGTGTTTTCTACCTTCGTTGGGGTTATAATTCGCGCGGCGCAAGATTCATCACTTAGACGCAACCAACTCTTCCCCGCCGTTCGGGCGGATCTGTGGGCCAATTACTCGGCGGGCCGGTCTAACCAAATTCAACCTCTCGAAAGGAGAACACCTATGTTTACGAGAATCGTGGAATGCACGGTGAAACCGGAAAAAAGGGACGAACTGCAGCAGCGGCTGCGCAACGAAATTCTGCCTCTCCTGCAAAAGCAGCCGGGGTTCGTGGACACGGTAGGCCTGGTCTCGGAGCATGACCCCGAGCGCATGGTGTCCATCAGCTTCTGGAAAACGCGGGAGGATGCCGAACGCCATCACCGGGAGAATTTCTCCCGCATCCAGGACGTCGTTAAGCCCTACCTGCAGGGCTCGCTTAAGGTCGAAACCTACAACGTGGAGGAGTCCACCATCCACCGCATTGCCGCCGGCAAAGCGGCGTAGAAACCGGGCGTCAGGAGTCGGGAGTCGGGAGTCGGGAGCCAGCAAAATCGCCCGCACGCCGGACCCTGACGCCAATTTGTTTCCCTCACCCGCCTCCAAGCTGACTTTCTCACGTGCCTAGGATAGGATTCCCTCCCGGCCAGGTCACAGTGCAGTTGGGAGCGTGCTGACTGCTGGCTACCGACTCCTGACTACTTCTGTTGCATCTAAAAACCTCGTGGCTCTGGAAGAATATAAACGCAAGCGGCGCTTCGAAGAGACGCCGGAACCGCCCCCGAAAGTCGCTAAGAAAACGGGCAACCGCTTCGTGGTGCAGAAGCACCGCGCTACCCGCCTGCACTACGACTTCCGCCTGGAAATGGATGGCGTGTTGAAGTCATGGGCAGTGCCTAAAGGACCTTCACTGGATCCCTCCGACAAGCGCCTGGCCATGCAGGTGGAAGACCATCCGGTTTCCTATTTCGACTTCGAGGGCATTATTCCTGCCGGCAACTACGGCGCGGGGACGGTGATGGTGTGGGACGTGGGCACCTGGGAAGCGCAGGGAGACGCGCACGCCATGCTGGCCAAAGGCGACCTTAAATTCGTCCTGCACGGCGAAAAGTTGAAAGGCTCGTTCGTG
>DATEGI010000166.1:0-3646 GCA_035280205.1 Terriglobales bacterium | reverse complement strand
GGGGCGAAGCCCGGTCCCCACATAGGCATGCTGTTCGCACACGCTCGAAGATCGTGGCCGCGGCCTTGCCGTGCAGTTGCTGGAACACGATGGAGCGGGCCATGGCGTCAAAGCTGGGTTCGCGGTAGCGCATCTTGAACGGCCCGATGCGCTCGATGATGCCGGCCATGACCGGATCGGCCTGCTGCAGGTGGCGAATGGCGCGTTTCATTTCGAATTAAGAATTACTCAAGCACGCGATCTGCGCTCCAGGACAGCCGGGTCCGGCTGTCCCCATACAATGCGATCGCGCTCAATTACACAACCTCCCGATTACTCTTACTAAATTGCTCAATTACTAAAATTACGAATTACGTGATGCTGACCTCGGTGTAGGTTCCGTACACCTCGCGCAGGGCTTCGCAGATCTCACCCACCGTAGCGTAGGCGCGGACCGCATCCACGATGTAGGGCATGGTGTTGGCCTCGCAGACGCCGCCATTGGCGGGCAGCCGCGGCTCCTGGGCGGCGGCGCGCTTCAACGCCTCCAGGCGGCGTTGCACTTTGTCATTGGAGCGGCGGGAGCGCAGCGCTTTCAGCTTGGCGGTCTGCTGCCGGGCAACAGATTCGTCAATGTAGAGAATGGGCGGCGGCGGCTCCTCGATGGTGAAGTCATTAACGCCCACGATAACCTTTTCCTTGGCCTCGACCGCGCGCTGGTACTGGTATGACGATTCGGCGATTTCCTTCTGTGGATAGCCGCGTTCGATGGCATTGACCATGCCGCCCATGGCGTCCAGCTTCTGGAAATAGTCGAACGCGCCCTTCTCCATGTCCAGCGTCATCCGCTCCAGGAAGTAGGAGCCGCCCAGCGGGTCCACGGTTTGGGCTACGCCCGATTCGTAGGCAATGATCTGCTGCGTGCGCAAGGCGATTCCTGCGGCCTGCTCCGTGGGGAGAGCCAGCGCCTCGTCGTAGGAATCGGTGTGCAGCGACTGTGTGCCGCCCAGCACCGCCGCCAGCGCCTGCAGGGCCACGCGCGCAATGTTGTTCATGGGCTGCTGCGCCGGCAGAGAGACGCCCGCGGTCTGGGTGTGGAAGCGCATCAGCCAAGTGCGCTGGTTGCGAGCGTGGAAGCGCTCCTTCATCACTTGGTGCCAGATTTTGCGCGCTGCGCGGTACTTGGCAATCTCTTCAAAAAAGTCGTTGTGCGCGTTGAAGAAAAAGCTGAGGCGCGGGCCAAACTCGTCCACGGCCAGGCCGCGGCGCAGCGCCCATTCCACATACTCCACGCCATCGTAGAGGGTGAACGCCAGCTCCTGCAGGGCCGTGGAGCCGGCTTCGCGGATGTGGTAGCCGCTGATGGAAATGGTGTTGAAGCGAGGCGTGAACCTGGAGCCGAACTCGAAGGTGTCCACCACCAGGCGCATGCTGGGCGTGGGCGGGTAAATGTATTCCTTCTGCGCGATATATTCCTTGAGTATGTCGTTCTGGATGGTGCCGGAAATTTTCTTCCAGTCGGCCCCCTGCTTCTCGGCCACCACCAGGTACATGGCCCACAGCACGGAGGCAGGCGAGTTGATGGTCATAGAAACGGTGGTCTTCTCCAGGTCAATGCCGGAAAAGAGAGTTTCCATGTCTTCGAGCGAATCAATGGCCACGCCGCACTTGCCCACTTCGCCTTCGCTGAAGGGGTGGTCGGAGTCGTAACCCATCAATGTAGGCAGGTCGAAGGCCACCGACAGCCCGCTGCCGCCATGCTCCAGCAGGTACTTGTAGCGCAGGTTGGTCTCCTCCGGGGAAGCGAAGCCGGAGAACTGGCGCATGGTCCAGAGCTTGCCGCGGTAGCCGGAGGCATGAATGCCCCGGGTGAAGGGCTCCTTGCCGGGATAGCCGAGATATTTCTCGTAGGACCAGTCTTCCGGCAGGTCGGCCCGGGTGTACAGGCGCCGAATGGGAACGCCGGAAACGGTGGTGAAGCGGGCATGGCCGTACTCGTCCACATTGACGCCAGTGGGCGCGCCGATCGGCCGTTCCGGTGCCTTCTCCAGAGCGGCGCCCAGGGTCTGCTCCGCCCACTCCTTCTCGCCTTCCGAAGGACGGCGGCCTTCGAAAACGTCCTGGATGGGGGATTCGGCTACGGTTTTGGCGGTTTTTTTATTCTCGGGTGCCATCTGCGCTCCTAAATGATAGAGATGCGCGGGGCGGGGTACAAGGCTAGAAAAACCCGGGGTCTGTAGTCGGTAGTCAGGAGTCAGTAGTCAGGAGTCAGCAGGGGACCAGAAGTGGGGAATCGGTTATGGTAGGCTCCAAGAGGAGGTTATCTTTCAGTTCCGGCAACAATATCCTACGTTCTACGAATGTCATCCTGAGCGAGCGAGGCCGAGCTTGCGAGGCAGCGCGAGTCGAAGGACCTTGCGTTCTGCTTTGAAATGCAAGACGCAAAGTGCTTCGACTCGCCGTTCGCGCTGCGCGCGCCGGCTCGCTCAGCATGACATCCGTGAAAGGAATTGCCAACCCAAACCGCCGGTGCTCGAAAAGCGGCTTCTCTTACTGACTCCTGACTCCTGACTACCGACTCCTCTTCTTTAATTCCCACGCTTTGGCGTACTTCCACGACACGTATACCGCGTGATACAGGTGCAGCAACAAACCCTCGCGGCCGTCGAGAAAGCCGAGGCGAAAAAAGTAGTTGTAGATGAAGGTGGCAAATGGTCGCAGCACGATGTTGGCCAGGCTGAAGCCGTGCGGGCCGGCCATCTCCGCTCCCAGCGAGGAGTAGCGGTTCATGTGCTCGATGTAGTCGCTGAGCGTGGGGTAGGAGTGGTGCAGAAGGTACCCCGCATGTATGGTGGCGGTCTGGCCGCGGGTTCGTGCGTCTTCATGGACGGCGCGATTTTCGAACTGCGCCGCCCCGCGCCGGAAAAGGCGCATTTTCGGGTCGGGCCAAAAGCCGCCGTGCCTAATCCAGCGGCCCAGGAAAAAATTTTTTCGCGATACCCAGAACGCTACCGGTTCGCTTGTGGCCGCTTCCGTCTTCATCGTCAGGCACCATTCACCGGAGGCCTTCTGGCTGGTTGCGCTATCGCTCGTTTGCCCACAAATCTCATCGATTTCTTGAACCAGTTTTGTTTCCAGTTCTTCATCCGCATCCAGGCTCAGAACCCAGTCTCCCCTCGCCTTCTCGACGGCCGAATTCTTCTGCGCCGCGAAGCCCTTCCAGGGCTCGATGAACACCTTGGCGCCGTGCTGGCGTGCAATCTCCACGGTGCGGTCGGTGGAGCCGGAGTCCACCACGATGATTTCTCCCTGGCCGTCGCGCACCAGCGGGGCCACGCTGGCCAGCGTTCGCCCGAGGTTGGCCTCCTCGTTATAGGTGATAATGACGACCGAGAGCTGCACGCGGGAAGGATAGCAGTAGCAAGCAGCGTGTACCGAGTACCGAGAAAAGCCCGTGGTCAGCAGGATCGTGTGGGGACGGGGCTTAGCCCCGTCCTGCGCGGGGCGAAGCCCCGCGCCCACACAGTTGCAAGCGCCTACTGCTGGGGTTGTGGCTGCGGTGCTTGCGGCTGCGGGTTCGGTTGCGGGACCTGCGGCTGCGCCTGCGGTTCGGGCATGGTTTGCGGCTGATTCGCAGTTGGGGGCTGCGGAGCACCCTGTGGCTGCG
>DATEGI010000165.1:0-22512 GCA_035280205.1 Terriglobales bacterium | reverse complement strand
GCGAATCTCCGGCTGCTGCAGAATGCGGCTGTCGTTGTCGCTGTAGAGCGCGGTAGCTGTCGCCGAGCTGATGTTCACCTGGAAATCAGTGGCGTTCAGATTGCCCAGCGCGTTCAGGCTGATGCTGCCGGGCGTGCCCGTAGTCCCGGTAGTGCCCGTCGTGGTGCCGGTGGTCGTATTGGTGGTCGTGGTGTTGGTATTTAGGTTGGGCTGCAGGGAAACCGTGGCGCTGGTGGGCGGATTGATGCCCAGGGTGCGAACCTTCTCGCGGTTCACCTGCATCACCGCGATGTCCACCACGACTTCCGGCTTGGCCTTGTCAATGTCGCCAATTAGCTTTTCCGCCAGCGCCACCTGGTCGGGCGTGCCCCGCACCACGATGGCGTTCTGCGATGGCAGCTGCTGAATCCGGCTGACTTCCAGGATGGTGCGCATGGCGTTCACCACGTCCTGGAGCTCAGTCGGAGCGGAAAGATTGGAAAGATAGAAAGTCTTGATAACGCTTTGTTCCAGTTCCTTGCGTTTGGCCGGATTGTCGGCGGCAACGAAAATCGTGTTGGGAGTCACCGGCCGCCAGAAGGTTTTTGACTCCAGGGCCACAATCTCCAGCGCCTGCTGCAGCGTTACCCCGTTCAGCTCAATGTGAATGCGGCGCGAGGTGTAATCGGGATCAAACAGCACATTGATGCCCGCCAGCTTGCCGATGGTCTCGTAAGCGACTTTGCTGTCCTCCGTCATCTTCAGCGTGATGGGCGTGTTGGAGATGGGCGCCAGCTCTACCGGCCCGCCGGCCTGCTCCAGCATCTTCCCCAGCGGTCCTGTAGGAGTGGGCGGCGGCACTTCTTTCCCGGCCGCCTGCGCCTTCTGAATCATGTCCTGGGTACGCTTGATCTCCTGCGTGGCGATAAAGCTGGAGGGATCAATTGCCGCCGCCTCCTGGAACATCTTCAGCGCCACCTGCAACTGTCCTGCCTGCCGCAACAATTGGCCCTGGTGCACCTTGGTGGCAGCCGCCAGGAAGCGCAAGCGCTCAAAGGCCGTGCGGTAGTAAAGATTGTCAGGCTTCAGGTTGTAGGCCTGGCGGTAATCCTGGTAGGCCTGCACATAGTCCTGCTGCGCTTCAGCCTCTTTACCTTGGTTGTACAGGGACTTAGCCTTATCGGCGAAGGCGGGCATGCTGACCGCCGCTATCAGCAGCAACACCCCGGACCACCGGGTCAGTTTGTGCATCAAGATGCTCCCAAGCGGATTCGACCTGTGGCGCACATGCGGCAAGCCTCTCCTTCTACAAGAACGACGGAAAGCGCTTTTTTGCATGAGGAAAGGGCATTATAGCATTCAAAAAAGAGGCCTCCGGCAATTACCAAGCGAGGGAGCGGTGCGGCTTTTGGTACTATGCCGTTGGTGCTAAATGCCTCGCCAGCCTGCACATCCGACGCGGTCTCTGCCCGAAAAGAATCCTCGCCGCGACCCCACTGCGGCCGGCCAGCGCGACGCATCTGTGAATCGAGCCGCATCCCATAATTACTTCCTTCTGGAGAAATTTGAGGCGGGAGTCGCCCTTACTGGCACGGAGGTGAAGTCGGTTCGCGCCGGCCGGGCCAACCTGAAAGACGCCTATGGGCTCATCAAAGACGGCGAACTGTGGCTGCTGAACGCTCATATCGGCCCTTATGAGCACGGAAACATCTTCAATCATGAGCCTCTGCGCACCCGTAAGTTACTGGTCCACAAGGAAGAACTGCGAAAACTTATAGGGAAGACTCAGCAGCGCGGCCTCACCCTGATTCCCACCCGCATGTACTTCAAAAATGGGCGGGTGAAAGTCGAACTTGCGCTGGCTAAAGGCAAGCAGATGTGGGACAAGCGGGAAACGGAACGCCGCCGCACCGCCGACCGCGAGGCGCGCGAGGCCATGGCGCGGGCAAGGAAAAGGGCGTAAAACACCCTCGACCCGCTGATGGCGGCGCCTATTCCCATTCTCCGCACTGAGCACCTCACGCGCGAAGTGGCCGGCCGCCGCATCGTGGACGATATTTCCATCGAAGTCCCACCAGGCGATGTGCTGGCCATCGTGGGGCCAAGCGGCGCCGGCAAATCGTCGTTCCTGCGCCTGCTTAATCGCCTGGACGAACCCACCGCCGGCACCTTTTACGTGGCTGGCCGCGATTACCGCGGAATCCTGCCTCGCGACCTGCGCCGCCGCCTGGGCATGGTGATGCAGATTCCGTTTCTTTTCCCGGGCACCGTGGCCGAGAACATCCGCTTTGGTCCGCGCCAGCACGGGGAGGCTTTACCCGACGCGGCCATTGACCAACTGCTGGAACAAGTGGCCCTGCCCGGTTTCGCCAGCCGCAACGTGGCCAATCTCTCTGGCGGTGAGGCACAGCGGGTAGCGTTCGCCCGCTGCCTGGCAAACAGCCCTGAGGTTCTGCTGCTCGATGAGCCCACTTCCGCCCTGGACGACGCAGCCAAGCTCGGAATCGAGGCGCTGGTGCGCCAGATTGTTACTGCCCGCCGGCTAACTTGCCTGATCGTTACCCACGACATGGCGCAAGCCGCACGCCTGGCGGAGCGCGTGATGGTTATCGAAAAAGGAAAGCTGAGCCGCATCGGCTCGCTGCAGGAGGTGCTGGGTGCTCAACGGATTGTTTAAGACCCACCTCGCGCTGGGACTGGCGCAGGCGGGAGTGGCGGCGCTGGCCGCGATTGCCGTCATGCTGCTGGCGCGCCGCCGCCAGATTCACGTGGAGCGGGAAACGCTCATCGCCCTGGTGCGCGGGCTGGCCCAGATCATGATCATCGGCTCCATCCTGGTGCTGATGCTGCGCGGCCCGCGTTGGACCAGCGTCTTCATCCTGGCCGCCATGACCGTGGCCGCAGCCGCCACTTCCGCCCGCCGCGCCAAGCGCATTCCTGGCGCTTTCCGGGTTTCGCTTTATGCCATTACTGCCGGCGCGGGCTCGGTAATTGCGCTCATGACTCTCGCCGGGGCCATTGACACCGCCATCACCGCGCTGGTACCCGTTGGGAGCATGCTGATCGCCAATGCCATGAACACCAACGGCCTGGCCCTGGACCGCTTCCGCTCCGATGTACAGGCTCATGTGGGCCACGTCGAGGCTGCGCTGGCCCTGGGCGCGGCGCCGGAGCAGACCGTCGCTCCCTACGTGCAGGCCGCCTATCAGGCTAGCCTGATTCCCGCCATTGATAACCTGCGCTCGCTCGGAATTGTGTGGATTCCCGGGCTGATGGCGGGCATGGTGCTCTCCGGCTCACCGCCACTTTACGCCGCGGTTTATCAGTTCGTCGTGATTGCCATGATTTTCGCCGCTTCGGGGCTGACCTGCCTGATCAGCACCACGCTGATCCGTGAGCGCGCTTTTTCGCCTGCGGAACAGTTGCTGCTGCGTCCCGAAGCCGCCGCAGCCCCTGCTGGTTGAGCTGTTCGTAGTATCCTGTTCGGAGCTTGAGGGGTACCACGGCCAAAATGAGAACGATCCCGCTGGTCTGGAAGATCCCTTACCTGGTTGCAAGCTCACTCGGCATGTTGATGGTAGTTTTCCTCTGCACGCTGCCAGTTCGCGCGCAAACCGACGAAATTCAAGTCTACGACGCCGAAATTGCCGACCCTGGCATCTTCAATCTCATGATCCACACAAACTTTACTCCTATCGGCCGTAGGACGCCGGCATTCTCCGACGCTATAGTCGCCGACCAATCCGTCAATGGCGCGGCCGAATGGGCTTACGGGGTCAAGCCCTGGTTCGAACAAGGGCTATACCTCCCGGTATACAGCCTGTACTCGAGCAACCAAGGCGCAACCATCAATGGCTTTAAGATCCGTGAACTCTTCGTCAGTCCTCATGCGAAAAACCGCAGGCTATTCTACGGGGTAAACTTTGAATTCAGCGTGAACGCCGGCTACTGGGAGTCGAAGCGCATTACCTCTGAGATTCGGCCGATAGTCGGCGTGCATCTTCAGCGGTGGGACCTCATCTACAATCCAATCCTCGACACGGATTACACCGGCGGGCTCAAAGGTCTCGAGTACAATCCCGCCGGTCGCGTCGCATACAATCTGAATCAAAAATGGGCGGTCGCGATCGAGCAGTACGATGGCTTCGGTCCGCTGCGCGGCTTTGTTCCTCACAATGAGCAATTTCATGAGAGCTGGGCGGTGATGGACCGCAATGGCGGGCCCGTGAATATCGAAGCGGGAGTCGGCGTTGGGTGGAGTGGCGGGGCGGACAGAGTGACGCTAAAGCTGATGTTATCCCGCGATTTGAACTCCCGCGCGCACTGAAGGCATGGGGAGAGTAACGGGTAAATCTCTACGGGGTGTTGTTCCCACTGCCTACGGCTTGGCGCCGGTCGGCCCGCCCTTGGGCGGCTCCAGGCCGCTGGGCGACCAGGTGTTCACAATCAGCTTGGCCATCCGCGCGATCAGCAGCTCCGCCTCGTTTTCTGCGGTCCAGGTCTGGTCTTTGTTGTCATAAGTGAACGCGGAAATCACGATAGGCCCTGCCTTGCTGTACACGACGGCCACATCGGCGCGCACATCGTCTAGCTCTCCAACTTTGTCGGCAATGGCCGACCCTTGATCGGAAGTGTCAATCGTCTCCAGGTAGTGCGGAACCATGTTGCGGTTCTGCTGCTGGTTGCGCATGATCTCGACCATCTGACGGCACAGCCCTGGGTCGTTTACGCCGTTCCAATTGGCAGGCGCATGCGAAGGCGGCTTGGCCCCGGCGGCGCAGCCTTCAACGCTCTCCATCACTTCCGCCATCTCCCGCGCCGTGGTCTTGCCCAGGCCAAATTTCGCCTGGTCGGGCGGCATCGGCCCCTCGGCCGGCTTGAATACCTTCTTGTAGAGGTACGTATCCTTCAGCCCCATGGCCTTGATACGGACGTTAACCGCGGGAATCCCAATGTGGTCAATCACCAGGTTGGTGGCGGTGTTGTCGCTCAGGTCCATCATGAGCACCACCGCGTCATAAAGAGACAACTCCAGGCCGGGCTGCAGCTGCGCCAGAATACCCGAACCCGCTACCTGGTTATCCTTAGTCAACACCAGCTTGTCTTCCAGGCTGCGCTTCCCTGCTGCGACTTCGGCAAAGACCTCCACCATGATGGGCAGCTTGATGACGGAGGCAGTCTGCACCGGCTCGTCAGCGTTCAGCTCCACCGTGTCGCCGGTCTTCATGTTGATGGCGTACAGAGTGGTCTTGCCCTGAAAGTGCGACGCCATCTTGTTGAGCTGCTTCTGCAGGTCGGCGGCCCAGGTGGTTGAGGCCAGCAGGATGATCACCAGGAACTGTTTCATGAATCCTCCAGTTGTGCGGGGCGGGGCCTTAGCACCGGCCGCCACGGGGCGGAGCCCCGTGCCCACACAGGCATTGCCGACTCGAAGCGACTTGAGGCATCCCTAGGCCGTCTGAGTGCGCGCCGGCCGCCGCTCCCGCAGGACGTTGCCCATGAATTGCGATTGCAGTTTCTGCGCGCACAACTCGCCGCACACCGGCATCGCCCCTTCTTGCACTGCTACGTGGTCCTCCCACGGACACAGGGAGAGCACGGGATACTTTCCGTCGCGGTAAGTAAGCCACATCAGCCACCACTGCTCGCCCGGGCGTCGGATGACGCCGCAGTTAGGCCCGGCACAGCGCTGCGCCGGATCGGTTTGGGACGGATTGCTGGTTTCGCTCACCCTGCCTCCTATTTACTTTTTGCCGGCAATCAGCTTCAGTTCTACCCCACCTTGGAGACAACGATTGTCCCTTTTCCCTCAGCCTGGGTGGGAACAAATACGGAGAACACTGCCCCGCTTCGCCCTGGTTCGATGCAGCTTCGCACTTTAATGGAACCACCAGAGTTGTCTACAATCGAGCTTGTCACCCACAGGCCAAGCCCTGTGCCGGTGTTCTTCTTGGTTGTCCAGAATGGCTGGAAAATCCTTCTCTGGTTGCGACTCTCGATGCCACACCCGGAGTCTCCGATCGTAATCCGAACTCCATTTTGGGCTGGCTCCTTCCATTGGCGGCCAGGGCGTACTTTGATGACCAGTTGACCACCCGAAGGCGTCGCATCAATGGAATTTACCAGCAGATTGGATATAACCTGGCGCATCTCGCCTGCCCTGGCCCGCAGCCGGGAACCAGTTTGCAGCTTTTTGCGGACAGTCATGCGCTTTTCGTTTAGCTTCACTTCATAAAGCCGCAGCACTCCTTCCGCAACTTCTGCCATATGAATCCAGGCCACATCTCCGGTGTCACGGTAGAACCCCAGTGTCTGCCCGGCAATATGAGCAACTCGCCTAAGTTCCTCATCGGCTTGATCGAGATAGTCGCCAACACGGTCGGGATTGCACTTGGCGAGGTATAAAAGGTTGGTCACAGCCTCCAGGGGATTGTTGATCTCATGGGCTACGCTCGCAGCCAATCGCCCTGCTGCCGCAAGCCTCTCCGCCAATCGCAACGACTCCTCCTGGCGTTTGCGGGCGGTAACCAACTCAGCGAACATTATGATCCCACCGATGGTTCCGTCGGCCCGCTTCCAGGGCTGCACTTCCCACCTGACGTACTCAGTGGACCCATCGGCTCGCTGGAACTCGTCCTCGTCCGCTCGGTCTCCAACTCCTGCCAGACAGCGCCGGTGTATCTCTTTCCACCGTTCCGGTATATCCGGCACTACTTCGTAGTGAGATTTGCCGATAATGCTGCCCTCGGGGATGTTGTAGATCCTGTACCAGCTTCGGCTCACGACGATGTAGCGCATGTGGTCGTCGAACATTGCTACCGGAGTCGGGGTGTACTCAACGAACTGTCGTAACAGGGTCTCACTAGCCTCCAATTCTCTGATCGCCCTTGATTTCCTGCTGGCGATCATGGCGATTACAGCCGAGGTGGCAAAGAACCACCCCAGACCGATGAAGTCTTGGAACCTGAAACTCCATTGCAGTTTCAGCGGAAACAGAAGGCCGGAAGCGTGATAGGGCAATGGTGGCGAGAAGAGCGACTCCGGTTACGGCGACGGCAGTGCCGTAGCGGAAATATGGGGAGCGATGTTCGGTCTGGGTGAGATCTTGCCGGAGCAATGTTCCCATGAGCACGCCAGGGCCTGGATTCGCCAGATTATGCGCTTAACGCCAGTGATCCGGCAACAGCGGAACCCGGCAACTCACTCCCTTGGCTCTGATGTGCGGTACGCTCAAACGCCTAGCCAGAGAGGCATTTGGAAGACCACATTTCATTTGTAGATGAGATATTTCTGTCTCATGTCCTGGAATTTCCTGAGCTCTTCCTGCCAGTCCTGCGAGATGCGCCGCGGATCTTCCCCGGCCACAATGGCATCAAAAGCCGCCTTGTTGTTGAGCAGTTCCGGCAGGCGGTGCATGTCATAAGCCGCGCCATAAAGCTTGTGCAGCGCCGAGGCCAGCTCTACGCCCATTTCCGGCCCATCCAGCACACTGCGGTCCAGCAGCACCAGGTTCACCCCATGGCAGAGCTGGTGTGCGTAAATGCTCGAATCTGGAGTGAAGTCCACGGGCACAAAGCGCACGCCCTGAATTTCTCTCGCGTTCAGATAGTCGGCAAGCTCGCGCGATTTGATCCAAGGCGCGCCCAGCAGTTCGAACGGTGTATCGGTGCCGCGCCCCACGGAAACGTTCGTGTATTCCACCAGCCCTACTCCCGGATAAAGCGTGGCTTCAGTCAGGCTGCGCAGGTTGGGAGAAGGATTGATCCAGGGCAGCGAAGTGGAGTCGTACCAGTCGCCACGCTGCCAGCCCTGCATGGGCACCACCGTGAGCTTGGCATTGACGTGGAGCTCGGAATTGAACATCTGCGCCAGCTCGCCCATGGTCATGCCGTGCCGCACGGGTTCCTGGAAATAATTCACGAAACTAGCCGTGCCCGGGTCGGAAACCGGCCCCTGCACGATGGACCCGGTGATGGGATTAGGCCGGTCCAGCACCACCACCTCGATTCCCGCTTTGGCCGCCTCCTCCAGGAAATAGCCCATGCTGGTCTCGTAGGTGTAGAAGCGAGCGCCCGCGTTCTGCAGGTCAATGAAGACCGCGTCCAGGGTCTTGAGCACATCCAGCGAAGGCCGGCGCTGCGCATCCGTCGCGCCGTACACGCTGTACACCGGAATCTTGGTGGCGGCATCCACCGTGTTGCCGGCCTGGGTAGTATCGAGCGCCCCGGTCACGCCGTGCTCAGGGCTGAAAATCGCCACCAGCGAAACCCCGGGGGCTTTGGCCAGAACGTCAATGGTGCGGTTGCCCTGGGCGTCCGCGCCGGTCTGGTTGGTGAGCAGGCCGATGCGCTTCTGCGTGCTTTTGCCCTGGAAAATATCCAGGGCGAAGTTGCCCGCTTCCAGCACATCAATGCCGCTCTTGGCGTCGCCTTCGCGGCCTTGCACATTGCGCGAGGCCGCATCGGCTTCGTTGTAACCGGTCAGGCGTGCCAGCCGCAGCTGCTCTTTTTCTGAAACAGTCAGGCGCAGCGACGCCGCCACCGCTGTCGCCACCTTGGTGCGCAACGGAACCGCCGTGCCCATCCCCCGCGGGTGCACACCATTGGCCAGAATGATGATGTAGGTGTCGGTGGTGGGGTCAATCCACACCGAGGTGCCGGTGAAGCCGGTGTGCCCGAACGAGCCCACGGGCAGCAGTTCGCCGCGATTGGTAGAGAAAGGCGTGTCAATGTCCCAGCCCAGACCGCGCACGTCGGTGGCGTTGGGCGGCTGCTGCGGCGTGCTCATTTTTTCGATGGTGAGCGGTGAAAGCAGCTTGCCGTCGAGCAGCGCCTGGCAGTACTTGCTCAGGTCGTCAGCCGTGGAGAACAGGCCCGCGTGCCCCGCTACTCCACCCATGCGCCGCGCCGTGGGGTCGTGCACCACTCCGCGCAGCATCACGTTGTGCTCGTCGTACTGCGTAGGCGCGATTTTGCGAATCCAGGCGTGAGGCGGCAGGAACTGTGTGTGCGTCATCTTCAGGGGCTTGAAGATGTGCTGCTCGGCATAGTCGTTCAGCGGCGTGCCGCTGATTCTCTCCACCAGCGCGCCCAGCATAATAAAGTTAATGTCGCTGTAAACGAAACGCGCTCCCGGCAGGTTGGCCGGTTTCTCCTGAAACGCCATCTGGTAGGCGGTGTCCTTGCCCTGCCAGGGCTGGGTCAAGTCCAAGTCCGGCGCCAGCCCGGAATAGTGGACCAGCAACTGCCGCACCGTGATGTCCTGCTTGCCGTTGGCTCCGAACTCCGGCAGGTAGCGCACTACCGGATCATTGAGCCGGATCTTTCCCTCCTCCATCAACTGCATCACGCAGGGTGTGGTGGCGATCACCTTGGTCAGCGAGGCCAGGTCGAAGATTGTGTCTATCGTCATCGGCTCGCGCCGGGGCTCCAGCGACCGCATGCCGAAGGCCTTGCGGTAAATCACATGCCTGTTGTGGCCAATGAGCACTACCGCCCCAGGGATCTGGTGCTGGGCAATCGCGTCGCGAACCACGCCGTCCACCTGCGGCAGCGATACGCTGGCCTTTTTGCTGGTTTTGGCAGCTGTGAAGGGGACTAATGCAGTAAAGCAGAGGGCGATGGCAACATAGGCGCGGGATAGCCTGCGGTTCAGTTTCACAGCAGTTCGAATGTGGAAATTGGAGTACTCGCGACTTTACACAACCTGAGTATGGTTCTCAAGTAACCAGCCGGACAGCGGCGAAGGGACAGGCACGGCGCCGCATGCATATGCCCTCGTGGACCACATTTGTAACTTGCCTCTGGTTCCCGCCCGGTGCTGCAATCAGAGTTCGGGCAGGTTGATTTTATGAAACACGCTTCCGAAGATGCGGTGAAGCCCGATCTGCGTGAAGTTCTAGCTGCTTCCCACGTTGCCGCCGTTGCAATCGCCGTGCTCCTCTTCTGGACCGTGGAGGGAGTTCTCCTGGCGCTGTGGGCTCCGCTTTCCAGGGTCATTGGCTTCCTGTTCACTGCCATAGCAATCCTGGATATTCCCTACTTCTCGAAAACGTTCACGCTTGCCGATCGCACCACATTGGTCATTTCATGCGCATATCTCTACACCGCCCTCATAAGCCTTTCAGCGGCATGGCTGCTAGCCCGGTGGGTATACCGTCTGGGCCCTTTTCGCAGCTTGACCAGCTACTGCGGCAGAATTTTCTGGAGGAAGCATGCTTAACCGGCTTAAGAAGGCTCTGGTGGAGAGCTTTGTCGGAGCGATCGCTCTGGGCTGGATATTTTCAGCAGCCATTCTACATTTTGCCTACATCTTCAGCGCGCCGATTGCGGGCTGGGTAACCCGGCGGCAATATAGTGGAGTCCTCAATCACACTACTGCAGTGGGCTTCTCATTCCAGGATGCCCTGCCTGAATTAGTCCGCTCTGTTTCGCTTCTTGTGCTGGGATACATTCTGCTGCGCTGGCTGTACTTCAAACCAGTGGAAGAAGAGACGGCCGATCCCGGGCCCGAAGCACGCGCTTAGCTCCGCAGCGCCTTCAAAGGCCGTTCCGTCTGCCACAGCTCATACAAGTAGCCATCGGGGCCGCGGAAGTAAGTCCAAGCCTCCGATTCGTCGCCATAGACTTCTGTAACGAACTCAACACCTCGCGACTCCAACTCTTCCTTGGCTTCTCGCACATTTTCCACCTGGAAACCCAGAACCGGGCAAGCGTGGAGCTGATAATAACGGCTCCCCGAGCCGAACACCTCGAATAACTGTCCCGAGGGCATCTCAAATTGGACCAGGTCCCTCCCCTGGTGGATGACCGAAAGGCCGAGTACATCGGAAAAGAAGCCTGCTGCTGATTTCAAATCACTGGTTCGCACTCCTGCCCAGGTGTAGCCCAGCACTCTCATTGCGCTCTCCTCGCTCCCGTGCGCCTGCACCGCGAAAGTTTAACCAATACCAAATCGATGCCAGGCGGGTGGATTGGCGATCGAATTCGTCCGCTGTACGATAGCGGAGCCCATGCCGTTTTCCGACCTTGCACTCGCCAGACGCCTGGAGCGCGCCGAAGGACATGCGTGCGCGCAATACGCGGAGTCCCGCCGCCGCCTCTTTCCTCGGAGCGGCGCCGAATGGATGGAATGTGCCGGTGCATACGCGGTGTTCGACCAGGCTGATTCCCCCGTCACTCAGACCTTCGGTCTGGGCATATTTGAGAAATTGACACCCGCCGTTCTGGACACGATTGAAAGCTTTTTTGCGCAACGTGGGGCGCCGGTGCTTCACGAGGTGTGCCCCTTCGCGGGAGTGGCCGCCCTGGACCTGCTTTGCCGCCGCAACTACCGGCCGGTTGAGATCAGCAGCGTTCTCTATCAGCCCACCGCGCAGCAGCCCGGCGGCGGGGTCCAGAGTTCCATCAAAGTGCGGGTTACTGGAGCGGACCAAGCCCAGTTCTGGAGCGATGTCAGCACCCGAGGCTGGATCCACGAACACCCTGAACTGCGCGACTTTATGCTGCAAGTGGGAACGATTTCTTCCGCGCGCGCCGATAGCGTGTGCTTTCTGGCCGAACTGGATGGCGTACCCGGGGCCACCGGCCTCCTCTGCATTCACGGCGGGGTTGCGCTGTTTGCCGGAGCCGCCACCGTTCCCGAACTGCGGCACCGTGGCCTGCAGACGGCTCTCCTGTACGAGCGCATGCGCTACGCCTCAACTCATGGCTGCGACCTCGCCATGCTTGTGGCCGAACCGGGCAGCGATTCTCATCGCAATGCCGAGCGCAAGGGCTTCCGTGTTGCCTATACACGCACGAAATGGCGGCTCTCTCCTTAGCAGGTTGCAAACATCCGGCCGCACGTTTGTGTCGTCGCCCATACTGGCTCGTAGCTCTAGACTACTATCCTGGCTTTTGCTTCCTCCATTGCACTTTGCTATAAGCGTGCTAAGTATTCGCCAAAATCTTGCCCCCCTCTGCCCAAAGCTCGCCCCTGCTGCCCCAGGCCGACTACGGCGCCCAGGATCAACGCTTCTCCAAAGCGTTTGCCATTTTGCAACAAGCCGTCAGCGAGCGCGCCTTTCCCGGCTGCGCGGTTTCTGTGCTGCATGGTGGCAGATTGGTCGCGCTCAAGGGCCTGGGCCGGTTCACCTACGATGCCGGCTCACCCTCGACCCAGGCTGACACCATCTTCGACCTCGCCTCGGTTTCCAAGGTCGTAGCCACCACGCCCATGGCCATGCTGCTCTACGAACGCGGGCAGCTCGACCTGGAAGCGCCGGTCGTTTCCCTGCTGCCCGAATTCGCCGGCGATGACCCGCGCCGCGAAGAAGTGACTGTGTGCATGCTGCTGGCGCACTCTTCCGGCCTGCCCGCCTATGAGCGCCTGTTTGAGCGGACACATAACCGTGAAGAACTGATTCGCGCCGGTCTGAGCACGTCTCTTACTGCCGATCCGGGCACGCGCGCCGAATACAGCGACATCGGCTTCATCATCCTGGGCGAGCTGCTGGCCCGCCTGGCCGACGAGCCGCTCGACCGCTTCTGCCAGCGCGAAATCTTCGGCCCTCTGGGTATGGCGCGCACTGGTTATTGCCCTCCTGCCGCCTGGCGGGCGCAAATTCCGCCCACGGTGGATGATCGCGCCTTCCGCCATCGCGTTGTGCAGGGCGAAGTACACGACGAAAACGCCAGCGTCCTGGGCGGCGTTGCCGGCCACGCGGGAGTCTTCGCTCCCGCTGCCGACGTTGCCCTCTTCGCGCACGCTATGCTGAACGGCGCACGCCCTATCCTGCGGCCGGAAACTCTGGCGCTCTTCACCCGCCGCCAGCCGCCGGGCACTTCCCGTGCCCTGGGCTGGGATACGCCTTCGCAGCCCTCCCAGTCCGGGCGTTATTTGTCGCCCACGGCGTTCGGCCACCTGGGCTACACTGGAACTTCCCTATGGATCGCTCCAGAACTTCAGCTCGCAATTACCCTGCTGACCAACCGTACCTGGCCGGATCACAGCAACCAGGCCATCAAGCAGGTGCGCCCGAAGTTTCACGACTCGGTGGTGGAAGCCCTGGGCTGAGCGGCCACACGGTCCGAATCCGCCGCAGCGCCGGGCGAGTGGCGGCAGTGGTCGCTATTACCGTCGCCGTGCTCGGCTACCTCTCTGACCTGTTAGTGATTTCGTTTCACCCCCAGCCTGTTTTTCCCATTCTGGATGCCATGGTTTTGGGTACGCTTTGCGGTGCAATCGTCTGGTCTTATCAGCGCCGGCAAAACCGCTATCTGGCCGAGAGGCTGGAAGTAATCGCCGACATGAACCACCACGTGCGTAATGACCTGCAGGTCATTCAATATTCGGCATATATGACCAGGGATAAGGAGCACATCCAGCGTATCGAACAGTCCCTGGGCCGCATTGATTGGGCGCTGCGCGAAGTCCTCACCGGCAAGCAACTGCGCTCAGGCGCGGAGCGCGGAACAAAGGAATGAAGCGCACCCCCGTCAACATTTCCCGCCTGCGCACGGAAGCGCGCAATTCTGCTGCCGCCCGCCTGGACACCAGCTCTTCTCTCGAGATCGCCCGCCTCATCAACGCCGAGGATGCCCGGGTAGCGCCCGCCGTGCGTCGCACCCTGCCCCAGATCGCCCGCAGCATTAACTTGATCGCCACTTCACTGGAGCGCGGCGGGCGGCTCATTTATGTCGGTGCCGGAACCAGCGGCCGCATCGCTGCCCTGGATGCCGCCGAGTGCCCTCCCACGTTCAACACTAACCCGCGCATGGTGCAGTTTGTGATGGCCGGCGGCACCAAGGCATTGGGAGCCGCGGTTGAGGCTAATGAGGATTCGCGCGCCCTTGGCCGCCGCAATATGGCGGCCAAGAAACCCGGCAAGCACGACGTTGTCGTTGCCATCGCCGCCAGCGGGCGCACCCCCTATACCGTCGCCGCCTTGGAGTACGCGCGCCGGCAAGGCGCCAAGACCGTGGCGGTCACCTGCAACCGTAACTCTGCCCTTAGCAAGGCAGCCGACATTTCCATTGTGGTAGAAGTCGGACCCGAGGTCGTGGCTGGGTCCAGCCGCATGAAGGCCGGAACTGCACAGAAAATGGTGCTGAATATGCTTTCCACCGGCGCCATGGCCCGCCTGGGCTACGTGTACGGCAACCTGATGGTCAACGTGCATCTGAAGAACCGGAAACTGGTGCAGCGTGGCATCTCCATCCTGGAAAACGCGGCGGAGGTGGATGAGGGCCAGGCCCGCCGCACCCTGCGTCTGGCGGGCAATCGCGTGCCCGTTGCCCTGGTGATGCTGCAGGCGGGGGTAGGCCCCCGAGAAGCGGAAAATTGCCTGCGCTCCGCCAAAGGTCATGTCCGGAAGGCCATCGCCAGCGCTCTTCGTCATCGCACCAACGGTCATCGAACTAAGTGAATTTACTAATCGCCAGGGCTCAGGTTGTGGCTACAATGGGCTCGTAATCCCGGAAAACCTGTTAGCGGGAAAACTGACATGGGGCTTATTTAACCGTGGACAAATTCGTCGTGCGCGGCGGTAACCCGCTGCTCGGAACTATCCGCGTCAGCGGGGCGAAGAACGCAGCCTTGCCTGCCATGGCCGCCGCCCTGCTCACCGAAGAGCCTGTCATCCTGGAGAACATTCCCCAGGTCCAGGATATTGAAACCACTCGCAAGCTGCTGGCCGCCATGGGAGCGGAGGTGGAGTTGGGCTATGGACGCGCCCACCACCGCACCACCATCTGCTGCCGCGACCTGATTTCGCCGGAAGCTTCCTACGACTTAGTCAAAACCATGCGCGCCTCCACCCTGGTGCTGGGGCCGCTGGTGGCGCGTACGGGGCGTGCCCGTGTCTCCCAGCCCGGCGGCTGCGCTATCGGCGCTCGCCCCATTGATCTGCACATTAAGGGACTGGAGAAGCTGGGCGCGACCATCGAACATGAGCACGGATATGTGCTGGCTCACGCCAAGCGCTTGCGTGGCGGGGAAATCTTTTTCGACAAAATAACCGTCACCGGTACCGAAGACCTGCTCATGGCTGCCTGCCTGGCGGAAGGCGAAACCGTGATGCAGAACTGCGCCCGCGAGCCCGAAGTGGCCGACCTGGCCGCCCTGCTCAACAAGATGGGCGCTAAGGTTGAAGGCGCTGGCACTGCCACCATTCGCGTGCAGGGCGTCGAGAAGTTGCATGGCGCCCGCCATCGCATCATCCCTGACCGCATTGAGGCAGGCACGTTCATCATTGCCGCCGCGCTTACCGGCGGCGATCTCAACGTGGCCGGCTGCGAGCCGCGTCACCTGCAGGCCCTGCTGCAGAAACTGGAGGAAGTCGGAATCAAGATTGTGCCCGCGGTAGATGCGGTGCGCGTGATCGGCAACGGCGAGCTCAAGGCTTCTGACATTAACACCGAAGAGTATCCCGGCTTCCCTACTGACATGCAGGCGCAGTACATGGCGCTGGCTACCCAGGCTCAGGGCAGCTCGGTGATCACCGAAAATATTTTCGAAAACCGGTTCATGCACGCCCTGGAGCTAGTGCGCATGGGCGCCGATATCAAGGTGGAGGGCCGGCGCGCCATTGTAAGCGGCAAGACGCCGCTGAGCGCTGCCGCGGTGCAGGCTTCCGACCTGCGCGCATCCGCCTCCCTGGTGCTGGCCGCGCTGGTGGCCGATGGCGAAACCATTATTGACCGCGTTTATCACATCGACCGCGGCTACGAGCGCATTGAAGAGAAACTGCGCGGCGTGGGCGCCCAAATGCGGAGAATCGGCCAGCTTTTCCCTAAGCGGGCCGTCGTCGGGGTGGCGACGGTCTAAAGCTCCGCCTCGTGGTGAGGCTCGGGCTCTGCCTTGCAGGGTTTGGTCGCTAAAACTGTGCCATCCGACATCCAAGCGCGCCGGGCTCAGCGCCTGGCCGCGCGCCGCAGCGCGTGGAATCTTCCGCTCATCCTTTTTGCCGTTATTGGCGTGGGCAGTACATGGATCGGCCTGGTCGAACTGTTGCTGGCCTTGCGCGCGCAGTTTCGTCCGCCCGATGCTTTCCTCTTCGACGGCACACGTTGGGGAAACATTGTCACCCATGTAATCCCGGGGTTTCCCGCCATCGCAGCCGGCCTGCTGATCGGGAATGCGATGGTGTGGCTGATCCCGCCAGCCCGTCGCGCTCTGACCCTCGAAGGCCCTCACGGAACAAATTTCAAGTCGTCAAACCTCGCTCTGGTGAAGTTCCTGATTGTGCTGCTGGCGATTGCGACGCCCATCGGAATCGTGGGCGCCACCCGATACTTCTATCTCACGCCCAGCCGCATCTGCTATCGGCCTTCCTGGTTCAACAGCGTGCGCAGCTACCAATGGATGGATGTCCGCGGCATCGAGACCAACTGCTGGCACAACCGCAGCGTTCAATTTACCTATACGCTGTTGCTGAGCGATGGCACACGCCTGGGTATTCTGGAAGCGTCGGAGGATTTTTTCCACGCCTACCCGGCGCTATCTTCGGCGCTCAGCCCTTATTCGTACGACTTCACTTATGTTGGAAATCCAGCTTGTCTGGGCACCGTCTCCAACCGGCTTCGCCTGGTGCTCGCCAACCGGCCCAGCCCGCTGCGCTGAGCGACAGCGCCGGCTACAGCTTCACTTCGCTGATCTGGATGACGGGTTCTACGTTGGTGTACTTCGGTATGTCGGCCATGATTTCCTGCACGTGGGGACCAAAGCTGGCCTGGAATGCTTCCACAGAATCAAACAGCAGGTGTCCCAGGGCGACGTATGTGGGCGGTGACCCCGGTGCCTCGCCGCAAATACCGTTTTCCACGCTCACTCCCTTCAGCGCCGCTCCCACCAGGCGCTGCACGAGGGGCATGTGGCGGTCGCAGTAATACTCAATGTCAAATCGCGCGCCTTTGCGGTTGGGATAGAACACGCTGACCTTCACCATCGCCAGCCTCCTGAATGAGCACATGAAGCAGCGTGAGTATACGCCTGGAGAACAAAAGGCTACATTTCGCGAATTAGAAGTTGAGGATCTCGCGTGCCGGAGGACGCCTCAAGGTTCACACGAAACTTTGGGCAATCATCAATCGAAAATCTTCAATCGTCAATTTTGCCAGGCGCCGGCGTCCCATCACGTCCGTTGGAACGTGATGGGGTTATCGCCGGCTGTCGCGAAGGCGCAAGTCTCCTTCGCGCATGCGGGGAAATAGTTGGGCCGGGAACGTCCACCGGGAACTCTACGCTGCTTCCGGCATACCCGTACGCAGGTCTGCGATTACGAAGTGGGTGTCGATAAAGCGCTCGTAGTCGGCCGCGTGCTGCCGCCGGTCGCTGCGCCCGCTATACACCCAGTAGACCTTGTCGCCGTCAATGCGCGTAATTGCCTTGCGGATTCCGGCCTTATCTTTTACCACCACTCCTGGCTGCAAATAGTTGTACATAAGCCTCACCTATTCAGTATGGAAGTAAGGTTTTACCCAATCCGCCGGCTTTAAGACCATGCGGCTCTCCAGCCAGACCGCAACCGGAGTGTGCAGCACCAGGTGCTGCAGAATGTCTTCTGACGGCACCTCCGTCCAGGTTCTCTCCATTTCTTGAATTCTCTCCAGAGTGCTTCCCCGAACGCGATAAAAAGCGAAGCTCCCGTCCAGGCACTCCACCGCCAGCCCCACGCTGGACGGCAGGCTGCGTAATTCGCGACAGATGGCAGGCGACCTCGGCATATAAATGGTTTTCGCCCCGGCCGCTTGGTTGCCGGAAGCTTACCGTGTCCATATCTGACGTTTGATGAGGGGTGCCTCTAAGGTCGGGTTGCCTATAGCCCGAAAAAAGTATCAGGTGATATCACTTGAAATCCAGGAAGGTAGCAGCTGTTCTTGGCCGAATCAGAGGATTGTCACCACAGGCAGGGCATAATCCTTCATTATTCAATCAAAAAGCCGCGTTTGCACGCGGCCCTTGATTGATTGCGAATTGGCTCCGGCGGCGCTCGCGTCAGAACCCGGTTTTAGTGCCGGCGCCGTCCGCCGCGTCCGCCGCGGCCGTTGTGGCCCCGGCCTCCGCGCCCGCGGTCGCCTCCCGGACGGCCTTCCCGCCCTCCGCTCGGCCGCCCTTCCCCATGATGAGCTTCCACGCGATTAAAGTTAGGCTCGTGCTCTTCGGTGGTCTCTGGATACTCGCCGCCGCCTTCAATGGTCATGCTGCCGGCGGCATGTTCCTCCGTCGCCTCGGCTGCGCCTCCGCCCATCTTGGCGCGCTGCTCCTTGAGGATGGCCTTGCGCGACAGCCGGATGCGGTTGCCCTCGATGGAGAGCACCTTCACCAGCACCTGATCGCCTTCCTTGAGTTCATCGCGGATATCCTTGATGCGGTGCTCGGCGACCTCGCTGATGTGCAGCAGGCCGTCGGTGCCGGGTAGGATTTCCACGAAGGCTCCAAAGTCGGCCAAACGCGAAACCTTGCCCAGGTAGGTCTTCCCCACCTCCGCTGTGGCGGTCAGTTCGCCGATAATCTGCAGCGCCTTGGCCGCCGAAGCCTGGTCGTTGGAAGCCACATTGACGCGGCCTGAATCCTCCACGTCAATCTTGACCCCGGTCTGTTCGATGATGCTGCGAATCATCTTGCCGCCCGGCCCGATCAGGTCACGGATTTTGTCCACCGGAATCTGCAGGGTATAGAAGCGCGGCGCATAAGTGGAAACCTTGGAACGCGCTTCCGGCAAGGCCTCGTTCATCTTGTCAAGGATGAACATGCGTCCGCGTTGCGCCTGAGCCAGCGCCTCCGCCATGATGGCCGGGGTAATGCCGCTGACCTTGATGTCCATCTGCAGCGCGGTAATGCCCTCGCGCGTACCCGCCACCTTGAAGTCCATATCACCGTAATGGTCTTCGGCGCCGGCGATGTCGGTCAGGATAGCGTAGTCGTTGTCCTCCTTCACCAGGCCCATGGCGATGCCCGCCACTGCCGAGGTCAGGGGCACGCCAGCATCCATCAGCGAAAGCGACGCGCCGCAAACCGTGGCCATGGAGGAAGAACCGTTCGATTCCAGGATGTCGGAAACCACGCGCATGGCGTACGGCCAATCGGTTTCCGCCGGCAGCACTGCGCTGACTGAGCGCTCCGCCAGGGCGCCGTGGCCAATTTCCCGCCGTCCCGCCCCGCGCAGAAACGCGACTTCTCCAACCGAGAAGGGCGGGAAGTTGTAGTGCAGCATGAAGCGCTTTTTGGCCTCGCCCTCAAACACTTCCAGCCGCTGCATGTCTTCCGCGGTGCCCAGTGTGGTGGTAACCAGCGCCTGGGTCTCGCCGCGGGTGAAGATGGCCGAGCCGTGGGTGCGCGGCAGCACCCCAACCTCGATCGAAATCGGGCGGATTTCATCAAACGCCCGCCCGTCGGGGCGCCGCTTCTTGCCAATCACCTGGTCGCGGAAAATCCGCTCCCGAATAAGCTCGTAGTACTTGGCCAGCTTTTCCCGGGCTTCGGCATCTTCCTCCGGCAGGGCCTCCAGCAGTTCCTTCTTGTAAGCCTTTACCAGATCGTAGCTTTCCGCCTTGGGATGTTTCTTGGTATCGAGCGCGTCCGACAGCCGGGACTCGACCTTGGAGCGCAACTGCTTATAGTAGGCCTCGTCAATCTCGGGCGCGGTAAAGGCGCGCTTGGGCCTGCCCACCCGCTCCCTCAACTCGTTGATGGCGGCACAGATCTTCTTGATTTCGTTATGCCCGAATTCGATGGCGTCTACGATGGTCTGTTCCTGCACCTGGCTGCCGCCGGCTTCGATCATCACGATGCCTTCGGAGGTGCCCACCACCATCAACCGCAGCAGCCCACTGCGCATTTCTTCGTAGTTGGGATTGATCACAAACTGGCCGTTAACCAGCCCTACCCGCACCGCGCCCACAGGTCCTTGAAACGGAATATCGGACAGAGTGAGGGCGCAAGAAGCGCCATTAATCGCCAGCACGTCGGGGTCGTTTTCCGTGTCGGCCGAGAGGACAAAGGAGATGACCTGAGTTTCATTGCGAAAGCCGTCGGGGAACAGCGGCCGTATGGGCCGGTCAATCTGCCGGCTGGTGAGAATTTCGCGCTCGCTGGGCCGTCCTTCGCGCTTGATGAAGCCGCCCGGAATGCGCCCGCCGGCGTAGGTGTACTCCCGGTAATCCACGGTAAGTGGAAAAAAATCAATGCCTTCGCGGGGCTCCTGATTGGCCACGGCCGTGGCCAGTATGACGTTGTCGCCGCAGCGCACCACGGCAGCGCCGTGCGCCTGCTTAGCCAGCCTGCCGGTTTCCAATGTGAGTTGTTTGCCGCCGCTGAGTTCAACTGAGACTTCTTGTTTCATGTTTTTCCTTCCAGGAATTTCTTAGACGAGGCTGTACGCAACAGGCCAGGGCCGGGGAGGGTAGTTCCAATGTGACCGATTTCGACGCAACTTGCGGACGAGCCCCGGTCCGCCCCTCTAGGTGAATCTGGGGCCGGCTCCCGGCGGACCCGCCCTGCGGGTTTCCCGTAGACACAACTACTTGCGAATGCCGAGTTTCTGAATGACGGTCTGGTATCGCTCGGAGTCGTATTTCTTCAGGTAGTCCAGCAAGCGCCGCCGCTTGCTGACCAGCATGAGCAGACCACGCCTGGAGGCATGATCTTTTTTGTGCGTCTTAAAGTGTTCCGTCAGCTGACCAATCCGCTCGCTCAACAGCGCTATCTGGACTTCCGGGCTTCCGGTGTCGGTAGCATGCGTGCCGTACTGATCAATGAGGGATTTCTTCTGCTCTCGGGCTAGCACTGAACCTGCCGCACTCCTATCTTCTCGTCTTTTTGTAACCAGTTACGAGACTAACACGCTGCCCGGAGGGGTGTAAAGACAAGCTCCCGGACGGAGAACTTAATTTCGTCAGCTCACATCTAATTGGGGGATAATGGGAGTGCCACCCGTCGCCAGTTATGATAACCACCTTTTGTCCCCGATGTGGGAGTGAAAACCCGTTCGAAAATACGTTCTGCGGCAAGTGTGGCATTCCTCTGCTTCAGCCCAAGCCTGCAGAGCAACCAGTGGCCGCCCGCGCTAACGGTTCACAACACTCGGTAGCAGCAGCGGAGGCCGATGTTGAAGCCGACCACAACCTTCATGGACCCTCCTTTCTCGGTCTGAGTGACGAGCCCGACCTCAGCAGCTACCTGCTTGACGAGGAAGCCTCGGTCAGCCACTGGGGGCTTTACCTGTTCCTGGTGGTATTAGCCGTGGCGGCGGGGTTGGTGTGGTGGCAAACCCGCACTGGCGGCTTGGACCGCAGTCACCTTGCCGGGATCGTGCAGACGGCCCGCAGCAAGATCGGCCAGGAAAAGCAAGATGCGGCCGCAGTTGCCCCTAATTCCAATCCCGCCGCCGCGGAGAACTCAGGCGTCGCCAACGCGTCGACTGGGGCTTCCAGTACCGGTTCCGCCGCCCCAGACGGAGCCGCCTCGCGGGCTGTAGCTCCGCCGCCCAGCCCTGCCGACATCCAAAAAGCGGTACCGAAGCAGAATGTCCCTCCGGCCGCCCTGAGCGAAACGGCCGCAACTGCCAAAGCGCCCAGCGCTCCGGCCAAACCGCAGCCGAAACCGCGTCCTGCGGCCAACACGAGCGAGCCCAATTCTGCGGACGCTCAAAACGCTGCTTTACTCACCAGCGCGCAGAAGTATCTCTACGGCCAGGGTGTCCCGCAAAGTTGCGATCGCGCTCTCAGCTACTTGCGCCAGGCGGTGGACGGAGGCAGCGCCAAAGCCAAGAGCACCCTGGGCAGTATGTATGCCACCGGACACTGCGTCCCCCTGGACCGCTCAGTCGCCTATAAATGGTTTGCTTTGGCCCTGCGCCAGGAGCCCAACAATTCTTACTTGTCGCACGACCTGGAAATGTTGTGGAACCAGATGACGCCGACCCAGAAGCAGCTCGCCATGCGTATGACGCAGTGAGGCAGTTTCCAGTTTTGACGTTCAAGTTTCGAGCGGACTGATGCGATTTTGAGTCTTGAAACTGGAAACTTGAAACTCGCTGATGAATCGATCCTTGCGCTAACTGAATCAAATCCCCAAGGGAGATCTCATGGAAAAAGCCACCTTCGCCGCCGGCTGTTTTTGGGGAGTGGAAGCTTCTTTTCGCGCGCTGCCAGGAGTAATAGATGCCCAGGTTGGGTACACTGGCGGTTCCCTCCCCAATCCCACTTACCACGACGTCTGCACCGACAACACCGGCCACGCCGAGGCGCTGGAGATCACCTTCGATCCCGCCAAAATTTCCTACGACAAGTTGCTGGATCACTTCTGGCAGATGCACGACCCCACCACGCCCAACCGCCAGGGCCCTGACTTCGGCACACAATACCGTTCGGCTATTTTCTTTCACAGTCCGGAACAGGAAAGGGCCGCACGCGCTTCACGGGAGCGCTGGCAGAAGCGCTTTCGCCAGCCTATCGTGACCGAGATCGCTCCTGCGTCCACCTTCTATCGCGCCGAGGAATACCACCAGCGCTACCTGGAGAAGAAGGGCGTGAGCAGCTGCCACATTTGATA
>DATEGI010000164.1:0-49220 GCA_035280205.1 Terriglobales bacterium | reverse complement strand
ATCGCAAAGCGGTTAACGTGATGAGGTAAGCGGCGCGCATCACCGCGTTTCCCCTTGCATCTAAAGAGCTTTGCCGCTCCACAGTCCACCGTACGGGGCCAGCGGCACGTTATATACTTTTGGGGAGCTCTAATATTCATCGCAACTGCTGCATGGCCTTCCCACTGCGCCACCGCGTTCTCCTGCTGCTATTTGTGGTTATCCCGTTGAGCGGCTGCCTGTTCCGCTCACGCAAGGTGGAGAACCGGATAAGCACGGCCAAGCTGCTCACCGCTACCCGTGACCAACTGGTGGAGGACATCAACTCCCAGGCCAACCGGATCCACACCCTCAATGCCACCGTGGACATTGACACCTCGGTGGGCGGCGAAGTAAAGGGCAAGATCACGGAATACAAGCAGATTCGCGGCTATGTGCTGGTGCGCAAGCCGGAGATGATGCGCATGATCGGCCTTATGCCCATTGTGCGCAACCGCGCCTTTGACATGGTGAGCAACGGCGAGACCTTCAAGCTCTGGATTCCGGTCAAGAACAAGTTCTTTGTCGGCCGCAACGATGTGGTTTTGCCCTCCAGCCAGCCCCTGGAAAACATACGGCCGCAGCAGATTTACGATTCCCTGCTGTTGCGCCAGATCAGCCCCCAGGACATCGCGGTGGTGGAAAACGGGTATGAGGAGGTGCAGGACCCTAAAACTCACAAATGGATGCAGCAACCCGATTACGAGCTTGATGTCATCAGCAAAGACGGGCACGGCTGGTACCTGCAGCGCAAAATCATCTTCAACCGCGTCAACCTGCAGGCCGACCGCCAGCTGATGTACGACCAGAAGGGCTATGTGGCCACCGACACCCGCTATAGCGACCTGCGCGATTACAACGGCTTTAAGTTCCCTTCCGTCATTCAGATATGGCGTCCGCAGGAGGAATATTCCATCGTGCTTAACATGGTGAAGCTGCAGATCAACCATCCGCTCACCAATGAGCAGTTCGACCTGCAACAGCCCCCAGGGGCACAGGTGGTGCGCCTGGATCAGTCACACCCCTCCAAGCCAGGCAACTGAGCGAGGCGTTCCCCTGCGCCTGCGCTGTGATTTGCCTTTCCTAACTCCTGACTCCCGACGCCTGACTCCTGGATTCCTGAGGCAACCGTGGCCTGTGGCTCTGGCTCTCTTTGGCTTCGAGGCAGTGCAGGGGGTGTCTCGCGGGAGAACAAGGACCAAGGGAAGGTAACCACGGTACCTTTGTTCGATTGACCCGCCGAAAAAAGCCGTAGTACGATTCCAGCAGTTCCGGAATCAAAAGCCAGGCGAAAGGTCCTAAGTCCTAGAGGCGCATGAGGATTCGACAGCTCTATTGGTTTGCCCCGCTGCTCATCGCCCTGGCTCTGGGAAGCGCCTCCTGCCAAACGGCAGCCAAAAGGCAGGTGGTGGCAATAGCGCCTCCTCTGCCTGTTGCTCCTCCGATTCAACCCAAGCCTGCTGCTATACCCGCTCCTGATCCCAAACCGCAGGAGGCGCCGCCTCCCGCCGTGACCAACGCTGACCCGATTGCTGCGCTGGTTGCGCAGGCCGACGAGCAATATCAGGCCGGTCAGGCCAATTACTCGGCGGGCCATCTGGAAGCGGCCAAAGCCAATTTCGACCGCGCCTTCGATATCCTCACCCAGGCCCCGGGCGGTGCCAGCTCCGACGAGCGTCTGCAGAAAGAATTTGACAAGATTGTGGATGGCGTAAACAGCCTGGAGCTGGTGGCACTGCGACAGGGCGATGGTTTTACGGAGCAGAAGTCGGAACCCGCCCCGATTGACGAGACCAACCAGATCACCTTTCCGGTGGACCCCAACCTCAAGGCCAAAGCGGCGGAGGAAATCCGCCAGATTCACTCCGACCTGCCGCTGACCATGAACGATGCCGTGGCCGGATACGTCAACTATTTTTCCACCCGTGGCCGGGGCGTGCTGGAGCGCGCGCTGACCCGCGCCGGGCTGTATAGCGACATGATCCGCCGGGTGCTGAAAGAGGAAGGCGTGCCCCAGGACCTGATTTATCTGGCGGAAGCGGAATCCGGGTTCCACCCCGTGGCTCTCTCGCATGTGGGCGCCCGCGGATTGTGGCAGTTCATGTCCAGCCGCGCACGAGGTTATGGCCTGGAGCGCAGCTGGTGGGTGGATGAGCGCCAGGATCCCGAAAAATCCACCCGCGCCGCCGCCCGCCACCTGAAAGACCTGTACAAGGAATTTGGCGATTGGTACCTGGCCATGGCTGCCTACAACTCCGGGCCGCTCACGGTGATGCAGGCTGTGCAGCGCACCGGCTATGCCGATTTCTGGGAACTGTACCGGCGCAACGTGCTGCCGGCGGAAACCCGCAACTACGTGCCTATCATCATCGCTGTGGCCATCATGGCCAAGAACCCGGCGCAATATGGGCTGGATCAAATTGTTCCTGACAAGCCAATCCCGGCAGACACGGTGACCATTAATTATCCGGTGGATCTTCGCCTGGTGGCGGAATGCGTGGACACTTCGGTGACCACGCTACAGGAGTTAAATCCCAGCCTGCTGCGCATGACCACGCCGCGTGAAGGCAGCTTCGACCTGCATCTGCCGGCGGGCACCACGGAAAAATTCCAGGCGGCGATTGCGGCAATTCCTCGCGACAAGCGGGTGTGGTGGCGCTACCACACCGTGACCGAAGGCGAAACTCTGGCCAGCGTGGCGCGCAGCTATCACACCACCTCGCGTTCCATAGCGGAGGCCAACAGCCTGGACGGTAGAGAATTGGAATCGGGCACGAAGTTGATTATTCCCGTGGCCGCCGGGCGTGAAGTGGAAGCGATCGCGTACTCGCGCCATCTCACGCGTTACCGGGTGCGCCGAGGCGACACTTTAACCTCGGTGGCGGACGATTTTGGCGTTCCGGTAGCGCGCCTGCGCCGCTGGAATCCCCGAGTTGGGAAAAAGCTGCGCCCCGGTGCCGTGCTCTACCTGCACCGGCCGCTGGCTCCTGGAGAACGCGAGGTCGTTTCCACCCATGTGCGGAATAAGTACAAGCGCAGCAGCAAGTTACGCGCGTCCGCCTCAGGCAATAAGAAGATTCTGCATAAAGTGCGCCAAGGCGAAACTCTGTACAGCATTGCCAACCAGTACAACACCACCGTGGCGGCGCTGCGGCGCACCAACGGCAAGGTGGCGGCTAACTTGCGCGCCGGCGCCGTGCTGGTAATCCAGGAAAATCCCTGAAGAAGTTTCCGCTTCTCACCACCGACGCAGTCTCTGCATAAGGTGTAATATGCGGGTGCGGCACATCACGGTGTGTTGCGGAATCGCTATGCTATAATCGCGCGCCATTCGCGAAGACGCTTTTCGTGCGGCGCAGTGGCGATGTAGTCCGGCAGTCTTGTTTAATTTCCTAATGGGCAGGAGTTGCCGCGCGGTGGCGGCAACTTTCGCAGCGGAGATCAGGAGGAGCCATGCGATTTTTGGATGAGACACTGTACGGGCGAGACGATGATATGGACGAGTTCGGCGACACCGGTTCCTACGGCGAGTCGCTGGAGGAAGATTACGAAGAAGAGGAAGAAGAGGAAGAGGAGCCGGTAAGCAGCTCCGGTGAAGCGCCCTCCATGCCGGCGATGACGCCGGAACCGGAGGAATCCCCCGTAGGCGGGGGCGGAGGGGGCGGCGCTAAACGCGCTCCCGCAAAGAAAAAAGCACCCGCGCGCAGGGCGGCAACGAAGCGTCCAGCGGCCCGTGCGAAAAAAGGCGGAGCTAAAAAGCGCGGCGGCAAGAAGAAGGCGGCCAAGAGAGGTGGCGGCCGCAGCCGGGGTAAGTCGTCGGCACGCAAAGGCAAAGCGAAGCGCAAGAGCTCTCGCAAGCGCCGCTGATTCCGATCACAATGTTTTGTTGAGCCGCGGGAATTTCCCGCGGCTTTTGTTTGCAGACCAAAACCGCGGAGGACGCCGAGTACGCAGAGAGTTACAAAAGGAATTTCGGAGTCTCTGCGTCCTTGGCGTCCTCTGCAGTATTAATTGGGGAGCTGTAGAGGTCCGTTACTTCTTGCGCTCCACGGCGGTGAGGCAGCGGCCGTACAGTTCCAACAGGTGAGTGGCGTACTCCTCGGGCTTGGAAGCCACGCTGGAGCCGAAGCCGGCCCCGGCAGAGCCGGTTTTGCCATAACCGGTGGTCATGGCGATGAACCGCATCATGTCCAGCGCGATATCCTCGTTGCGCCGCGCACCCACAGGAATATTCACTGCTTCGTTCATGAATTCCTCCGCATAAAATGTGGCGCAGAATTGGGGCTCACCACAGCCGCCTCCGCCCAAAATTCGATATTACCAGAGCGAAAGGACCTCGCGGCGGGGCGCCCGCGCGACAAGGGTCGACGCCAGGGCGCGATTCCTCGGCCTGAAGGGCACTCGTAATGACGAATGGCTTCAGGCGGGCGACGCCGGCAAAATATCAGGCAGGCAGGCTTCTGGCTCGTTTACAATTCGGCATCGCCATTCTTGCTTCAGACAGGTTCTCTGGGTATCCAATACGGCGTATCTTCAAAGCTCACGCTGACGTCAGATGTGTTTCACCAGCAGCGGGGATTCGAGGACTGTTTTGGCCAGCATCGAAGAGAAAAAACTGAAGCGTTTGAGCCGCCGCGAATTGCTAAAGCTCGCGCCCGTGGTGGCGCTGGGAGCTTTTGCTGTCACGCGCTGGCAGGATCCGCTGCTAGGCCGCGGCGTGCGGCTTAGCGATTGGGCATCTGGCCTGCTTTTCCGCCGGCAGCATCGGGCTAAGACCTTTTCCGCCGCTGATGTGGTCCCCTTCGAGAAATTTCCCTACAACGGCTACGACGACCTCGATCCGGGAGTGGACCTGGAGAACTGGACACTGACAGTGGCCGGCAATGTGCGCCATCCCGGCGAGTACACGCTGGCGCAAATTCAGGCGTTGCCTAAAATTCGCCAGAACACGCGCCATGTGTGCGTGGAGGGGTGGGACGTGATCGGCTCCTTCGGCGGCGCCCGCATCTCCGATTTTCTGGCGCTGGTGGGAGCAGATACCAGCTCGCGCTTTGTCACGGTGGAGTGCGCCGACGATTACTACGAATCGCTGGACATGGCCACAGCCCTGCACCCGCAATCACTGCTGTGCTACGAGATGTATGGCAAGCCGCTGGACCGCGGGCATGGCGCTCCCCTGCGCCTGAGCCTGCCCACCAAACTGGGATACAAGTCAGCTAAATATTTGACCAAACTCTCAGTCACCAGCGTGCTGGGAGCAGAGCGCGGCTACTGGGAAGACCAGGGCTATAGCTGGTACGCGGGACTTTAAGGAAAAGATGGCGAGCGGAGCACAAACCGGAGAACCGGAAGCCAAGCGTCCGGAACCGCAATCGAACCTGGTGACGGCGGCCTATGAGCATCCCTGGGCCATCCGCTTCACCCACTGGCTCAACGCGGCGGCGGTGTTTGTGCTGGCGGCGAGCGGGTTGCGCATTTTCAGCGCCTTCCCCAGCTTCGGCGCAAAAATTCCCGAGCGCGACCTCATCAACATTCCCAAGGCACTCACCCTTGGTGGCTGGCTGGGCGGAGCCTTGCAGTGGCATTTCACCTTCATGTGGCTGTTCGCCGGCAGCGGCCTGCTTTACATCGCCTACCAGTTGCTCAGCGGCCACCACAAAACGGTGCTGTTCATGCCGCGGGATGTAAAAGGCGTGTGGCCGATGACGCGCCACTATTTCCTGTTCGGCCCTAAGCCGGCGCTGACAGAACAGTACAACGCGTTGCAGAAGCTGGCCTATACGGCGACCGTTCTGTGCGGCATGGCCTCATTGCTTACCGGCATTGTGCTTTACAAGCCGGTGCAGTTTTCCTGGCTGGCGTGGCCGATGGGCGGTTATCATTTGGCACGCCTGTGGCATTTCGTCGCCATGTGCGGCTTCCTGGCATTTATTCCCGGGCACCTGATTATGGTTGTACTTCATGGGTGGTCGAACTTTGCCTCCATGCTGACAGGCTGGAAACGGGATCCGGAGTACCTGGCACGCAGGAGTGCCGAATAGAGGGTCCTTAGCAGTCAGGAATCTTGACTCAACCTCGGACCTGCTGCTCGGAAATTACTATGACTGGTCGCGTGTGGGTCGCGGTGGCGATAACGGCAGCACTGATTGCGGCGGCTGGCGGCTACGGATACTCACGCCCGGGGGCCACCGCTACCCTGCTTTCACGGCACAGCGAACCTGCCATCCACATGCCCAACCGCCAGGTGGCCATCACCGCCCAGGGGAAGCTCTTCCACGATCCTTCCTGCCGCTACCTTCATGGCAAGCCGGAGATGGTAAACGCGCAAGAAGCAGTTCGCCGGGGATATACCCCCTGTCCCCGGTGCCTGCGCCAGGCCCTGCGGCCCTAAAGCCAAGTAGTTGATCGCGCGGGACGGCCCTGCGCCCCAGGCTAGCACGTGCTAGCATAAGATCACGGGTGAGCCGCGAGGGGTCAAGGACAACTTCCAGGAACAGTTCCGAATCCAACTGGGGGTCGTTTGGGCACCCTGACGGGCCGATGGGATAGCAATCGGCATCACTATAACCCTCACACCAGCTATGAGTAGCGCCAATCAGGGGAAGCAAGCAGCAGCGATCCCCAATGAAATATTTGTAGGCACCGGCGAGATGAGCGCGCTCATGCGCTCTCTGGATTGGTCGAAGACACCGCTCGGTTCGCTCTCTGATTGGCCACAAAGCCTGAAGACTTCCCTCAGCATCTGCCTGGCCTCAAGATTCCCTATCGTCATGTACTGGGGGCCGGAGTATGTGGTTCTCTATAACGACGCCTATAGCGCCATCTTGGGCAGAAAGCACCCCTGGGCGCTGGGGCAGCGCTGCCGTGACTGCTGGGCCGAGATATGGGACACCATCGGTCCCATGCTGGACAACGTCGTCAGGACGGGAGAGGCGACATGGTCCAATCATCTGTTACTGCAACTGGAGCGCCATGGCTATCCCGAAGAGTGCTATTTCTCCTTCTCATTCAGCCCGGTACGGGTGGAAACGGGAGCGGTAGGCGGCGTTTTCACCGCGGTGCTGGAAACTTCGGAAGAGGTAATCGGGCAACGGCGTTTGCGTACTCTGCGCGACCTGGCGGCGCGCGGGGTAGACGCCCAGAGCGAAAGCGACGCCTGGCGAATCGCGGCGGTTGTCTTGGCCGAGAACCCACACGACATCCCCTTCGCTGTTCTATGTCAACCTGCGGCCACTGGCGGCCTGCAGCTAGTAGAAACCGCCGGGATCGACCGTGAGCACGGCCTCTGCCGGGAGCTGTCTTCCCCAGGTTGCCGGCTATATGAAATGGCTCGCCAAGCCATGAATTCGGGCGGCGGCATTACGGTGGAGGAATTGAACCAGGCGGCGCCGGGGCCGCCGCATAGCGGCTGGACAACTCCTCCGCGCAGGGCCCTGCTGATCCCCATGACCACCCCCGGGCAGGGTCTTCCGGGCCTGCTGCTGGCGGGGATCAGTCCGCACAAGACCTTGGATGAATCGTATCGCACGTTCTTCGACCTGGTAGCCCGTCAAATCGCGACCAGCGTGGCCGATGCTCGAGCCTACGAAGAAGAACGCAGGCGAGCGGAAGCCTTGGCCGAATTGGATCGGGCCAAAACACTCTTTTTCACCAACATCAGCCACGAATTCCGCACCCCGCTCACCCTCCTGCTGGGGCCGGTGGAGAACATGTTGCAGGACGTTGCGGGAGGGAAAGAAGCGGCTCAGCACCAGCAACTGGAAGTGGTACACCGCAACGGGGTGCGGCTGCTGAAGCTGGTCAACACATTGCTGGACTTCTCCCGTATCGAGGCGGGCCAGGCGCAGGGCCACTATGAAGCTGTTGACCTGAGCGCGCTGACGGCAGAACTGGCCGGGATATTCCGTTCGGCCATGGAAAGAGCGGGCCTCCGTTTTCAGGTGGAATGTGAGCCGCTGCCCGAGCCGGTGTACGTGGACCGCGACATGTGGGAGAAGATTGTCCTCAATCTTCTTTCTAATGCTTTCAAATTCACCTTGCAAGGCGAGGTGCGGGTCAGCCTGAAACCCGTAGACCGACGAGTTGAGCTCACGGTCGCGGATACAGGAGCAGGAATTCCCCAGCAGGAATTGTCGCGGGTGTTTGAGCGTTTTCACCGTGTCGAGACAGCGCGAGGCCGCAGTTATGAGGGCACCGGTATTGGCCTGGCATTGGTCAGCGAACTGGTGAAATTGCACGGAGGATCGGTGCGGGTAGAAAGCGTGGAAGGCCGGGGCAGCACCTTCGCAGTTGACCTTCCCTTCGGCAAGGCCCACCTGGCGCCGGACCGGGTGGCCGAAGCGGGGTTCCGCGCCTCAACCGCTGTACCCGCCGATGCTTACGTGGAGGAGGCCCTCAGCTGGTTGCCGAAAGATCCGGAAGCAGCGGGGGCCAAGCCTGGTGGGAAAGATGCGCCAACAATTCCTGCCGCGGAAGACGCAGAAGTGGAAGGCGATCGAAGCCGCCCCCTGATTGTGCTGGCGGACGACAATGCCGACCTGCGCACCTACGTCAGCCGGTTGCTCAGGCGGAAGTATCGAGTTTGTGCTGTCGCCAATGGGGAAGAGGCGCTGGCTGCCACCCGGCAACTCCATCCCGACCTGATCCTGAGCGACATTATGATGCCGGGCATGGATGGCTTCGCGGTGCTGCAGGCCATTCGGCAAGACGCGCAGACGCGGGCCATTCCCGTGATTCTGCTTTCCGCGCGCGCCGGCGAGGAATCGCGCGTGGAAGGGCTGCACGCCGGGGCCGATGATTACCTGGTAAAGCCGTTCACGGCGCGGGAGTTGATGGCGCGAGTGGAGGCCCACATCAGAATGGCGCAGACGCGTCGTCAGGTTGGCGAACTGGAAGAGCGTCTGCGAGCCAAGCGCGAACTGGAGCAGCAGCGAGTGCGGGCTTTCCTGCAGCAGGTTCCGGCCGCCATTGCTATGCTTCACGGGTCGGAACATCGCTGGAGCTACGTGAATCCTTCCTATCTGCGCGTCATTGGCCGTGATCGCGCAGACGAGTTGCTGGGCAAGACCATTCGCGAAACCCTGCCGGAACTGGAAGGTCAAGGTTATCTGGAGCTGCTGGACCAGGTGTATCAGACGGGGAAGACGGTAAGCGGGACAGAAGCCAAGGTGCGGCTGAATCGTGGACCCGGCGGGCAGCAGGAATACGCTTACTTCAATTTCCTTTACCAACCCCTCAAAGATGAGTCCGGCAAGGTGGAAGGCGTGTTCGTTCACGCCGTGGATGTTACCCCGCAGGTGGAGGCACGACGCGGAATTGAGGAAAGCGAAGAGCAGTTCCGCATGCTGGCAGAATCAATTCCGCAACTGGACTGGATGGCCAACGCGGACGGCTGGATCTACTGGTACAACCAGCGTTGGTACGAGTACACCGGCACCACGCCGGAGCAGATGATGGGCTGGGGGTGGCAATCGGTGCACGACCCTGAAGTGCTGCCCAGGGTAATGAAGCGCTGGCAATATTCAATACGGACCGGCGAACCCTTCGAGATGACATTCCCGTTGCGCGGAGCGGATGGAAAGTTCCGCCAGTTTCTGACCCGCATCGTCCCGGTGCGCGACACCCAGGGCAGGCTGGCGCGTTGGTTTGGCACCAATACGGACATTACCGCGCAGCAGCGCACGGAGGATGCCCTGCGCCAGAGCGAAGAGCGTCTGCTCGCGGCGCTGGCCGCTTCTGACACGGGAACGTATCGCTGGGATCCCAACACAGATGAGTTCGTGGAGTTCGATGAAAACCTGAAGCGTCTTTTCGGTTTGTCTCCCACAGCGGACGTCCGTACGACCGAAGATTTTGTAAGCCTGGTGCACAGTGACGACGTTCCCGACCTGCTGGTGGCGGTGGAGCACAGCCGCCGTGGCGACGATTTCGAGATGGAGTATCGGGTGGTGCTGCCGGACGGGAACATTCGGTGGCTGTACGACCGCGGCAAGATGGTGTGGAAAGATGGCAAACCGCACCATTTGGTGGGTGCTTGCACGGATGTGACCACACGCAAGCGGGATGAGATTTCGCGTTTGCGGTTGGCGGCTATCGTGGAATCGTCCGACGACGCCATCGTCAGCAAGGATCTAAACGGCATCGTCACCAGTTGGAATGCGGCCGCGGAGCGCGTGTTCGGCTATACCGCCGCGGAGATGGTGGGCCAGCCGATTCTGAAGATCATTCCTCCGGACCTGCACCATGACGAGACTCGCATTTTGGAAACATTGCGCCGCGGCGAGCGCATCGATCACTTCGAAACCGTTCGCGTGACCAAAAGCGGAGAACGCCTGGACGTATCGCTTACCATCTCCCCGGTTCGCGACGAGAACGGGCGAATCATAGGAGCGGCCAAGATCGCCCGCGACATCACGCAACGCAAGAAAACAGAAGACGCCCTGCGCATGAGCGACAAGCTGGCCACCACCGGGCGGCTGGCGGCCACGGTGGCGCACGAGATCAATAACCCGCTGGAATCTATTGTGAACCTGGTTTACCTGGCGAAGAGTCAAAAGGGGTTGCCGGAGAACGTGCGCGAATATTTGCGTGCCGCGGAGGAGGAATTGGACCGCGTTTCCCAGCTCACGCGCCAGGCGCTGGGCTTCTACCGGGAAAAGACCGCGGCCACTGCCGTGCGCGTGGGCCCCATCATCTCGCAACTGCGCACCGTCTTTTCTCCCAAGACCACCAACAAGCGCATTGATCTGCAGATGGAAGTGGACCAGGACCCGGAGATTGTCGCGGTGCCCGGCGAACTGCGGCAGCTTTTTGCCAATCTGCTGAGCAACAGCATTGACGCAGTGCCGGTGGATGGAACCATTCGCGTCCGGGTGTCGCAGGCGCGGGAGTTCAACCATGCCGGGAGGGCGGGCGCGCGAGTCACCATTGCCGATTCCGGGCCGGGCATTGATCCCCTGCACCGTTCGAGCATTTTTGAGCCCTTCTTTACCACAAAAAAAGAAGTTGGGACCGGGCTGGGACTCTGGGTCTCCAAAGGCATCGTGGAGAGGCACGGGGGTACTATTCGCTTGCGCAGCCGGACCACTCCCGGCCGCAGCGGGACGGTCTTTTCTGTTTTCCTGCCGGCGGACGCCGCGGAAGGGCACAGGCGCCGCGAAAGCGTGCTCAAAGAAGCCGTCTAAAACCTATTCACCACAGAGACACAGAGGCACGGAGAAATCAAATCATTAAATCATTTAATGTTGAAGATTTAGAGATTTGAGCTACTGCTCGGGCCGACAATCTTGGTATCGCACGCCGGATGCTTCAGGTCCAAACTCCCTTCAGCATGACACTCGGTGAGGATGTAGTTTTCAATCATCCATTGTTTTTCTCTGTGCCTCTGTGTCTCTGTGGTGAATTCTTGGTTTATTCCAGGTCGCGCCAGTTCGGGCCGACGCCGATCTCCACCAGCAACGGCACGCTGAGCGAGTGCACGTTTTCCATTTTGTCGCGCACCAGTTCGCGCATGGTGTCTACCTCAGCCTGCGACACTTCGAATACCAGTTCGTCGTGAACCTGCAGCAGCATGCGGGATTTCAGCTTGCGGCGGCGCAGTTCCTCGTCAATGGAAATCATAGCCAGCTTGATCAGGTCGGCAGCGGTCCCCTGCAGCGGCGTGTTTACCGCGGTGCGCTCCGCGAAGCCGCGCATATTGACATTTTTGCTGTTGATGTCCGGGATCGGCCGGATGCGCCCAAACAAAGTTTTCACACGCTGCTCGCGGCGCGCCACCTCCAAGGTAGTGTCCAGGTACTGGCGCACACCCTTGTACTTTTCAAAGTAAGCGTCAATGAACTGCCTGGCCTCGCTCTTCTCGATACCGAGCTGCTGCGACAGGCCGAAGGGCGAAAGCCCGTACACGATGCCGAAGTTCACCGCTTTGGCGCGGCGGCGATGCTCCGCCGTGATCATCATGGGCGGCACACCGAACACTTCCTGCGCGGTGAGGGAGTGGATATCGTCGCCGCGGCGGAAGGCTTCGCTCAGCAGCGGGTCGCCGGAGAAATGCGCCAGCAGGCGCAATTCAATCTGCGAGTAGTCGGCGGACAGCAGCGCGTGCCCAGGATCGGCAATGAAAGCGGCACGAATTTCCTTGCCCAGTTCCGTGCGGATGGGAATGTTCTGCAGGTTGGGGTTGGCAGAGGAGAGCCGCCCCGTGGCTGTCCCTGTTTGCCCGAAAGTGGTGTGCAGGCGCCGGGTGCAGGAGTTGAGCAGCGCGGGTAGCGCGTCCACGTAGGTAGACTTCAGCTTGGTCAGCTGCCGGTAGTCGAGCACCAGGCGCGGAACATCGTGCGTAAGCGCCAGCCCCTCCAGCACGTCCACCGCGGTGGAAACGGTTTTGCCTTTGCCATACTTAACCGGCTTGGGCAGATTCAGCTTGTTGAAGAGCACGTCGCCGAGCTGCTTGGGCGAGTTGATGTTGAACTCGAAGCCCGCCAGCTCCCAGATTTCCTTTTCCTTGGCGCGGCAATCGCGCTCCAGGCGGGTGGACATTTCCGCCAGCGCGTCGCAGTCAATCTTGACCCCGGCCTGTTCCATGCGGGCGAGCACCGGGACAAGGGGCAGGTCAATCTGGTCGTAAACCGCCATGAGGCCGGCATCTTCGACCTCTTGCCATAGAGCGGCGGCGAGCCGGCCGGTGAGGTCGGCGGATTCGGTCAACCCGCCTGAAACCTTCACATTGAAGCGACGCAGAGCGATATCGGCCAGCCGATGCGAGCTGTAGGTGGGGTCGAGCAGGTAGGAATAAAGCATAGGCTCGTCGCGCACTCCTGCCAGCCCGTGGCCACCGACGGCCTCCAGCGCATGCATAGCCGCTTTGTAGTCGTGAACCGCCTTGGGCAGAGCGGGATCGGCGAGAGCCTTCAGGAGCGCCTGCGCCGCCGGGCCGTCGTCCAGCGAAACCGAGATCGCCTTGCCCGGCTGGGCGGAGATGGCGGCTTTATGGTCCGGAGTGGGAGCAGCCGCCGGAGCGCCGCTAAAGTCCAGCGTGGCGGTTTCACCCTCTTCGGATTCCGGCTCCTCTTCCAAAGCTTGGGCCGGGTCGGTCGTGGCCAGCGCCACCGCCAGTAATCCGTCCTTCTTGACGGCCTTCAAAATGGCTTGCACATCGGCGGCGGACTTCGCTTCGCCGTACTCGGTCTCGGCGACTTCCACGCCGGAGATGAAGTCCTTCAGCAGCGTGGTGAATTCCAGCTCGGTGAAGAGCTTGCGGCAGGCTTCGGCATCGGGTTCCTGGGCGCGCATCGAATCTACATCGAGAGTGACAGCAACATTGGTCTCAATGGTGACGAGCTTTTTGCTTTCCAGAACGGCCTGGCGGTTGTGTTGCAACGATTCGCGGTACGTCTTCTTCTCGACCTCGTCGGCGTGGTCCAGCGCCGCTTCCACGCTGCCAAAGCGGCGAATCAGCTCCACCGAGCCCTTGTCGCCTATGCCGGGTGCACCGGGAATGTTGTCAATGGAGTCGCCGCGCAGTGCCATGACGTCCACTACCTTTTCCGGGGGCACACCCAGCACCTCTTCCACCTTGGCACGGTCGCAGATCAGGTTGTCCTTGGGCGGATTGAGTACGCAAATGTGGTCGTCCACCAGCTGCAGCATGTCCTTATCGCTGGAGACCACGTACACGGGATAGGACTGGGCTGCAGCCCGGCGCGCCAGTGTGCCGATGACGTCATCGGCTTCATAGCCCGGCATTTCCAGGATGGGAATGCGGTACGCTTCGAGCGCGCGGCGGATGTAGGGCAGTTGTTGCGCCAGATCCCCCGGCATCTCCGCGCGCGTGGCCTTATAGCCGGCGTAGGCCTGCTCCTGCCAGGTCTGGGTTTTGGAGTCGAAGCGGCGCACCGAAGTGATGGCTGCGGCCTGCTGGTCGCGGAAGGTAGGGGCGGCCACGTCGAAGACGGCGGCCAGGTATTCGGGGGCGAAGTCGTCGCGCAGCTTGCGCAGCATGTTGACAAAAACGTAGGTGGCGGCCGTGGGTATGCCGGTGCGCGTGGACATGGGCCGCTGCCGCGCCATGGCGTGGTAGGCGCGGAAGATGAACGACATAGCGTCAATCAGGAAGATGCGGCCTTTGCCCGGAGCGCCCTGAGGCAGCTTCGGGGCGATGGGCGCAGGGGCAGTTGTGGTCTGGGCAGCGGGTGCTTCAGTGACAGCGGTTGCCGTGTCGTCGTGCGAATTGGGCTTTTTGCGGGGCAAGAAATTAGTTTATCAGCGTTCGCCTGTGGGGCGCGGGCGCTTCCACCCGCGACGAACTTCGCCCCTCCGGGACTCAAGTGTCGTTTTTCCACCTTACGCAGAACTTCGTGCTGGCTTTCCCACTTCGTGCTTTCAAGGTCAGCGCACGGAGGGAGATCTGTCTCTGGCATGAGCCGACCGGTCTCGTAGAGACCGGGTGAAAGTAGCCCGCCAGTTTACTGGCGGGTTTGCCAACGGCCTTAGAACGGCAGTCCCGCTAGGGACGGCTGAAGATAGCGCGCGGAGATCGTTGTTAGGAATACATCAGTACATGGGCGAAGCGTGTCCCTGCAAAACTTTCACTCTACGAACATGCAGTCGCCATAGGAGTAAAAGCGGTAGCGCTGCGCGACGGCGTGCCGGTAGGCGGCGAGCACGCGCTCGCGGCCGCCAAAGGCGCACACCAGCATGAGCAGGGTGGATTTCGGCAGGTGGAAATTGGTGAGCAGCGCACCCACCACGCGAAATTCGTATCCGGGGTAGATAAACAGGTCAGCCTCGCCGCTGCCGGTATCCACGCGACCACCTGCCAGACCGGCGGCATATTCCAGAGTGCGCACCGTGGTGGTGCCCACGGCGATCACCCGCCGTTTCGCACTCAATGCGGCGTTGATGCGCTCGGCAGCCTGCGACGAAATGGAATACCACTCGCGGTGCAGTTGGTGCTGCTCTACCGTCTCCGCATGCACCGGCTGGAACGTTCCCAAGCCAACGTGCAGAGTAATCTCGACGGTTTCGATACCGCGCTTCCGCACACCCTCCAAAATCTCCGGTGTGAAGTGCAGGCCGGCGGTGGGTGCGGCCACCGACCCGCGCTCGCGCGCATAAACCGTCTGGTAACGCTCGCGGTCGGCGGGCTGGTCTGGGCGGTCAATATAGGGTGGCAGTGGCACATGCCCCAGGCGCTCGACTAAGCCAAAAAACTCCGGAGCCGGTTCAAAGCGAATGGTGCGCTCACCGAAGCTGCCCCGAGCTATCACGTCTGCCTGAAGCTGACGGTCCTCGCCGAACGAGAGCCGTTCGCCTACCCCTATTTTTCGGCCGGGATGCACCAGGCATTCCCAGAGATTGGGCTCGGCCGAGAGCTGCTTGGTGAGCAAAACCTCTACCCTCCCCTGCAGGAACCCGCCTGCAGCGGGGTTCTGCGGGCTTACCGGCTGGGCTCGTGCCCCAGAACGATGGCCATAGAGCCGGGCTGGGAATACGCGCGTGTTGTTCAGCACCAGCAGGTCGTCCGGGCGGAGCAGGTCAGGAAAGTCGTGGAAGCTGCGGTCATCCCCTTCGCCGGTCGCTCGGCGCAGGTGCAGCAGGCGGGAGGCGGCCCGGTCAGGCAAAGGCTCCTGGGCGATCAGTTCCGGCGGAAGCTGGTAGTCAAAGTCGGAAACGAGCACATAACAGATTAACAAGAGGCACCGGCCCTGATGCGGGCCCGCACCGGCGATCTAAACCGGCATTGCCGCTTCCCATTGCCTGCTGTACCATACAGCCACGTCCGGGCCGCAGTCCTCCCCGTCAAACTCGCAGGTCCCCATGATGAGCGAACGACAGCATCGGCAAGAAATTGTCCGCATCGGCCGAATGATCCACGAGCGCGGTTATGTGGCGGCCACCGACGGCAACCTCTCCGTGCGGCTAAGCAAGAACCACATTCTGGTGACGCCCACCGCCATGTCCAAGGGGCTGATGAAGCCCTCCGACCTGATCGTGGTGGACTGCGAAGGCAAGAAGCTGCGCGGCAAGCGCGACGTTTCCAGCGAAATTGCCATGCACCTGCTGATTTACCGGCTGCGGCAAGACGTGAATGCCATCGTACACGCCCACCCGCCCACGGCCACGGGCTATGCCGCCGCCCGTCAGCCGCTCAACCCCGCACTGCTCTCGGAGGTGGTGATCGCCCTGGAAGACATCCCGCTGGCCGAGTACGGCACCCCGGGCACCAGCGAGCTTTGCGACACCCTGGCTCCGCTGATTCCCCGCTACCAAGCCATTCTCATGTCCAACCATGGGGTGGTGACTTACGGCGCAGACCTGCTCTCCGCCTACATGCACATGGAAACCGTAGAACACTTCGCCAAGGTGGCGCTGGTGGCCCACATGCTGGGGCGGCAGCACCTGCTCAGCGAGGAGGACATGCGCAAGCTGGCTGCGGCGCGCGAGAAGTACGTCAGCGGCAATCACTCACATCGGAACGGCGGCAGGACACCTGAGACGAAGAGCCGCAATGGCAAGGAAGCCGCGCTCGCCGGCCGGAAACGGTAACCCCCTAACCAAAACCGCCGAGGACGCGGAGTACGCCAGGTTTACAAGATTTATGAGTCATTACCTCTGCGTCCTTGGCGTCCTCAGCGGTTTTGATTACGCCTCACTCGCCCCCTAGACGAAAACGCATGCCGGCGCGGAAATTGAAGCCGAGCGCGGGGTACCCGGCAGCTTCCTCGTAGCGCCGGTCGAACAGATTCCCGACATTCAGATAGGCAGTCATGTGGCTGGTGAGCGCGTACCAGCCGCCCAAGTCCACGCGGCCGTAGCCGGCGCTGTGAGTTACGGGAGGCAGCAGGCCGAGAAAGTCGGAGTCCACTCGCCTTCCCAGGAAGGTGCCGCCAATCTGCCCACCCCAGCGGCGGCTGGAGTAGTTGAGCAGAACGTTGCCGGCGTGCTTGGGCCGCCGGATGAGAGGACGGCCAGTCGCCAGCAGCGAATCGCAAAAATTCGCCGCTGTGCACAGCGGCGCGGCCAGAATCTGAGTGGAGGTATAGGTGTAGGAGGAATCCAGCGACAGGCGCGACCGCAGGCGGGCGTGGAACTCCATTTCCGCGCCGTGGGCCAGCGACTTGTTCACATTCACGTACTGACCAACAAAGGTCACGGGGTTGGTGGCGAACTCAATCTGTCGCCGGAAGATGTTGTGGAAGTAGGTGGCAGCGAGCACGAATCTGCCCCCCACCAGGCCCTGCTCGATACCGGCATCAAAGGCGCGATTCTCTTCCGCCTTCAGGCTGGGGTTGGGGATGACAAAAGCGCCCGCGGCGAAGGCCTCTTCCAACAAGGGTTCCTTGATGCCGGTGGCGAACGAGCCGCGCAGCCGCGTGCCGGAAAAGAATTGGCCGCCGCGCAGAAGTAAAAAGCTGGGAGCTATCCGCGGGACGACGGCGTTGCCAAAACTGCCGTTGTGAGTGAAGCGCAGCCCGGCCACCAGCGAGGCACGCCCCCGGGTGATCAGTTGCTGGGCATAAACGTCGTGGTTAAGGCGCAGCCCGTGGCTCAGCGGCGGAGAAAACAAGTCGCCCACGAAGCCGTTTTCGTCCTCGAAACGGTAGCCCACGATCAGCCGTGCCCAGCTGCGCTCCCAGTACTGGCCCTGATACTCAAACCCGGCGCGGTTGACATCGGAGATGCTGTCGAAGGGCAGGTCAATGTTGCCGAATGATGGCGAAATCCGCCCCGGTTCCATGATCTGGTCCACGTTGGCGAGCTTGTGGTGGTATTCGAAGCCGGTAAAGGTGTGTTGCCAGCGGGTGCCGTTGATCGCGATTTCGGCGCTGGAAAGGAAGTCGTTTTGCCGGGCTTTCTCGTCCATGTCGGGCGCAAGCAGCGGCTGGCCGTTGAAGTCCCAGAAGGACTGAATACCGGTGCGGCTGTTGAGGTGGCGAGTACGCAAGCGAAGGCGCACTCGGGGTGCCAGCGTGATGCCCAGGTTCGCGCCCTGGGAGGAATTGGAGTAGGCGTCGTTGGGACCCTGGCCGTTGGTGTTGAACTGATCGCCGAAAAGGTTGAAGTCAAAGCGGCCACGGGCGCCGGAAACGGCGGCGTATCCGTTCGCAGTTTGGAACGTGCCGCCATCGGCACCGAAGGTGAGCTGGGGCGTGAGCGTGCTTCCTTCCCGGCTCCAGGTCTGGACTACGCTGGTCATGGCATCGGAGCCGTAGAGGTCGCTCTCCGCGCCGCGCACGAATTCCAGGCGGTCCACCTGGTCCATGGGCACGACGCCGAAGTCGAACCGGCCTCCCGGATCGTTCACCGTCACGCCGTCAACGATCACCTTGTTGTAGCGGGAGTCGCCGCCACGCACGAACAGCGAGGCCAATGCACCCCGGCGCCCGTTCTCGCCGATTATGGTGTCTGGTAAAAAACGCAACGCTTCAGCCTCGTTCACCGGTTGCATGGTTTTCAGTTCGGCGGCATCGAGGGTCGAAACCTCCGCGCCCGCTTCCTCGCCTGGCACCGGTGTGCGCGTGCCGCTGACCACAACGTTTTGCGTAGCCGCAGCGATACGCAATTGCAGAGTGAGTTCGCCGGGCGAAGTTGCGTTCGCGGTGAGCGGGGCGAAGCCGGGCGCCAAGACGCGCACTACGTAGGACCCGGCGCCGAACCCGGAGAAACGGGCGATTCCGTTGCCGGAAGTGGTCTGAACGGCTACCGGTTTTGACGATCCCGAACGCAGCAGCAGCACGCTCGCGCCGGGAATGACGGCGGATTGGGGATCAACTACTTTGACGGTGATATCAGCCGCCCAGGCGGCCTGAAGCAACAACAAACTGCAAGCGAACCAGCGCAGAACCCGCATGATTCCTCCTTTACACGCGAAAGGGGTGGGGGTTGGCGATTCGCGCCGGTCTCCTGGCTTGGCGAGTCAGGGCCGAACCGGTATGGCACATCCGGTGCAGTCCGCAATCGGCCCGCCGGCCTTCCCGGGCCATGCCCAGTGGCCGGCGGCAGGTTCCTCGCTTACAGTTGCGCGGCAGCGCGGGATTTTCACCCGCTTCCCAGTCCCGAACCAGCGTTCAGGACGCGCGAATCGAAGTACGGAGAAAAGATATGCGTCGGCAACCAGGCTGTCAATGCCGAGGCCAGTGACCGGTTGAGTCGAAAATTGACGATTGACGATTGACCATTTAAAAAACCTACCGCTGGAGTTGCGCCGCGGTCAGTTCTTGATTGCCAATCTCAACTGGCTGAATGCTGACGGGTGATTGCCGAGTACTGGCGGTTTTGAATCATCAATCGTAAATCTTCAACTCATCAATTTGTTCTCAGCGCCCTCTGCGTTGAGGTTTTTATTTTGGCTTCCGCAACCTCGCGCACGTGCTCCAGCGTCGTCTGCAGCTCGCGGCGCCAGCCTTCCATTTGCGCTTCGTCAGCTTGTGGCGGCACCAGCATGGGCGCGCTGAAATGCACAAAGGCGCGGGAGAAGGGCTTGGGCACAATCATTCGGTCCCACGTACCCAGCGCCCACGCGCGTTCCACGGCAATATGGAAGGCGATTACCTGTACGCCGGTAAGGCGCGAGAGCACCACCGGCCCGGGTTTAGCTTCGTAAAGCGGGCCCAAAGGACCATCCACGGTGAAGGCCACGGCGCGTCTGCTTTCCAGTTCGCGGCGAGCGCCCAGCACCGCCCCTAATGCGCCACGCCGGCTGGAGCCGCGCACCGCGCGGTAGCCGAACTTTTCGATGATGCGGGAAATAATTTCGCCATCGAAGCTGCGGCTGGTGAGTACCGCGATGTCACGCTTCTGGAAACGGTGGGTGGCCACAATAAGACAACGATGCCAGAACGCCCAGATCATGGGCCGCTCATTGGCGTCCAGCGGCCCGCCCGGTTCGGCAGAATTGCGGTAGCGGACTGTGGCGCACGCCAGGCGCACCAGCAGCGCACCCGCCCACGCAATCAGCGGCAGCAGCAGGCGCTGGCGCAGTGTGAATGCAGGCTCTGCGGCGGACTGATCTGCGGAAACGGTGGGTGACGGTGCAGTCACACCCGTATTGTAATGGCTGCCGCCGCGCTCCTCTTTGCGACCCTTGATTACAACGCCAAGGTCCTATGGCAGCCCTCTTCAGGCTGCTGTCCCAGGCCCGGTTTGCACCTATCGCCCCACGACGTTGTCTTGCGGCTGGAATCAGGCCATAACAACCCGCAATTCGCTCCGGCGACCTGCCAACCCGCTTCTCAGGCGGCGGCATCTCAGAAGCACGAATCCTTAACCGGATCAGAGACTGCAAGGAGAGGACGCAATGAAAAAACTTGGAATGTTGTTGGCCCTGTGTTTCGCCTTCACTCTGGCGATGATGGCCCAGGACAACATGGGCAGCATGGGCCAGAGCACAGATCAAACTACCACCAAGACAACTAAGCACCATATGAAGGGCGCCAAGGAGCACTCCTTGACCGGTTGCCTGAGCGAGGGCACCAGCCCAGGCACCTATATGCTCACAAACGGCAAACACAAGACCATGGTCACCGGCTCGGACGAACTTAAGAACCACGTCGGCCACGAAGTGAAGTTGACCGGCGCGTGGGAAGCAGGAGCCATGTCCGAAGGCAGTGAGAGCGCGGCCACCGAAAAGGCTGAGAAGAAGACTGGCAAAGAAGAAAAAGAATTCAAGGCCACCAACATTACCCATATAGCCGACACCTGCGCCGCAGGCGCGAAGGGCAAAAAGAGCAAGAGCGATATGGGCGGCGGCACCGGCTTCTAGCCAGCCTCCGTCTAAGACCAGGGCGCAGCTTGATGCTGCGCCTTTTTTGTGTCCGGGGGCCGCATTTTGCAGTCTTTTTGCGGCATAATTCCCGCGCAGACAGGAGGCGCTATGGCGAAACGGGTTCTGCTGGCGGGTGTCCTGGGCGCGATCGCGATGTTTATCTGGTCATTCGTTGCCCATATGGTCTTGCCCCTGGGATACACGGGCGTTCGCGAAATTCCTAACGAAAGCGCCGTCCTCGGCGCCATGCAGTCCAGTATCGGCCAGACCCCCGGGCTTTATCTTTTTCCCGGATTCGGTTTGGGCCCGAATCCCACTTCCGCGCAACGCAATGCGGCCATGAAGGACTACGAACCCAAGCTGGCCGCTAATCCCTCTGGGCTGCTTATCTATCATCCGCCCGGAGCCAAGGGAATCACGGGAGGCAAGCTGGGCATGGAGTTTCTTACCGAGTTCGTGGAAGCACTGCTGGCGGTGATTCTGCTGGCGCAGACACGGATTGGCAGCTACGCCGGGAAGGCAGGATTCATCACCCTGGTTGGCATTGTTGCCGCCGTCACCAGCAACATTCCCTATTGGAACTGGTATGGCTTCCCCGGCAATTACACGGCGGCATACATGACTACACAGATCGTGGGGTATCTTGTAGCCGGACTGGTCGCTGCGGCAGTGGTGAAAACCCGGGAGCCGCTGGGATTTGCGGCCGGCGCCAAGTGAGGGCGGCTTCGTAGTTCCACGGGCCGTAACGTATCCAGTGCTTCGGGGCGTCTCGTATCAGGGCATGACTTTAGTCGTGCCGCCCAAAGCTGCCGTTCCCATGAGCGGCTTTAGCCGCTGTGCTTTGTCTGCAGCGCCTGAAGGCGCTCCTCTCGAGAGGCATCTGATCGGCGCGGTTAGAAGCCGTACCCTGATGCGAGGCATGTGCCCCTGGTATGAGGTTTTGCGCTCGCGAAGCGTTATGGCCCCTGCAGACCCATCCAGGCTACGATTATTCGTTCCAGCGGCGGAACAGGAGCGCGCCGTTGGTGCCGCCAAAGCCAAAGGAGTTGGACATGGCGAACTCCATCTGCACCGCACGCGCCTTATTGGGCACGTAGTCGAGGTCGCACTCGGGATCGGGGTTTTCTAGGTTGATGGTGGGCGGAACCTTCTGGTCGCGTAGCGCAATTACGGTAATTCCGGCCTCCAGGCCCCCTGCGCCGCCCAGCAGGTGCCCGGTCATGGACTTGGTGGAACTGATGGCCACTTTGTAAGCGTGGTCGCCGAAGGCGCGCTTGATGGCCACGGTCTCCAGTTGGTCGCCGATGTCGGTGGAGGTGCCGTGGGCGTTGATGTAGCCGACCTGCTCGGCCTGAATTTTGGCGTCGGCCAGCGTATTGAGCATCACGCGATAGGCGCCGTCGCCGTTTTCCGCCGGCTGCGTGATGTGGAAGGCGTCCGCGCTCATGCCATAACCCACCACCTCAGCCAGAATCTTAGCCCCGCGGCGGCGGGCAAACTCCAGTTCCTCCAGAATCAGCACGCCCGCGCCTTCGCCGATGATGAAACCATCACGGCCGGCATCCCACGGGCGGCTGGCCTTCTCCGGCTCGTCATTGCGGGTAGAAAGCGCGCGCATGGCAGCAAAGCCACCGACTCCCATAGGGGTAATGGCAGCCTCCGCGCCGCCGGCAATCATCACGTCGGCATCGCAGCGGGAGATGATTTTAAAAGCATCGCCAACGGAGTGCGCGCTGGAGGTGCAGGCGGTGCAGGTGGCTTCGTTAGGTCCCTTGGCGTTATAGCGGATGCTGACGTGCCCGGCCGCCAAATTCACGATGGAGGCGGGGATGAAGAAGGGGGATATCCGCCTCGGGCCGCCGTTGAGCAAATTGGAATGTTCGCGCTCGATCACATCGAACCCTCCAATGCCGGATCCGATGTGCACTCCCACCCGCGGCGCCAGCTCCGGCGTGATCTGCAGGCCGGACATGCGCATGGCCTCATCTGACGCCGCCAGCGCCAGATGAATGAAGCGGCCCATCTTCTTCAGTTCTTTCTTGTCAACGAACTGCAGCGGGTCAAAATTTTTGACTTCGGCGGCGATCTGGGCGGCAAACTGCGAGGCATCGAAGTGCGTGATGCGGGCTACGCCGCTCTTGCCGGCCAGCAGGCTGGCCCACACTTCCGGGCCGGTGTTGCCCACGCCGCAGATCAGTCCCACGCCGGTGACGACTACGCGCCGAGCCACGGGCATGCCTCTGTCTTCGGTTTCATCGTTCTGGGGAATCCTTGGTTGCGCTTAGAAGTTCGCTAAAGCGGTTATTTTCCGGCTTTGGCGTGTTTTTTGATGTAGTCCACCGCGTCCTGCACGGTGCGGATCTTTTCCGCATCCTCGTCCGGAATTTCGATATTGAAGGCCTCTTCGAGGGCCATTACCAGCTCCACTGTGTCTAGGGAGTCCGCTCCCAGGTCGTCCACGAAGGAAGCAGTGGGCGTAACCTCGCCTTCGTCCACGCCCAGCTGCTCGACGATGATCTCCTTTACCTTATCGTCAACGCCTGCCATGTGACCTCACACCTCTACTTGGCTGCCTTGGCGTGCTTCCCGATGTAGTTGATGGCGTCCTGCACGGTGCGGATCTTCTCCGCATCTTCATCCGGAATTTCAATGTCGAAGGCCTCTTCGAAGGCCATTACCAGCTCCACCACGTCCAGGGAGTCTGCCCCCAGGTCGTCCACAAAGGAAGCGGTCGCTGTGACCTCCGATTCCTCCACTCCCAGCTGTTCCACGATGATTTGCTTCACCTTTTCGTCTACGGCTGCCATGTGCAATCCCCCTCTGTGTTGAGACGACTAGTCTAATGGCCGCTAAGCAATGGTGTAAAGGCGTTCACCGCCGGCTGTCAACCCGCCGCGCTTTAACCCTCGCGTCAATCTCGCCTTTGGCCAGGCGAGCGCGAATTTCGTCGCCGCTCCGTACCTGAGCCGCATCCTTCACCAGCTTGCCCTTGGCATCAAACACCAGCGCATAACCGCGTTCCAGTATGTTGAGAGGAGAAAGGCCCTGCAGGCGCGCCTCCATCTGCTCCATCCGGGAACGATGGCGGAGCAACTGCGCCCTGCCGGAAGCAACCAGGGCCGCCATTTGTGCCTGCAGGTCGCGGCGCACTCCGGCCAGCACCCGCCGCAGGTCATGATGCCGCACGCCGGCGCTGGCGATGTCCAGCCGCCTGCGCTGCTGCGCCAGCAGTCCGCGTTCCGCCGTGGCCAGCCTGTAGACCAGGTCGTCCAAACGCTGCTGGCGGCGCGCAATCGCGTCTGACATGCGTCCAAAGGCGCCGTGCTGCGCCAGTTCCGTCAGCTGCTGCCGCAGCATCAGCAGGTGGTAGCGTATGGCGCGCCCCAGGCGTTGGCGTAGCGTTTGCGCCTGATCCTCGATCTCCTGGCGCGACCGGATTACCAGCTCGGCCGCAGCCGAAGGCGTGGGTGCGCGCAGGTCGGCGACAAAATCAATGATGGTGAAGTCGGTCTCGTGGCCCACCGCGGAAATCACCGGAATGTGCGAAGCCACTACCGCCCGGGCCACGCCTTCATCGTTGAAGGCGGCCAGGTCCTCCACCGAGCCACCACCACGGGCCACGATGATCACGTCCACGTTGCACGCCCGGTTGAAGTAACGCAGTCCAGCGGTGACCTCGGCGGGCGCTGCTTCACCCTGCACCTGTGCGGGGAAGATGAGCACGTTGGCGCTCTCATGCCGCCGGCGAAGAATGTTGAGGATGTCACGCAGCGCGGCCGCCCGCGGCGAGGTGATCACGCCGATGGTGCGCGGGAGGGCAGGAATAGCCTTCTTGCGGGCGGCGTCAAACAGGCCCTCGGCTTCCAGGCGGGCCTTAAGCTGCTCGAAAGCCACCTGCAGCGCGCCTGCGCCCTTGGGCTCCAGGTACTCGGCGGAAAGCTGCAGCTCGCCGCGGGCGTCGTACACCGTGACCCGCCCACGGGCGATTACGTGCATCCCGTCCTCGGGGCGGAAGCGCAGCAGCCGCGCCTGGGAGCGGAACATCACGATGCGCACCTGCGCGCTTTCATCTTTCATTGTGAAATAGAGGTGGCCTGATTCTGCAGGACGGAAGTTGGAGATTTCGCCTTCCACCCAGACGTCGGTGTATTCCCGCTCCAGGCGTGTGCGCACCGCGCTTACCAGCTGGTGCACGCGCCAGATGCGGCGCTCCTGGGCCGCCTGGAAGGTGAAGTCGAGTTGGCCACCGCTGGACATCTAAAAACGAGTTTACCGTTGCTCCTACCCACTTGCCAGTGAGCGCTCCGGCCGTCTCGCACATTTCCACAGTTGCCGGGGGCAGCAGGACAGTTAACTCCCTGGGATACGGCATTTAGGCCAAGCACTTCTGTGCTTTAGCCCACCCCTCCTTTGGTGCGAGAATAGCCCAACGATTGTTTTGAACCTGCATCGGCTTCTCGCGGAAAGGCCGATGCCGTCGCGACTTGAGTAGCAACCAGCAGCCTGATGGCCTCTACGGAAATCCCGCCCCGCAAGTCCTTTCTGCCGCCCCCGCTGTACTCGGCTGGTTCTGGGGGAGCACCGCGCTCACGGCAGGAGCAAAGCCTGCCCGCCCCGGTATTTCTGGCTTCCCTGCAGGATGAACTCGAGCGCTCCCACCGCCGCGAGGCTTTCTGGATGTCAATACTGGTGCATTTGGTAGCGCTGGTGATGTTTATTGATGGCGCCAAGCTTTTCCCCAGTCAGCAGGTTCTGGTACCGACCGAAACGGAAGTGCTGCAGAATCATGAATATACGTTCCTGGTGCTGCCGCCCGACCTGATGAAGCCGGTTGCCCGCCCGCACAGCAGCGTTCTTTCCGACAAGAACCGGGTGGCGAGCTCAAAACAGCCGGTAGTTGACCACAAGGCGCTGCAGCACATCCTGGCCAGCGGCCCGAAAGGCAAAAGCGAGAAGGCGCACCAGTTCCAGGCGAAACTGGTGCCCACCCTGAACTCCGCTCCCCCGTCACAAAACGCGCTTGCGGAAGTAGCAGCAGCAACCGCACCTGTGCAGGTCCACGCCGGTCGGCCAGAGATGGCAAACGTTCCGGCAGCCCCGGCCACAGCCATGCCCCTGGCTGCGCAACCTGGATCGGGCGCGCTCACCGGCACACCGCTTGGCGCTTCGGGCAGCCGAGGCGGCGGCGCTGCCGAAAACGGACTCAGCGCTGCCACTTCACAGCCCGCCCGCCAGAGCGAGGTGGACGTCATTAGCGACACCAGGGGGGTTGACTTCGGCCCCTATCTCAGCCGAATACTGCGGGCAGTCCGCGTTAACTGGTATAGCCGCATTCCCGAGTCGGCCCGCGCTCCGCTCATGAAGAAGGGCAAAGTCTCTATTCAATTTGACATCCTGAAAACCGGCCAAATCGCTGCCATGCAAGTAGTTGGCACCTCCGGCGACCCCTCACTGGATGGCGCTGCCATCGGCGGCATTAACCAGTCCGGTCCTTTTCCGCCGCTTCCGCCTCAGTTTCAGGGGCAATATCTGGCCCTGCGCTTCCACTTCTTTTACAACCCCGATACCAACGACTTGCGGTAGGAGTCCGCGGACTGCTCACGGTCCCGGCGTGAACACTTCATCGCAAGATTGAAAACTGCGCCATTCGCCTACAATTAACAGCGTGGACCAGCCCACAATGCCAAAACAGCCGGGGCAGACTAGACCGGAGAGTCATTTGGACGCTGCGCAAAAACGCGCACTGCGCGCGGAGACCATTGGCCTCATTGTGATCGCCGTGCTCATTTTCCTTTTCACTGTTCTGCGCTATGGGGCGCACATCAGTTGGAGCGCTCGTTAACTGTGCCTGAACCCACAGTTTCAGCCTCTGATTTGCCGCTGCTCCTGGTGGTGTTGGGACCCACCGGTAGCGGTAAAACCGCCTTGTCACTGGACCTGGCGGAGCGTTTCGGCGGCGAGATCGTGAACTGCGACTCGGTGGCACTCTATCGCGATTTCGATATTGGCACCGCCAAACCCACTCCCGAAGAACGCGCCCGCGTGCCCCACCATTTGTTCGATGTTGCCGATCCCCTCACCCAGGTGACCGCGGGGGAATATGCGCGGCAGGCGCGCCCGGTGCTGCGCGAGATTAGCGCCCGGCACAAGCTGCCCATAGTAGTGGGGGGCACCGGCTTATACCTGCGGGCACTGCTGGAGGGACTCTTTCCCGGCCCCCGCCGCTCGGAGGAACTGAGGGAACGCTTGCGCAGCCGCAGCCGAAGCAAAGGCGCGGGCTACCTGCATCGCTTGCTGGCGCGCCTGGACAAACTGGCGTCAGACAAGATTAATCCGCACGATGCACCCAAACTCATCCGCGCCATTGAGGTATGCCTGGCCAGCCGCCAGCAGATAACGGCCCTGTGGAAGCAGGGACGCGAGCCGCTGCAGGGTTTTCACATTCTGCGCTTGGGCCTGGATCCGGATCGCAAGGCTCTTTATCAGCGCATCAACCGGCGCGCCGAGCAGATGTTTTCCTCCGGCCTGTTGGACGAAACCGCGCGCCTGCACCAGGAATATGGCAACCGGGCGTGGGCTCTGGGTTCGCTGGGCTACCGTCAGGCTGGACAACTGCTGAGCGGAGAATTGAGCCGCGCGGCAGCGCTGGCGGCAGCGCAACAGGGGCATCGCAATTACGCCAAGCGGCAGATGACCTGGTTTCGGCGCGAACCGGACGTGCGCTGGCTGCAGGGCTTCGGTGATGACCCCGCCATTCAAGAGCAGGCGGAGAGCCTAATCGAAAGCCGCTTCCGCCAAAGCACAGTAGGGGCATAATCACGCCGCATGCGAAATGCCGAATGCCGCCAAACTACAGCCGGGGCGTGATTTGCTGCGTCTGGCATGCTGATTACGCTTTTCGCCCCGCCCGCTTCCCGCGACGGCTGCGACTTTTTCCTTGGACAATCGAAACAAAACGTACTAAAAAGAAAGGGAAGGTAAAACCGGCTTTCCCCGCCGGCGACGGTCCCAGCGAGTCTATCGTGCTCAACGAAGAACGCCGCCGCGCCATCCTCGATATTACCAATCGCGAGGGGCGCGTGCTGGTGAAGGAACTAGCGCGCCGCTTCAGTACTTCCCAGGTCACTATTCGCAAGGACCTGGAAGTGCTGCACGCGCAGGGGTTCGTGCACCGCACGCATGGGGGAGCGCTGCCGTTTCGCGAGGGCGCGCTTTCCGATCCCACGCTGCGCGAAAAGGAAAAGCTGTACCGGAAGGAAAAACTGCACATCGCTACCGCCGCGGCGCGCATGGTGCAGGAGGGCCAGGTGGTGATTCTCGATTCCGGAACAACCACCACGGCCATCGCGCGCGGACTGCGGCATATGCAGAATTTGACCATTGTGACCAATGCCGTCAACATCGCCGCGGAACTGGCGGGAACACCCATCGAGGTCATCCTCACCGGGGGCACGCTGCGCAAAAATTCGTTTTCCCTGGTCGGGCCTATCGCCGAGGACACACTGCGCCGACTGAATGCCGACACTCTGTTCCTGGGCGTGGACGGCTTCGACGTGCACTACGGCTTGAGCACGCCCAACCTGCTGGAGGCTAAGGTGAACCGCGTGATGGTGGAGGTAGCCAAGCAAACCGTAGTGGTTTGCGATTCCAGTAAATTCGGGCGGCGGAGCTTGTCGCTTATCGTCCCCACCTCGGGCTTGCACCGAGTGATTACCGATAAGAAGGCGCCCAAATCCGATTTGCGCGCCTTGCACAAAGCGGGAGTCGAGGTGGTGCTCGTTTAGGAGATAGTAGCTGGGTAGTTGGTAGCTAGTAGTTAGTTGGTGCTGTGCGCGAGTTCCTAACTACCAACTACTAGCTACCAGCTACTGCTTTGCAGAGTCAGGGGTAGCAGGAGAGATTTCATGAGCCAGGACAACACGGGAAAGGGCGGACATACGCTGGCAGAAATCTTGTCCCAGCCGCAGACCTGGGCGAAGTGCCTGGCCGGCCTCGAGGGAAGTGGCGAACTGGACAACCTGCGCAAGCGTTTTGCCGGCGACGCCGAGTGTCTTTTTGTGGGCTGCGGCTCCAGTTATTATCTGGCGCAATCGGCCGCTGCTGCCTGGTCTGCCATAACCGGACTACGCGCCCGGGGGGTCCCGGCCTCCGAACTGCTGCTCTTTCCCGACACCGTGCTAGCCGGCACAATGAAGCTTGTTCCAGTCTTGATCTCCCGCTCGGGGCGAACCACCGAAGTGCTGCGCGTGGCCGAATACCTGCAAGGAACGCGCCGCATCCGTACCCTGGCCATCACGTGCAGCAGCGGCCAGCCTTTAGAACAAGCTGCCAGCGCTACCATTCTTTTGTCCGCCGCCGACGAGCAAAGCACGGTGATGACCCGCTCCTTCAGTTCCATGCTGCTGGCCACGGAAGCGCTGGCCGCCACCGTGGCGGGCGACCAGAGCTTCCTGCAAGCACTGCGCCGAATGCCGGCCTTAGCCGAGCCGCTGCCAACAGCGCTGCACGAGCGCATTCTGGAATTTGTCGGCGCCAATAAGTTCGCCGACTACGTTTATCTGGGGCAGGGACCGTTCTACGGCCTGGCCTGCGAGGCGGCACTTAAGATAACGGAGATGTCCTGTTCTTATGCTCAGCCCTTCCATACCTTGGAATTCCGCCACGGACCCAAGGCGATTCTTGGGCCTGAGGTGCTGGTTACTTTTCTGCTTTCGGAAAGCGGCCAGGAGGCGGAGCTGGACGTTCTGGAGGAAGTAAAGCAGCTGGGCGCAACCACGCTCGTTGTGACCAACACGGCCGCTGAACGGGTGCGGTCCAACGCCGACCTGCTGGTGGAACTCGGCTTTGATGTTCCGGAGTACGCGCGCCTGGCGCCGTACATTGTTGCCGGGCAGTTGCTCGGGGTTGCCACTGCGCTCAAGAAGGGCTTCAATCCTGACCAGCCCCGCAACCTCTCGCGCGTGGTCGTGCTGGAGGCGGACGAGAAGCCGCAACATGCCTCGTTTTGACGTGACCGTGGCCGGGGAGCTGAACCTCGACCTCATCCTCTACGGCCTGCCGGAAAACCTGCCCACGGAGCGCGAATTCCTTGCCAGCGGGCTCATGGTCACGCTGGGTTCCTCCTCTGCCATCCTTGCGCACAACCTCGCCGCCCTGGGCGCGCGGACCGCTTTTTCTTCTCTCATTGGCGACGATCCGCTAGGCGAAATTGCCCTGCAGCGTTTGGCCGCCGCCGGGGTGGATGTTTCACACGTGAAGAAGGCCAGCGGGCGCACCACGGGCCTTACAGTAATTTTGCAGCATGATGGGCAACGGCGGATCCTCACTTATCCCGGCACCATGTCGGATATGAGTCGGACCGACCTCGACATCGAATTTCTGCATGCGGCACGGCACTTCCACCTGTCATCCTTTTTTTTGCAGCCCAAGTTACAGCCGCAGGTAGCCGAATTGTTTCGCGAGATGAAAGCGGCGGGGTTGAGCACCTCCTTCGACACCAACGATGATCCGCAAGACCGCTGGGACGGTGTGTTCGAGGTGCTGCCGCATGTGGACGTGTTTCTGCCCAATGAGCGCGAGGCATTGCGGCTGACCGGCGCAGCAAATCTGGAGGCTGCGGTAAACGATTTGGCGAAGCGCGTGCCCGTGCTGGCCGTCAAACTGGGAGCACAGGGAGCACTGGCTCGCCGCGGCAAGGCAGAGTTCCGCTGCCCCGCGGCGAAGGTTACGCCTGTAGACCCGGTCGGCGCGGGCGATAGCTTCGACGCCGGCTTCTTATACCAGTATGTGAAGGGCGCAGACCTCAACGCCTGTCTGCGCTACGGCAACCTGGCGGGCGCGCTCTCCACCACCATGCCGGGCGGCACAGAGGCCTTCCGCGATCGCTCCCGAGTGAAACAGTTCTTTTCCCAGCACGCATAAAGCAGCCACGGGTTACACGAATCCAGCCGGATTCGTCCTAATTCCCTGACTCGATCCGTGTCAATCCGCGAAAATCCGTGGCCAATGAAATTCTACTGCTTGCTCACCTCCAGCAGCAAATGATCGGAAAATTCAGCGCTCAGCGTAGCGCTGCCATTCTTGGTTGTGACCGTTCCCAGGTCTTTGTCATTAGCATAATCCAGCACGTGGTAGGTGCCCTGCCCGAGGCCTCGCAACTGGACCTCACCCTGGTAGCCCTTCGAGTTCTGCGGTGCAAAGAAGGCGTAATACATCTTGCCATCCTTCTCGATGGCGTAGCCCTCGGGCGTGTCATAGCCGATAGTGTACAGATTTCGGAACGCACCCTTGGAGAGCATCTTCTGGTTGTAGATGCCGATCCACTTCTTCCACCACTCTTCCTTGTCCTGGGTCAGGTTCACGTCCTTGAAATGCGGTCCCGGGTTGGGCCATACAAACTTGGTCCCCACCACACCGCCGGCGCCGATGGTGGAGGCGAAGTCGCGGCCCAGATCGCTCTCCTGGTTAGCGCCCGCGAAGTTGATTTTCGTCAGCTCCACGTGGTCGCCGTAAACCGCCGCCTCCGGGCCAAGCAGCGCTTTGTACATCTTGATGCGGCGACGCACCTGTACCGAACCTACTGGGTCGGCGGTTACGGCCTGATCCATGTAGGGCAACCACGCCAGGCTGGGCGGCGTGCCGCAGGGACAGCTTTGGGTAACGCTCTCCGGCTTCAGCGAGCGCGAGGTCTCATAAATGATTTTGTAAACCTCGCCCATGGCATTCACCGATTCCGCTGGCGATTTGTGGTGGTGCTTCGGGTTGTAACACTCGGGCACGGTGTAAATGTTGTCCAGCTTGGAGCCATCGAAGCCCCAGTCGCGGATGAAGCGCTCGGTCAGTTGACGGTAGTAGGCCTGCACTTCCGGCAGAGAGGGATCGAGCACCGCCAGATCGCGCACCATGCGCGCGTGCTTGCCGTTTTTGTCCAGGATGAGCCAGTCCGGATGCTCCTTAACGACTTGCGCCACCCCGTAGCGGTGTGACTCATAGTGGCCCTGGCCGTCCTCTACCCCCAGAGGCAGCCACCAGAGCTGCGCATAAATGCCCTGTTTGTGGAAGTCGGCGACCATTCTCTTCATGGAGTCGCCCGGGAAAGTGTCCTTCCGCGGCTCCCAGTCGCCGTAGTTGTTGAACCAGCGGTCGTCGAGCGTGGCCCACTTGATGCCCATCTCCTTCAGTTTGGGAATGGTGCCCAGCATTTCCTTGGGCGTGACGTTGAACTCGTAGCCCCAGCCGCACCAAGCCACGTTGTAGGCCTCGCTCGAAGGCCTGGGCAGCTTCCAGCCCTCGCGGCCAAGCGCCGTGGAGTAGAGCCGCAGGGGCTCGTAGTAGTCGCCGCTATAGACTGCGACAAAGCTGCGCGGGGTGGCGTAGGTTTCACCGGGCTGCAAAGTCGTCCCCGGTTCAACCTGCAGATCGGTGTTGATGCGGCCATCTTCGGCAACCTTGACCGGCAACGACAGAATCAGCGGCAGAGTCTCCAGGTGGCCGATGGCTTCACCCACTGATTGCGTCCAGAACGCGACCACAGGGATGCCGCCGCCTATGCCGTTCTTGTGCTGCGCTCCCATCAGGTTGGGCTGGCTGAACTTCTGCGAGATGTGGATGACGTCGTCCTTGCCCCAGTCGTAGCTGGAGCCCTGGAAGGACCACAGGTCATACGGTGCCGCGTTTGCATCCGCCAGCGAAGCGTTGAAGCGGTGCCGCTGGGCAATTACCTGGTCCAGAGCAACCGGCTGCGAGCCTCTGTTTTTATATTCCACCGTGGTCAGCGCCAGGTTGGGGAAGTCATCATAAACCTCAATGGCGAAGGTGCTCTGCAGGCCGGGGACGCCGCCCGCCGACGCGGGAATTTCCACACGCCGACCGCGGCCCAGCTTGCCGTGCGCGCCAGTAATCCTGGCCTGGTTGAAGTCGAGTTTGAAGTCCGCTTCCTTGCCACCGCTGACCACCTGGTCGCTGCTGCCCTGCGGTTCGTCGAGCGTGAGCTTTTTGCCTTCCTTCAGCAGCGAAGACTGCACATAGCCCGACGGCAAGACGTCAAATTCCGCCGTCGTTGTGCGGACCACCACCGGCCCGCCCGGATTGACGGTGATGGAAACCGGCGAAGGCCCGCCTTCCTCCTGGGCTCCCGGCGAGCCTTGCTTGGAGCAGGCCGGCATCAGCAGCAGGAATCCCGCGAGCGCAACCAGTGCCGCGCGGACACCCCCACGTTTAACCGTCCAGACTTGTTTCGTATCGGAGCACGGCTTCAGCCGTGCCGAAGAGAATGAAATGAAATGCGGCTTTAGCCGCTGCAACAAGGCCGTATTCATCTTGCACCTCCGGGTGAAGTACCAGGCAAACCTTTGAATTGAGCAAAAATCCGTTCCGCATTGCGATGATAGACCTTCTCCAGCACCGCATCCGGCAGCTTCATGCCGTAAATTTTCCAGCGCCCTTGCCCGGGATAGCCGTAGTAGTCGAAGTACTCGTCGTCAGTTTCCAGCCAGCGAAAATAGTTGCTGTACATCTCCGCGCTGGGCGGGCCGTCGGTGCCGAACATGATGCGGTTCTGATACTTCAAAAAGAATTCGCGGGCTCGACGCGGCTCTCGCCCCAGTTCGGCCTCGCGCGCGCCAAATTCCGTCATCACATTGGGCAGCCGGTCGAGCAGTTGAGAAACATAGTCCAGGTTCTCCGGCCAGTTGGCCACATGCAGCGCGACGAAAGTTGTGTTCGGGTGCTTGGCGAACATGTGGTCGCGCTGCGCCATGACTTCTTCCTTGCTGGGGAAGCCGTGGTCGTAAAAGCTCCAGTCCGGGTGCTCGATCAGTTCCTCGTAACGCTCGTTGTTGCCGTCAATGGGATGGAAGAACGCCTCGGGGTCGGTGACGTGAATGGACACCGGAATGCCCAGGCGGCCGCATTCCTCCCATACCGGATCGAGGCGGGGATCATCCACGGGAATCAGCTTGCCGGATTTGTCGCGGTCCTGAAGCCCCAGATCCTTCAGCACCTTCAGGCCGCGCGCGCCACGGCGGACCGCGTCGTCCAGGTCAGCGACCATAGCTTTAGAGTCGTCAACTTTAGAGTAGTCAATCTGGGTGAAGACCATGAAGCGCCCGGGGTAAGGCTTCACCATCTCGTCCACGACGCGCTGCAGCTTCTCGCCCCACTGCCCGGTGAGAATCACCACCGTGCGCACGTTGGCCGCATCCATGACCTGGATGACCTTCTCCGGCGGTACGTGCTCGTCTATGCCCATGGCGTCGTTGATGTGGTTGTGCACATCAATCACGGGAAATTTAGCGCGGTGGATGGGTGTAACCCGCGCATGCATCATGGACTGCGGGTGAAAGTCGCGCAGCAGCAGGGTTTCGCGCTCTTTGGCGTTGGCTGCGGCTTTGTAGCTTATCTGGCCCTGGTTTTGATCTTGCGCGAACAGCAGGAAGGCAGACAACAGAGCGGCAACAACGAGGGTACTGCGCATGTAAGACCTCGACTTGTAGCGCCGGCATCTTGCCGGCTGTCGGGCGGGCGTCCCGCCCGCCCTGCAGTTAATCACTTTTTGGTGGCTCTACCGGCTTTTCCGTGGGCGGCGTCCAGCGCTTGTTTTCCGTGGGCATGAACATCTTGTTGACCGCCGAACCGCTCACCTTCACGGTGAACGTCTTCTCCGTTGGCGCTCCGTCTACGCCATCTACCGTCAAATGCACGGTGCGCTCGCCCTCGATGGTGTAGGTGTGGTGGACGCTGGCGCCGTCCGACTTCACGCCATCGCCAAAATCCCAGCGATATCCGACTGCGGGAGTGCCCTTCTCATCGGCTTTCGCGACGAAGTTCAGGGTCTCGCCCATCTTGGCTTGCGGCGGAACCTCCGCGGTTATCGCCGGAGCAGCGGCGGGGACGGAAGCATCCAGGATCTTGATCACGCGCACCGAATGCGGCGGCTGATTGTCCAAGGCCAGCGAGCCACTGTTGATGGCCACCGGCTTCTGCCCATCCAGCACATCAAGCGCCTGGTATTGGCCGCTGGCCGGTAGCTTCAGGTCTGCCATCGTGAAAGTGTGGGATGCAGGCTGGTCGGTCCAGTTGAACACCGTCAGGATGGACTGATGTGCATCCTCGCGCAGGAAAAAGATGCTGGGCATCTGGTCCTCAGGACGATAAGTCATGAGGTCCAGCGGGAACGACGCCCGGCCCAGGCGCGCCATATTGAGCAGGTCCTGGTTCTCCACCAGCGCCATGCGGTCGGCGTCCTGGCCCAGCGTCGGCAGGTCGTCGCCAATTTCGTACATGCCCCCGGAAACCGCCGAGAGCACGATTGACACCTTGGCCTCATCCAGCGTGAGCGGGGTTTGGCCGCCGTGCCAGGTGTGCTCGGGTATGGTCTGCCGTGAAATCGAGAAGGCATCGGGATCACTGATGAAGAAATTGCGGTTCATGTAATAACGGGCGGCGATGCCCGACGCCGCCTCACGGCTGGCAACGAAGGCATGGCCGGTGTCCAGCGAGATGCGTCCGGTATCCACGATGCCTACGGGATTGAGCATGGGGCTGCCGTCTTTGTCGAGGATCACATGCTCGCCCACGGCCTGTCGTATCACCTCCAGACCAATGCGCTGCGCCTGCAACGCCGTGGTATTGGGAACGAAGTGGTGGCCTTCAACCGAGCTGTCGTCCATGAAGTCCATTTTGATGTAACGGATGCCCCAGTCATGGGTCAGCGTGTGGTAGGTCTGGCGCAAATACTCCTGGGCTCCGGGATTGGTCGTGTCCAGGGCATAAAGCTGGTCTTTTTCTTGGGTGACGTGGCCCAGGTGAATGGGCTGCCCGGCGCGGTTCTGCACCAGCCAGTCTTTATGATTCTGGAATACCCAGGAGCGCTCTGAGGCTTCGAAGGGCGCGGTCCAGATGCCGAAGGTCAGGCCCAGGTGCCGCACATGGTCGCCAATAAACTTCATGCCCAGTGGGAAATTGGTGGCGTTGGGCGTGGCATACTCGCCGCGCGCGTACTGATAGCCTTCGTCAATGTGGAAGTAGGTGTAGCCCAGCTGCTTCAGGTTCTGGGCCAGCCATTGGGCGTTGGTCAGGGCCGTGCTCTGAGTGAGGCCGAAGTAGTAGGCGGTCCAGCTCCACCAGCCGATGGGCGTGGCAGCGCTCACCCGCGCGTGGTGCAGAATGCGGATGGCCTCGCCGTAGTTTTCCAGCTGGGCGTGATAGTCGGGCCCTGCCGCGACCATCAAGGGCTCTGCGGCGAGAGATTCTCCCGGTCCCACCGGCAGGCTCAGGTCAATCTGGTCGTCAGGAGGCGAATTCTTCAGCGACTCGCCTTTGAGAATCTCAGTGGTGCCGGTGGATTCTACATCGTAGGAGGCGATGTGCAATTCAGGAGCGGTCTGCGCCTTGAGATGAAAAATAGTAAGAAAGCGGTCCGAACTCAGCGCTCCCAGGAACAGGCTTTGCCCGCTTTGCCGGTTGAAGATGAGCTGGCTGCCGACGGCCCGGTGCATGCCATTGGCCGGCTCGGCGAGGTCCATGAGCTTCATTGCCGGCCGGTCTTCGCTGTAGCTGTCGGAGAGCACGCGGTCGGCTGACGCCGGCCCATTCAGATTTATCATGGGCTCTCCCAGCCCTTCGATGACGCGGATTTGCTGCACTCGGAGTTGTTTGTCTGTTGTGTTGTGCACTTGCACGCCAATGCTGCCGTAGGGCTGGTGCTCGTAAAGGCGCAGGGAGCAGACCAGGTCCGGCTGTCCGCTCAGCCCGGAGTGGGTGACCGTGAGCATGTGCCCAGCGCCCAGTTCATCCGTAAAGCCGCTTTGCACAGCCTCGTGCTTGGGATAGGCGGCGGCCGGCAACATGCGGAAATCAACCACTGCCGCTACTTGGGCGTGCAGCAAGGGAGCAGCAGCGCCGTGCGCGCTGATCGAATAGGAGCCGTCGGAAGCCACGCTGATTTCCAGCCCGGCATTGCGTACGGTGGCCAGAGACCGGGCTGGGGCTGCGCGCTTTTTCTTGCGGGCGCTCCAGGCAGGGAGGATAAGAACGGGCAGGAAAAGGAGGCTGGCGACCAACTTTCGAATGCTTTCCATTTTCACCTCGGTCCCGGGGGCGGCTGGAACCCGGCTGGTGTCGGGCGGCGCTGCCGTCGCCTGCGGCCGGGGCGTAACTCCCTCCCCTGATTGTGGGAAACCATACGTTGTATATGAAAATCCAGCAGCCGTCCAGAAACTTGTAAGGAAACGCCAGGGCAAAGTTTCTCCTTGACAGGCACCCGGAACGAAACTAAAAGTAAGAGTCCGTAAAATTCTGTAAGGCGACTCAGCCTCCCCATGTTCGCCCCGGGGGAGCATGGACGCACGCAGCACAATTTCGAACCCGGGCAGGAGTCTCGCCATGCGTCGCGCTATCACATCCTGCGACTTCTCTTCGCGTTTTCTGCTTATCCTGCTGGCCTGCTTAAGCCTCACCGCTGGCCTCTGGGCCCAGAAGGATACGGGCACCATCGCCGGCACCGTGACTGATCCCTCGGGCGCACTCCTCGCCGGTGCCAAGGTGCTGGTGACGGACTTGGACCGCGGCGGCGCCTTCACCACTACCACCAATCAGTCAGGCGAATTTGTCGCCAGCCCGCTGAAGATCGGCCGCTATACCGTGACGGTCGAGCATAGCGGTTTCAAGCGCGCCATTTCCCAGCCCGTTTCGCTGGACGTGCAGCAGCGCGCGGTGGTGAATGTCAAACTGCAACTGGGCCAAGCCACCGAAACAGTAGAGGTGACCGGGGCGGCGCCGCTGCTGGAGACAGAGACTTCGGAATTAGGCCAGGTAGTCAACTCCAGGCAAGTTTCCAACCTGCCGCTGAATGGCCGCAACTTCGCGCAGTTGGCGCTGCTGACTGCGGGCACCACGCCCAGCGAACCCGGCGCCCGTGACGAGCAGGGGTTTGGCTTCAGCGCCGGCGGGGCCCGCTCCCTGCAAAACAACTTCCTGCTCGATGGAATTGACAACAACTCCAACCTCACCGACCTGCTGAATGAGACAAACTACGTCATCCAGCCTCCGGTGGACGCGCTGGCGGAGTTCAAGGTCCAGACCAACGCCTATAGCGCGGAGTTTGGCCGCGGAAACGGCGCTATCGTGAACGCGGTTATCAAGTCGGGCACCAACAGCCTGCATGGCAGCGGCTGGGGTTTCCTGCGCAACAACGTGCTCGATGCCCGCAACTTCTTCGATCCCGTCGGCCCCACGCCGCCTTACGAGCAGTATCAGTTTGGCGGCACCCTGGGCGGCCCGGTCTATATTCCGCACGTCTACGACGGCCGCAACAAGACATTTTTCTTTGTGGACTATGAGGGTCTGCGCATTCACCAAGCGGACACCCAGACGATATTGCTTCCTGACGCGGCTCAGCGGTCCGGCGATTTTTCCAGTCTGCTGGACCTCACCACCCAGACCGGCTTGGACTGCAATGGCAGACCCACCTATGGCGGCGAAATTTTTGATACGCGGCTGACACAACCCAGAGGCACCGGCCTGTGTGGGGTGCCCATCGGTGGCTACGGCGCCAATGGACTGCCGACAAACATCATTCCTGCCGGCAAGATAGATCCCCTGGCGGCTCGCCTCACGGCCTTGATTCCGCCTGCCAACGTGAGCGGCAATCCGGCCTACAACTACGTAGCCAATCCGGTGGAGAACACGCACCGCGCCAACACAGATGTCCGTATTGACCAGAAATTCTCGGACAAGGACAATTCTTTCTTCCGCTTCAGCTATGAGAATCAGCCGCGTTTCATTCCTTCTCCTTTCCAGCAGACTCCTATCGATGGCGGCGGCTTCTTCAGTGGCGTGGAGGACAACTCCTATCGCAGTGTGGCGCTGAGCGAAACCCACGTTTTCCGGCCCACTTTGGTCAACGAATTCCGTTTTGGCTACAATCGTATTAACTCGCAGCGCGCGCAATTGAATGCCAACACCGATATTTCCGGGCAAGTTGGCTTTCCGGGGGTGCCTTTTGTGCCCCTCAATGGTGGCTTGCCGCAGCTGAACTTCGGCGACGGCAGCGCACCTACCTTGGGCAGCCCCACCTTTCTTCCCTCGGTGGAGATACAAAACACTTTCGTGTTCTCCGACAACTTGACCTGGGTCAAAGGCAAGCACACCATTAAATACGGCACCGAAATCCGTCGCGAGGAGTTCACCATTTTTCAACCGGCGGATCCGCGCGGCACCGAGGACTTCGGCACTAGTCTCACGGATAATCCCGCCAATCCCGGCACTGCCGGTTTCGGATTCGCTTCTTTCCTCGTCGGACTGACCGATGGCGGTACCATCAACAACCTGCATAATGTGGATTACCACCGTCCCATTTACTCCTTCTATACCCAAGACGACTGGAGAGTGACCCCCAAGCTGACTCTGAATTTGGGGCTGCGCTACGAGCTATTCACCACGGTTAAGGAGAGATTCAACGAGCAGGGCTCCTTTGATTTGCAAGACCCGAACAATCCCACCATCATCGTTCCCAAAGGGCAGACGATGCAGCTGACACCCACGTTGGCTTCCCAAATCCGGGTCTCGCCCACGGGCAGCACCGGACTTGTGCCGGTGGACACCAATAACTTTGCGCCCCGCATCGGCTTTGCCTATCAACTCACGCCCGGTACCGTGCTGCGCGGCGGCTACGGCGTTTTCTACGGTGGCCAGGAAAATGGCCCTTACTCCAACCCCAGCCCGGGGTTCAACCCACCGTTCTTCGTCACCCAGTCATTCAACGCTCCCTGTGGTGCGGCGTCGGCCAACCCTGCGCTGTTTGCCTCAGGAAACGATTGCGCAGTCCCCGGCCTCAGCAACCAGCCAGGTGGCATTCCGGGCTCGGCGGGAATCGCGGTCGGCTTCCCAGCTACTTCCCTCACCGACCCCAACACGCCGTTGCTGTTTACCATCGCTCCCTCATTGGTAACGCCCTACATGCAACAGTGGCACCTGGGGTTGCAGCGCGACTTGGGCAAGGACACGGTGCTGCAGATCACCTACGCCGGCTCCAAGGGCACCAAGCTGTTCACCTTCTACAACGGCAATCAGGCTGACCCCTCGGCAGACCCCAACGCCGCCTTTGCGCCCCGCCGCCCAGTGCCGAGCATTGATACCGGCATTAACCTTTTCAAGTCTGACGGGGGATCAAAATACAACTCCCTGCAGACCCGCCTGGAGAAGCGTTTTACACACGGCTTCTCGCTCCTGGTCAGCTACACGTACTCCAACGCTGAGGATAATGCCTCCAACGCTAATCTGGGCTCACAGAACAACGATGGTTTCCGCTGGTTCAAGCATCCCGAATGGGAATGGGGCCATGCCTCCTTCGACGTGCGCCACCGCTTCACCGCCAGCTACATCTACGAGTTGCCATTCGGACACAACAAGCGATTCCTGAGCGGCGCCAGCGGAGCGGTTGACCAGGTGGTAGGCGGCTGGCAGATTGCCGGCATCACTACTGTCTCCTCCGGCAACTGGTACACGCCCACCGACTCCAACAACAGCTTCGCCAACTCCGACGGTTTGCAGATGCCTGACGTGGTGGCCGACCCTAATAGCAGTCGCCATTGCCTGCCAGGCACGTTCTTCAATACCTGCGCCTTTGTGGATCCCCCGCTGGGCTCATTCGGCAATGCCGGCCGCAACTCCGTTCTAGGGCCTGGACAGCAAACCTGGGATCTCTCCATTTTCAAGACCTTTCGGGTCACCGAGCGCGCCCGCTTAGAGTTCCGCAGCGAGTTCTTCAACTTCCCCAACCACACCAACTTCCTGCTGTCTAAGTCGGGCCCCCAGGAGAGCAACAACTCCACCGTGCTGGGAGCCTCGCAGTTCGGTTTCCTGACCGCCGCGCGCCCGCCCCGGCAGATCCAGTTTGCTTTGAAGCTTTCCTTCTAATCGTTGCCTGAACTTTTCCTCGGCCGAACCCTCACGGGTTCGGCCTTTTTGTCGATGGTCAGGTGGATTACCGCTACAGCGGCTTTTTCTTTTGGAGTCATCCTGAGCCCCTTTTTGGGGCGAAGGATCTCGCGTGCGGCGCCGTGATGTTCGGGGCGACCGATTCTGTACAATCCTCCTGCATGCCCACTACCGTCCGGTCATTCGCCAAGATCAACATTGGTTTGTGCATCGGCGCGCGGCGCGACGATGGCTTCCACGAACTGCGCTCCCTGTATCAGACCATTGCCTTGCATGACCGGATCACAGTAGCCTTAAGCAAAGGCGCCGGAATCGAATTGCACTGCACCACTCCCGGTGTGCCCCTGGACAAAAACAACACCTGCTGGCGCATTGTCGAGCGGGCGATGGCGCTTTTGGCAACTCCCTGCCGGGTGCGAATCGAAATCGAGAAGCAACTGCCGGTGCAGGGCGGCTTGGGCGGGGCGTCTTCTAACGCCGTAGCCGCCTTGTTGGCCCTGGAGCGGGAACTGAAGCGTGAGTTGCCGTGGCCCGATAAATTTCGCCTGGCCGCCGAGGTCGGCTCCGACCTGCCCCTGTTCCTGATTGGCGGCACTGTACTGGGGGTGGGCCGAGGCGAGGAGGTCTATCCCCTCCCCGAATTGCCTCCAATGGCCTGCGTGCTGGCCACGCCTGGCATCCCCGTCTCGACCCCTCAGGCCTTTGCTGACTGGGACCGCGCGCAGGAGCAAGGGAAATTGACGGACTACCCTCACTCCGATAGAATGAACCTGTTCTGTTCCGCCATATTTAGCGGTCTGAACGGCTTATTGTCCCGGCCCCACGAGTTGGCCGGGCGGCATTCTTCCGGTGTCCCTGCCAGTGAGGGCAGGGGCCGGGCCGAGACCCAGCTGCTCGACCTTGTCCGTACCGGGATCGCGAACGACTTTGAAAAGGTCGTTTTCCCGCAGCATCCCGAACTGGCAAAGGTAAAAAGTATTTTGCAGGACGAGAGGGCCCTATACGCTTCCCTCTCGGGCTCTGGCTCTGCCATTTTTGGACTGTTCGGCACACTTGCGGCTGCGGAAGCGGCGGGAGACCGCCTAGGGGAGGGGGGGATGCCTGCCCAGGTGACGCAGATGGTGAGCCGCAAAGATTATTGGGACCAGTTGCTCGTTTCAGAAACTGGCAACTGAGAACTGGGAACTGGTTCTACCGGCAACTGACCACTGGCCACTGACAACTGGGGTTTTGGGCGGTCGACTAATGGTAGGTCAAGTGCCTTTGGAGCACTTTGTCTAGGTTCGAATCCTAGCCGCCCAGCCAGAAACGCGGTTGTTAGTCGTTGACCGATGCGTTAGCGAAGATAACGGCCCAACGACGTAGTCTTTATGGCGGCACCGACAAAAAACGAGGGTTGGCAGCGCACTTTGACTCCGGAAACGAGGCAAGCCATGGCACCGATGGCCACCGCAACCGAAAGCAAAACGCAGCAGTCCGAACCCAAGCCCGAGCGCAAGCCGCAGCGCGCTCGCGTGGACGACAAATTCAAGATCTTCAGCGGCACCGCCAACCCGCAACTGGCCGACGCAGTCTGCGACTTTCTCGGCTTGTCGCGCGGCCAGGCGCACATCACTCGCTTTTCCGACGGCGAAGTCTACGTGCAGATCCTGGAAAACGTTCGCGGCGCCGATGTTTTTCTCATGCAATCCACCTGCTATCCGGTGGATACCCACCTGATGGAACTGCTGATCATGATTGACGCGCTCAAGCGCGCTTCCGCCCGGCGCATCACCGCCGTGGTGCCCTATTTCGGCTATGCCCGCCAGGATCGCAAGGACAAGCCGCGCGCGCCCATCTCGGCCAAGCTGGTGGCCGACCTGCTGACCACGGCCGGCGCCGACCGCGCCCTTATCGTGGATCTGCATGCGCCCCAGATTCAGGGCTTCTTCAACATTCCGGTGGACCACCTGTTCGCCTCGCCGGTGCTGGTGGACTACTTCAAGAAGCTGGCCCTGCCCGACCTGACCGTGGTTTCGCCGGACGCCGGTGGCGTGGAACGGGCGCGCTTTTTCGCCAAAAAGGTGGACGCTCCCCTGGCCATCGTTGACAAGCGCCGCGTGGAGATGAATGTCGCCGAGATTATGCACGTCATCGGCGATGTCAACGGCCGCACCTGCTTGCTGATTGACGACTTGATCGACACCGCTGGCACTCTCGTCAAAACGGCGCGCGCCCTTAAGGAAAATGGCGCCAGCAGAGTGTTTGCCTGCGCTTCCCATCCCGTACTCTCCGGGCCGGCGGTGGACAACCTGGCCAAGTCCGATATCGAGCAGGTCATCGTCACCAATACCATTCCCCTGAGCGAGGCGGCGCGCCAGGAACCCAAGATTAAGGTGCTCTCCATCGCCGGGCTGATCGCGCGCGCAATTCAGTCTATTCACGAGGAGACATCCGTTAGCAAATTGTTCGTGTAAGGCAGGACTCAAACTTATGGCAACCGCAACCAAAGAAAGCAACGTACTGGAAGCCAAGCCGCGGCAGAGCGGCGGCAAGAACGTAGCCCGGCGCGTGCGCCGCGGCGGCATGGTGCCGGGAGTGGTTTACGGCGCCAAGAAGGAACCGATCGCGGTGGCGCTCGACCCTAAGCAGATCGCGCGCATTCTGCAGTCGGCTACCGGCCACAACACCATCTTCGAGCTGGCCCTGGATGGCGAGCGCACTCGCGCCATGATAGTGGACTGGCAGCATGAGCCCATCAAAGGTTCTCTGCTGCACGTGGACCTTAAGCGGATCGCCATGGACCAGAAGTTGCAGGTGCGCGTGCCCATCGTGCTCAAGGGCGAGGCCGCCGGCGTCAAGCAGCAGGGCGGAATTCTGGAGCAGGTGACGCGCGAGGTCGAACTGGAGTGCCTGCCGGAAGACATTCCGAGTTCCATCGAGGCGGACGTGACAGAGTTGGTGTTCGGCAAGGTGCTGCGCGTGGCCGACCTGCAGCATAGCGGCAACCTCAAGTTCCTCAGCGACCCTAACCAGCCGGTGGCGCACATCATTTCCGTTAAGGAAGAAGTGGCGCCGACTCCGGAAGCGGCCGCCGCCGAAGCTGCCGCCGCTCCCGCCGAGCCCGAGGTCATCAAGAAGGGCAAGCAGGAGGTCGAGGAAGAGGGCGCCGAAGCTGCTCCGGCCGAGAAGGCTGAAAAGCCCGAGAAGGCCGAGAAGAAGGAAAAGAAAGAGAAGTGATCGCGTTCAGCAGGCGTTTGAGCCTGCTGCGATCATCCTGAGCGCGGCAGTTTGCGCGAAGGATCTCGTGTGGGGGCGGGGATTTGCCCCGTCCGGCGAGCCCAGCTCGGCTGCTGTGATTCGGGAGTTTTCAAAGTTTCGAAGGTTTCATCGTCTTAGAAACCTTGAAACCTGTGAAACCTTGAAACTTGGTTCATGACGGGTAACGCGTGAAACTGATCGTCGGGCTCGGCAATCCGGGCATCGAATACCAGTTCACGCCCCACAATCTCGGGTTCTTGAGCGTTGACCGCGTGGCCGAGCGCTGGCGGGTCGAGATCAAGAACCGGCACTGCCAGGCCCTGACGGCCCGCAAGTTAGTTGGCGAGCACGAGGTGCTCCTGGCCAAGCCCGAGACTTACATGAATCTAAGCGGGCTGGCTGTGCGCGAATTGGCGGAGGAGTACGAGGTCAGGCCGGAGCGGGACCTGGTCGTCATTTACGACGAACTGGACCTGCCCTTTGGCGCAATTCGTATCCGGCCGCGCGGCGGTACCGCGGGCCACAACGGGATGGAATCCATTGTGGGCGCGCTGGGCACGGAAGAGTTTCTCCGCGTTCGCCTGGGCATCGCGCCTCAGCGCAAGGTCGCGGACGGAGCGCGTTACGTGCTGGCCCAGTTTCGCCGCTCGCAGTACAAGGTCGTGGACCAGATGCTCGACACGGCCGCAGATGCGGTCGAAGCAATTTTGCAAGAGGGCGCGGCGGCGGCCATGAACCGCTTCAACCGTAAGCCCGAAACAGAAACGTAGCGCCGGCTCTGGCCGCCTGTCAGGCGAGCGTCTCGCCCGCCAATTGGGCCGCCGGGACGGCGGCGCTACTGGTTTGGAGAAAACATGCAACGTACCTACGAAGTGATGTTTATTGTTCGGCCCGACATGGGCGAAGAGGACGTGGACAAGCTGGTGTCCACGCTGGAGTCGCAGGTGTCGGCTGCCGGCGGCGCCGTCAAGAATGTGGAACGGATGGGCAAGCGCCGCCTTGCCTACGTGGTGCGCGGTTTTCAAGACGGCATGTACGTGCTGTTTACCGTCGAGGGCGGGGGCGACGCCATTCATGAAATGGAACGGCGCCTGCGCGTCACCGAGCCGGTGATCAAGTTTCTTACCGTGCGCGTGGACAAGGAGCAGGCCCGCCTGGTGAAGCTTAAGGAGCGCCGCAAAGCGCCTGCGCCGCCTCCCGAAACCGGCGGTGAGCCCGCGGCAGTAACGGCATAAACAGTTTCAAAGTTTCAAGGTTTCAAAGTTTCAAAGTTTCAGATACAGATGGGAAACCTTGAAACATTCGAAACCTGTGAAACCAGGATTTTGACTTAAGGAGCACCATGGCAGACGAAACGCAAAGACATGCAACAGCGGAGGCTCCCGCCGAGACTCCCGCACCCGCAGCACCTGCTGCACCGGCAGCCGCCCCAAGTCCCGGACCGCGCGGCGGCCGCGGGCCCGGCGGCCCGCGCGAAGGCGGACGCAAGTATTTCCGCCGCAAAAAGGTGTGCAAGTTCTGCGTCGAGAAGATTGATTCCATTGATTACAAGGACTACCGCCTGCTCTCACAGTTCGTGGCGGAAAGCGGCAAGATCGTGCCCCGGCGGCTAAGCGGCGTGTGCACACCGCACCAGCGGCGGCTCTCCACGGCGATCAAGCAGGCGCGCAATATCGCCCTGCTGCCGTTCAGCGCCCGCGCGTAAAAGCGGCCGGTAGTCGCTGGTGCCAGCATTTTCGCAAACGACCAACGACTAACGACCGTCTCCGGGGTAACGTTGGTTTCACTACCGTGCCAGCGCCGTAGGCGCGACATAGTAAAGCCCAGGACGGAAGTCCTCGGAAGAGAGTCGAAGCTAGAACCAGAGTCCCGTTAGGGACGACACCAAAATCGGGCGCACATCGCCCACGGAGTTATCCATGGAAGTCATTCTGAAGGAAGATGTACACAAGCTGGGTTCCCGCGGCGACGTGGTGAAGGTTGCCGACGGATACGGCCGCAACTACCTGCTGCCGCGCAAGCTGGCCATTGAGGCCACCAAGACCAACCGCGCCGTCATCGAGCAGATGAAGGCGGCGGCGGTACGCCGCTCCGCCCGCGAGAAGGCCGATGCCGAGGCGCTCTCTAGCCAGGTCAACGACCTCAGCCTCACTTTCCAGCGCCGTTCTGGCGAGCATGACCAGCTGTTTGGTTCGGTCACCTCCACCGACATCGCCACCGAAATGGAGAAGAAGGGCTTCAGCGTGGATCGCCGCAAGATCCAGCTGCACGAGCCACTGAAATCGTTGGGCGAATTCACCATCCCGGTGAAACTGCACAAGGAAGTGACCGCCCATGTACGCGTGGTGATCGAGAAAGAAGCCACCGAAGAAGAGCAGTAGTTTTCGGAAGTCGAGCCTTCGGCTGAGGTCGCTTTCCCGGTGTTCTGCTGCGGCCGCTGTGCCGGTTCATTCCTCGGAAGGGCGCGGCTTCAACCGCACCGTCAAGGGCCAAATCGGGTAGAATTCCTGCACCCTAAACGTGGGATTTCACTCTAACGTTCAGCCGTCACTTCAACAGGAGGAATCACTGATGCCGAAAAAGACCAAGCCCGCCAGCAGCGCCGACGCTCAAACCATTCTCCAGCTCTATGATTTTCGCCGCGAAGCCGAAATGCGCAAGGCCCGCAACTTCATCGCCAACTGGTGGCCGCAAAGTGCCGACGATGTCGTCAACCTCGCCATGGCCTGGGGCACCCCGGAAAACGCCTGGCTGCGCCAGGTGTTTACCTATTGGGACATGGCCGCCGCCCTGGCTTTGCGCGGCGCCATTCATCCCGGCGTGGCTTTCGACTGTCTGGGTGAGATGTGGTTCGTTTACTGCAAGGTAAAGCCCCACCTCAAGGAGATGCGCCAGAAGCTGAACGCACCCGAGTCGTTTACCCACATTGAGAAGTTCATCGAGGGCACGCCAGAAGGCCGCCAGCGCCTGAAGCTCATGCAGGAGCGCCTGGCGAAGTTCGCGGAGCGCCTCGCCAAGGCCAAAGCCGCCGACTGACTTATTTCACCGCCGAGAACGCTGAGCGCGCAGGGATTTTTAAAATCTTCCTCTGCGCTCTCTGCGTCTTGGCGGTAGAGCTTGGTCTTAATCTCAGGAAATGTATTCCCGGATATATTCGTCCCGGCTGCTCGCCAGTTCGTGGGCGCTGCCGTCAAAAATTACTTTGCCATCCCGCAAGACGAGGAAGCTGGTGCGGGTGTCAATGTGCGCCCCGTTCACCGGCACCATGCGGTTCTGCGTGCGGTCGAAGTAGTGGGTCGCCATGGTGAACGCATCCTGCAGGCGATGGCTCACCAGCAGCGAACTGTTGTGATACACATCGCGCTGCTTGACGATGAGTTCGATGATGGTGGTGGAGGTCACCGGGTCGAGTCCTCCGGTGGGTGAATCGTAGAGGACAATTTCCGGTTGGTCGACAATGGCGCGGGCAATCGCCACCCGCCGCCGCATGCCCCCAGAAAGCTCGCTGGGCAGCATCTTCAGCGTGTGTTCCAGCTCCACAAAGCGCAACGCCTCTTCCACCCGCTTCTGCACCTTGTCTTCCGGCACGTCCTCTTCAATCAGGCGGTAGGCCACGTTATCGCGTACCGTCAGTGAATCGAACAGCGCGCTTTCCTGGAACACCATGCCGATCCGCCGCCGCAGCTCAAACAGGTCCTCCTCTTTCATGGCGCTTACTTGCTGGCCCAGCACCCAGATGTCGCCGCGGTCCGGCTTGAGCAGCCCCATTGTGAGCTTCAGGATAGTGCTCTTGCCCGAGCCCGCAACGCCCAGCAGCGCCTTGGTTTCGCCGCGCTCCAGGGAGAAGGAAATTCCATCCAGAACGGGGTTGCCTTCGAAGCTGATGGCGACTTCTTCAAACACGATGACCGGCTGGGGCTGCGCTTCATTCAAGCGCGCGGACGATTCGGCGGGGGCGACAGGCGCAGGCATCTCACTTGAGCAGGTAGAGCAGCAGTTGCGACGCGAAGTAGTTTACCGCCAGGATCAGGATGGATGCGGCCACCACCGCCTGGGTGGTGGCGCGGCCCACCCCCTGGGTGCCGCCGCGCGAAGTCAGCCCGTAATAGCACCCGATGGTGGCCACCAGGAAGCCGAACAGCAGCGGCTTGATCAGGCCAATAATAACGTCGCCGAATTCCAGGCTCTGGTAGGCGTTGCTCCAGTACTGGTGTGCGTCCAGGTGCAGGCCCAGTTGCGAGACCGCAAAGCCGCCGGTCAGCCCAAAGAAGTCGCAAATGATGGTGAGGAAGAAAAGCATGATGATGGTGGCTACCACGCGCGGGGTCACCAGCTTCTTGGAAGGATCAGTGCCCAGGGCGCGCATGGCGTCAATCTGCTCGGTAACTTTCATCGAGCCGAGCTCGCTGGCCATGCCGGAGGCGTTGCGCCCGGCCACCATCAGGCCGGCCAGGGTGGGGCCCAGCTCGCGCACCATGGAAATCGAGACCAGCTGGCCGGTAAGGCTGAGCGAGCCGTATTGCTCAAGGGTGCGGGCCGCGTTCAGGGCCAGCACGCCGCCGGTGAAGAAGCCGGTGAGCACCACGATGGGTAGGGAGCCCACGCCGATCAGGTCGGCCTGCTGCAGCGTGTCCGCCACGTAGCGGGGCTGGCGAAAGACGTTGGCGATGGAGCGCGCCGCCAGGCTGGTCCACTCCTGGATGGCCAGCACGAAGTTCTTGGTCCAGTCGGTTGGGGAAATCAGTTCCATGTGGAGCGTTATCAGAAATATAGCAGCAGAAGCGGGTAGCTGGTAGTTGGTAGCAGGGGACCGGTAGTTGGTAGTGGTAGTTGGCGGGCCGCCTGCTATCAGCCGCCAGCTTTCAACTTTCCCCGGGATCGGGGGAGTTGGGGAAGTCGAGGCGGGCGAGGTGACGCTTGACTTCGCGCTGAAACATGAGTGAAAGCGCTGCACGAGGGGTGCTGGAGAGCATTTGGTGGTCGAGTGGGACCGGAGCGGAGCGCGCGCGGCGGGAGGGCCGTTTCGGACGCGAAGCAGATGGCAGCTGCGGGGAGCCGGGAGAAGCAGTTGCCAGTGGTGGAGCATTGGGCAGTGAATCAGAGGTAGAGGCGGGAAAAGTAGCGCCGGCATCTTGCCGGCTGTCGCGAGGGCGTCCCGCCCTCGCTGGTGTGGCCATTTCGAGTTCGCTCAAGGCACACTCGTCCGGATTAGCGGCGGGCGGGACGCCCGCCGCCACAGCCGCCGGGACGGCGGCGCTAC
>DATEGI010000163.1:0-8951 GCA_035280205.1 Terriglobales bacterium | reverse complement strand
GGCCAGCGTCAGAACCGCCGCCACGGTGAAGCTGGGGGATTTGCGCAACATGCGGAAGGCGAAGCGCAGATCTTGCAGCCATATCCCCATCGTGAACCCCCACCCGCCCCACTCTGAAAGCTGAACTGGTTAAGAGACCCTGCAAATCTCAAGCCAAACTCGACCCAGGCATAAGAAAGGGCTATGTCATTGAAAACCTTTTACATCCTTAGTACACCACCTGATCTGTTTGAAAAACTGAACTTGAGCCTTTTCAAATCTCCTGTCCGTTTGCGACACCAGGTGTGCGGTTTCGAACACCTCCGTTTTAGGCAGGCTCTTACAAAAACCGCGTTCTCCCCAAGAACAATAGCGGGTTATAATCCTGCCGCATTATGCCGCTGGCCCCAGGCACAAAACTCGGGCCTTACGATGTTGTCGCACCCATAGGCGCAGGCGGCATGGGAGAGGTGTACCGGGCGCGGGATACGAACCTGGGTCGTGAGGTCGCAATCAAGGTACTGCCTGCGCTCCTCTCGCAGGAGCCCGACCGACTGCGGCGCTTCCAACAGGAGTCGCGGGCGGCTGCCGCCCTCAACCATCCCAATATTCTCGCAGTATTTCAGCTGGGAACTCACGACGGCACGCCTTACCTGGTTTCTGAGCTGCTGGAGGGCAGCACCCTGAGGGAGCAACTGATGCGCGGCCGCATGCCGCTGCGCAAGGCGATTGATTGCGGCATCCAGGTGGCGCACGGACTCGCAGCCGCGCATGAGAAAGGAATCGTCCATCGCGACCTCAAACCGGAAAACCTGTTCGTGACTCGCGACGGACGGGTCAAAATTCTCGATTTTGGCCTGGCCAAACTTACCGCGCAATCCGCTGCTTCCGATCGCACCGTGTCAGCTGCCACTGAGGGCACCGAGGCGGGCATGGTGATGGGCACGGTCGGTTATATGTCGCCGGAGCAGGTCCGCGGTGAAAAGGCCGATCATCGCTCCGACATTTTCGCGCTAGGAACAATTCTTTATGAAATGCTCACCGGACAGCGCGCTTTCCGCAAGGCGACCTCGGCCGAGACTATGAGTGCCATTCTGAACGAGGACCCTGCGGCCGTTTCCCAAGTCCTGCCCAGTATCCCTCCCGCCTTGCAGAAGATTGTGCACCGCTGCCTGGAAAAGAATCCGGAGCAGCGCTTCCAATCCGCGTCCGACCTGGCCTTTGCCCTGGAAGCTTTATCCGATTCAGGAACATCCGCCACAACCGCGAAGCTTCAACCCGGCACGTCTTCGCACAGCTGGATGCTCGCCGTGGCTGCCGGCGTCATCGTGGTTGCGGCAGTTCTATCAATGGTGTTTTTGCGTCACCGCAGTGCCCTTATACCGCCCGGCGAATGGGTGCAAATCACCAATTTCGCTGATTCCGTCACTTCGCCAGCGTTATCGCCCGATGGACGCATGCTCGCCTTCCTGCGCGGCGAGGACACATTTGTGACGACCGGCCAGGTGTACGTCATGCTCCTGCCTCGCGGAGAACCAGTCCGGCTCACCAATGACGCTGCCACAAAAATGAGCCCGCTCTTCAGCCCGGATGGCGCCAGCATCGCCTACACCGTCCCCTGGGACACCTGGACCGTGCCCGTGCTGGGCGGGCAGCCGCGGCTTTGGCTTCCCAATGCCTGCGGCCTGAACTGGCTCGACCAAGACCACTTGCTGTATTCGCAGATCACCAACGGCGAACACATGGCTTTGGTCAGCTCCGACCCCAGCCGCGCTCATGGGCATGCCATCTATAGCCCTGAAACACCGCTCGGCATGGCGCATCGTTCCTACTTATCGCCCGACCACAAATGGGTGATCGTCGTTGAAATGACCGGCAATTTCTGGAATCGGTGCCGCCTGGTCCCCTTCGACGGCACCACGCCAGGTGTCCCCATCGGACCAGCCGACGGCGTCTGCACCTCGGCGGCCTGGTCGCCGGACGGCCGCTGGATGTACCTGAACACCAATGTCGGCGGTGCCTTCCACATCTGGCGACAGCGGTTTCCCAAGGGCAAAATTGAGCAGCTCACTTCCGGGCCGACAGAAGAAGAAGGCATTGCCTTAGCGCCCGACGGCAACTCCCTGGTCACGGCGGTGGGCATGCGCCGCAGCAGCGTGTGGTTGCACGATGCGCGCGGCGACCGCGTGCTCACCTCGGAGGCTAACGCTGCGCTCGGTGATCCCCGCGGTGGGTCTCCCTTCTCGCCCGACGGCAAGAAGCTCTATTACCTGGTCCGGCGCACACCGGGGCGGGAGATTTTTTCCAATCTGGCGGTGGGTGAGTTGTGGGAAATGGACTTGCAATCGGGGACCACTCAGGTATTGCTGCCGGGCTATTCCGTTACCGACTTCTCCTTGTCGCCCAACGGTCACGACATTGCTTTCACCGCTTTCGCTGAGGACGGCACACAACGCATATGGGTAGCCCCGCTCGACCGCAGTTCCGCCCCGCGCCTGTTGCAGACCTCCGCCGATCACCCCCGCTTCACTGCCGACTTTATCTACTACATCAAGCGCTCGCCCGCTGGCTCCTATGCGCATCGCATCCACCCCGACGGCAACGCCGACCAGCGGATCTGGAATGAAAAAATCCTAGGGCTGGCCGCCTCCCCGGATGGCCGCTATCTGGCGCCAGCTGTGGCCCTCGAGAAAGGCGGCCAATGGAGGCTCGAAATCGTGGACTGGGCGCGAAAACGGGTCCAGCCGGTCGCCAAAAACGCACTGGCGTACTGGTCTGATGATGGACGAGCGTTGGTGGTGCTTTTGAATTACAGCCTAGCCGAAAGAAAAGCCGTATCCTACGTCATTGACCTGGCTCCGGGCGGCGGCGTCCCGGAGTTGCCGGCCAACGGAATTTCGGATGCAACCCAACTTGCCGCACTGCCCCACGTCCACACCATTCCCCAACGGGTCATCGAACCTGGGCGGACGCCTGACGCCTACGCTTATGTCAAGGAGACGGTGCAGCGCAATCTCTACCGCGTCCCCCTGCGGTGACGGGTAATAATCCACCGCGGCCCCATTTCTCTGCTGCCGAATTGGGAGGCGGCCACCCCCGCGTGATATCGTTTTCTATTGCCCTGAGCACGTTGAGGACGACCGTATGCCGCGCTTTGAATACCGCAACCTCAAGCCCACTCCGGAGGCGGAAAAGGGGTATCTGGCGTGGATTGAGCGCCTGGATGAGGAGTTCATGAACCGCGACCCCGAGCACCGCTCCAACGCGGTGCGCGACACCTTGTGCGAGCTCTACCTTGGCCAAGCCTATGATGCCCGTCCCAGCGGCGGGTCGTTGGCCACGCAGGCGCTGTTTCACACCTTCGATCCGCGCAACACTACCCTGGAACCGGAGTACTACGGCGACGCGGACGCGGTGCGCTACGCCGAGCGCAAGCCGCTGATCTGGTTCTGGATGATGTTCGACCGCTCCCCCGTGGGCCTGAACCACTGGCTGGGATTTCGCGTGCGCGCCATGCTCGCCCGCCACGTCTTCAAGCATTGCGGCAAGAACGTCAAAATCTTCCACGGGGTGGAGATTTCTTACGGCTATAACCTCACGGTGGAAGATAACTGCGTGATTCACAAGTACGTTCTGCTCGACGACCGCGGCGAAATCATCATCCACGAGGGCAGCTCGATTTCCGACTACGCCAATGTTTATTCCCACGCCCACGACCTGAATGACGGCATGATCGTCAACAACATGCGCACGGAAATTGGCCCCCGTGCACGAGTTACCTATCATGCGACCGTACTGAGCGGGGTGCGCGTGGGCGAGCACGCCATGGTGGGTTCCATGGGCGTGGCCTCCAAGCCGGTTGAACCTTTCCACATCGTCGCGGGCATTCCCGCGAAGACGGTTAAAGTGAAGGACATAGCGCCGGAAGAGGTGAGGCGGGCGGGGGAGAGAACATAGTTTCAAGTTTCCATACGGACCAGTGCAGTGGATGTGCTCTCTACAGCGAAACTTGAAACTGGAAACTCGAAACTGTTCTGTGAGACCCGAAACTCGAAACTGACCCTGGCAACTGACAACTGAGAACCGACAACTGTACAATCAACCTAAGGCATGACCCTTCAACACGTTATCTACGTCTTCCAGGCCATTGCCTTTCTCTTTGCCATCAGCGTGCATGAGTCGGCGCACGCCTTCACGGCCTGGCGATGCGGCGACCCCACGGCCAAGATGTTGGGGCGTGTTTCGCTGAACCCCATACGCCACATAGACATCATGGGAACGCTGATCATGCCCGCTATCTGCCTGATAACAGGGTTTCCGGTGATTGGCTGGGCCAAGCCCACGCCGGTGGACCCACGTAATTTCGGGCACGAGATTCGCGATGATATTTTTACAGCTATCGCCGGTCCTATCAGCAACTTCCTGGTAGCCATCCTGGCGGTGATCTGCCTGATTCTGATTTCGCTCAGCTCGCCGCAAGCTAACTTTATCGTCAAAGCGGCGATGCTGGGCTATCCGGGAATCAGCAATTCGGCGCTGGTTCCCATTTCGGTTCTGCTGTACCAGGGCATGGTTATCAATGTTTTGCTGGGTGTGTTCAATCTGATACCCGTGCCGCCCCTGGATGGCAGCCACGTGGTGCGGCACATGCTTTCCGACCGCACGCGCGACATCTATGACCGAGTGGGAATCTTCGGCCTGATTCTGCTTTTGCTGGTGGGCGGTAACCTGCTGATGGCTATGATGTCGCCGTTCCTTGCAATATTTAATGCTCTACTTATGAGAGTGTGAATGCCGTCTCGGTCCGACAACCGCAAAAAGCGTGTGCTCAGCGGCATGCGTTCCACCGGCAAGCTGCACCTGGGCAACTACGTGGGCGCGCTCGATAACTGGGTGCGCATGCAGGACAAGTACGACTGCTTCTTCATGGTGGCCGATTGGCATGCCCTGACCACCGACTACGCTGACACTTCCAACATTAAGGAAAACTCTTTGGAAGTGGTGCTGGACTGGCTGGCGGCGGGGCTCGATCCTGAGCGCTGCACCATGTTTATCCAGTCGCATGTGCCGCAGCACGCCGAGCTGCACCTGCTGCTCTCCATGATTACGCCGCTGGGCTGGTTGGAGCGCGTGCCCACCTACAAGGAGCAGCGCGAAAACATTCAGGATAAAGACCTTGGCACCTACGGCTTCCTGGGTTATCCGGTGCTGCAGGCGGCCGACATCCTGATTTATAAGGGCGATTACGTGCCCGTGGGCGAAGACCAGGTGCCGCACGTGGAGTTGACTCGCGAGATCGCGCGACGCTTCAACATGTTCTATGAGGTGAAGCGTTCTTACGTTTTTCCTGAGCCGCAGCCGCTGCTGACGCCGGCCGCCAAGCTGCCCGGCACCGATGGGCGCAAGATGTCCAAGTCCTACGGCAACACCATTTTGCTGACCGATCCAGAGCCGGTTGTGCGGCAGAAGCTGAAGACCATGGTGACCGACCCGGCGCGCATAAGGCGCAGCGATCCTGGCAATCCCGATATCTGCCCGGTGGGGGATTTGCACAAGATTTTCAGCGACCAGCCCACTATCGCCAAGGTCTGGGAAGGGTGCAAGACCGCCGGAATTGGCTGCATTGAATGCAAAAGTTGGGTGGCGGATGCACTGGTAAGTGTGCTTAACCCCATGCAGGAGCGGCGGAAAAAATACGAGGACAATCCCCGCCTGGCGTGGGATATTGTGGAGAACGGATCCAGCAAAGCTCGCAAGATAGCTAACGCCACCATGGACGAGGTGCGCGAAGCAATGCATATGTCGGTGGACTTCGAGGCACAGCCCAAGGCGGAAAAAAACTAGTAGTTAGTAGCTGGTAGTTGGTAGCTAGTGCAACCTGCAGATGACCAACTACCAACTACTAGCTACCAACTACTTTATGGTTGAACCGAACGCCAATATCGCCACGCCACCCGAAGCACCACATAGGCCTCCACAGAAGGAAAGCGACTTCCCCTTTGCGGTCACTGTGGCTGAGGTATACGACGGCCCGCTTGACCTGCTGCTCGATCTGATCCGCAAGCAGGACATTGATATCTACGACATTCCCATCGCCAAGATCACGGGGCAATACCTGGGCTACGTAGAACGCATGCGGCAACTGGATGTGAATGTGGCCGCCGATTTCATCTACATGGCGTCCGTGCTCATCCACATCAAGTCGAAAATGCTGCTGCCGCGCGATCCCGATGCGCCGGCGGAGGCGCAGGAAGACCCGCGCGCCGAACTGGTCAACCGGCTGCTGGAACATGAAAAATTCAGGACCGCCGCCCAGATGCTGCTGCAGAAGCAGCAAATCGAAGACGCGGCGCTCACCAATCCCGCCATCCGCGAGTTCATGGAAGCCGAAGGCACGGAACCGGAGCTGGCGGCCGACATTATTGACCTGGTGAAAACCTTTCAGCAGATTTTGCAGCGCGCAAAGTCGCGGCCGGTGCTGGAAGTTGACGAAGAGGCGGTCACGGTTTCGCAGATGATTGAGTACCTGCGCCGGCGGCTGATGATGGAGGACAAGCCGATTCGGCTGAAGCATCTTCTGCGCAACCTGCAGTCGCGGCAGGCGCTGGTGTGCATGTTTCTGGCCATGCTGGAGCTGGTGCGGCTGCAAGCTATTCAGTTGCGGCAGGAGGCCTTGTTCGGGGAAATCCTGGTGCGCAAACACGCAGAGTTCGACAACGTGTTCGGCGAGCAGAGCGCGGTGCGGGACGACTGGCGGTAGCTTTCAGCTTTTCAGCCGTCCCTACGGGACTGGAATGTGGAAAGCTGTCCCCGCCACTGAAGTGGCGGGCTACTTTCACACGGTCCCTACGGGACCGTGTCGTCCGACTTGTTAGGCCGGAGCCTTACTCGTTAGCTGGGGCCTTAAGCACGACCGGCGCTCATGCGGTGGAGCAAGATCTGAGGCGTTCCGAAGGAACGCCATGAAAGTAGCCCGCCAGTTTACTGGCGGGACAGACAGGGGTTACAAAATAGAGTCCCGTAGGGACGACTGAAATACACAAGACGAAATTGATTTCACTATGAGTATTAAACCAAAAATCGAAGCCATTATTTACGCGGCGGAAGAGCCGGTCAGCCTGGAACACATCGCCAGCCTCCTCAAGGAGGCGGTAGTCTCTGAAGAAGGCACCCCGCTCGCCGACGCCGAAATCAAAGCCCGGGTGCGGACCGCGGTGGACGAATTGGTCAGCGAATATGCGGCCTCAGAACGCGCCATGGAAATCCGTCAGGTGGCGGGCGGCTACCGCATGGCGACCAAGCCCGAGCATCACGACGTGGTGCGCGCCTTCGCCAAGAGCCTGAAGCCGCCGGTGCGGCTCTCGCTGCCGGCGCTGGAAACGCTGGCGGTCATCGCCTACAAGCAGCCGGTCACGGTGCCCGAAATCAGCGAGATTCGCGGCGTGGATTCCAGCGGCGTCATCGCCACCCTGCTGGAGCGCAAGCTGGTAACCACCGCCGGGCGCAAGGCGGTGATTGGACGGCCCATCCTCTATAAGACCACCAAGGAATTCCTGCTGCGCTTTGGGCTGAAGGATGTGAGCGAACTGCCCAGCATGGAGGAGTTTGAAAAACTGGCCAGCGAGGCGCTGCAGCTCGACATGATGGGCGGAGTGGCCGACGCCACCGGCGTACCCGATGTTCCTGAAACCCAAAGCGGGGCTCCGGTAGAAACGGAAGCGGCGCAGACCGAAGCACCCAGCAACGTGGAGACCATGACCGGGGCGCAACAGGAGGGCGAGGACGAAATCGCCCGCGAGGAAGCGGCGGGAGATTAGCGAAGCTGCACGCCAGATGCTTCGGGCCTGAAGGCCCTCTGCACGACGCCTTGCTTCGCATGGCGTTTCGGGGGCTCCTGGCAACTCCCGGAAGGGCCGTTTACCTATTTTCGCAGCGAATTAACGTTGCTTGCCATACTTAGATAAGCAACTCCTTTACAATTGATTAAGGCCGTTTTTTCTCCCCCCGACGGTCAACCCCACTGCCAAAGGCAGGGTTCAATTTGTGTGTGCCTTTTTGTAAGCCCGGCAGTCTGAATCGCAAATGACGCTCGAACGATTGCAGAAGATCATTGCCGCCGCTGGCGTCACCTCGCGGCGCAAAGCGGAACAGCTGATTTCCAGCGGCCAGGTGGAGGTGAATGGCCAACTGGTCACGGAGCTGGGGTCGAAGGCCGATCCCGAGCGCGACCACATCCGGGTGGGCGGCAAGCTGCTGCGCGGCCCGGAGCGCCACGTCTACCTGCTGCTGAACAAGCCCAAGGGCTTTGTCACCACGGCTTCCGACCCGGAAGGTCGGCCCACCATCATGGATTTGCTGCAGGGTCTGCAAGCCCGGGTCTATCCCGTGGGGCGGCTCGACTACGCCAGCGAAGGCCTGCTGCTGCTGACCAACGACGGAGAGCTGGCCAACAGCCTGACCCGCGCGTCATCGCACGTGTCTAAAACTTATCTGGTGAAAGTAAGCGGCCGGCCCAGCGACGAGGCGGTGGCCAAACTCCGCTCCGGCGTCGTATTGCGCGAGCCGGGCAAAGCTCCAGTGAAGACGGCCCCCGCCAGAATTCACCTGACGCGGGATGCGCCTAATCCGTGGTACGAGGTCACGCTGATTGAAGGCCGCAACCGGCAGATCCGGCGCATGTTCGAGGAAGTCGGCCATCACGTAGAAAAGATCAAGCGGGTGAAGTATGGCCCGCTGGAACTGGATGTGGCGCCGGGCGAGTACCGGAGGTTACAGCCGGAAGAAGTTAAGCGGCTGCAATCTGCCGCGGCAAATTCTGTTCCGCAGACTAATTGAGCAGGTACTGGAAGCTGGCAGTTGGTAGTTGGTGCGTAAGTTGGGCTCAGCTACCAATAGTGGCACCGCTGAACTCGGACCCTTTTCTAGAAAGTGCTTGCAGGAAACACAAGGTCCCCTTCGACAAGCTCAGGGCA
>DATEGI010000162.1:0-4468 GCA_035280205.1 Terriglobales bacterium | reverse complement strand
CTTGTCGCGCTTGGTGTCCAGCATCTCCAACGCCTGGATCAGCTTTTTGCGGGTATCGCGCGGACGGATGACCGCGTCTACAAACCCGCGCTCGGCGGCCACGTAGGGATTGGCAAAGCGGTCGCGAAATTCCTCGATCTTCTCCTGCCGCATCTGCTCCCGGTTGGCAGCCTTCTCCAGTTCTCGCTTGTAGACAATGTCCACCGCGCCCTCCGGCCCCATAACGGCGATCTCCGCCGTCGGCCAGGCATAATTCACGTCGGTGCGGATGTGCTTGGAAGCCATCACGCAATACGCCCCACCATAGGCCTTGCGCGTAATTACCGTCACCTTGGGCACGGTGGCCTCGGCGAAGGCAAACAGCAGCTTGGCTCCGTGCTTGATGATGCCGCCATACTCCTGGTTGCTGCCGGGCAGGAAGCCGGGCACATCCTCAAAAGTCACGAGCGGAATGTTGAAGCAATCGCAGAAGCGCACGAAGCGTGCCCCCTTTACCGATGCGTTGATGTCCAGCGTGCCCGCCAGGAATGCCGGCTGGTTGGCCACAACGCCCACGGAGCGCCCGTTCAGACGGGCGAATCCCACCACGATGTTCTTGGCGTAGTGCTCGTGTACCTCAAAGAAGTAGCCGTCGTCCACCACGGCGGTGATGGCGTCCTTGATGTCATAGGGCTGGTTGGACTCAGCCGGCACCAGCGTGTCCAGCCGCTCCTCGGCGCGGTCCACGGGATCGCTGCACGCTCGCCTCGGCGGATCATCCAGATTGTTCGAAGGAATAAAGCTGAGCAGTTCGCGCACCATGGAGAGGCACTCGGCGTCGTCGTGCGCCAGAAAATGCGCCACGCCGGAAGTTTCGTTGTGCGTGCTGGCTCCGCCCAGTTGGTCCTTGCTGACCTCTTCGTGCGTCACCAGCTTGATCACGTCCGGCCCGGTAATGAACATGTAGGATGTTTTGTTCACCATCACGATGAAGTCGGTGATGGCGGGCGAGTAAACGGCGCCCCCCGCGCACGGCCCCATGATGGCGGAAATCTGCGGCACGACTCCGCTATAAATCGTATTGCGCAGGAAAATGTCAGCATAGCCGGCCAGCGACATCACCCCCTCCTGGATGCGCGCGCCACCGGAATCATTCAGCCCGATTACTGGCGCGCCCACACGTGCCGCCAGGTCCATGATCTTCACAATCTTGCCGGCGTTGGCCTCGGAGAGCGAGCCGCCAAACACGGTGAAATCCTGGGCAAAGACGAACACCAGCCGCCCCTCAATGCGGCCGTAGCCGGTGATGAAGCCGTCGCCGTAGTACTTCTGCTCCTGCATGCCGAAATCGGCGCAGCGGTGGGTCACCAGCTTGTCGGTTTCCTCGAAGGTGCCCTCGTCGAGCAGGAACTCGATGCGTTCCCGCGCCGACATCTTGCCTTCCTTGTGCTGCTTCTCCCGGCGCGCCTGGCCCCCGCCCTCTTCCGCCAGGCCATCCCGCTTCTTCAGTTCGGCCAGCTTTTCCTCTAGCTTCATGCGGGGAATTATAGCGGTGAGTAGCCGCTTTGGTGGGGATAGCAGTTAGCAATTGGCACTTGCCATTTAGCCAACGACGCGTTGTTGCCGGCGATGACCTCTAAGAGCCAAATGCTAACTGCCAAGTGCCAAATGCTGGTTTTTGGGCTGAGGGCTGAGTGCTGAATGCTTTGGCAAACGTGGTTGGCCAATGCTAAGTGCCAAGTGCTAACTGCTTCTTTCGAATCGCCTCAGCCCGTGGCTGGCTGAATGCTGACTGCTGATTGCTGACCGCTCGGTTTCAATCCGCATCCGCACCCATCGGCTCGTACTTATATTTCTTCCCGTCCCAGTAGATAACGGAGGTGACCCGGTCCGGTTCTTCGGCTGCCACCGCTCCCACCAGTTTCTTGTGGAACATCACGTGCGAAAGCGTGAGCTTGTTGTAGGGTAGGTTGACCACCACAAATTTGCTCTTAGGCTGGGCGGCATGCCAGGCGCCCTCCCCGGCCCCATGGACGATCAGGATGACGTGCCCTTCCTGGCGCGGGTCATCAATAACGAACTGCATAGTTACTTTGGGATTTCCGTAGCCGAAGAAAGAGTGATACGGGTCAATTACCGTGTAGTGGTACTCCACCGCATTCAGCAATGGGTTGACCGCCTTGGCGGCCACCGCCAGATCCTCTACTCCATCGCCATCAAAGTCGGCTACCAGAGGCGCAAATTCCGGCAGGACCTTGTAGCCCGACCCGAACTGGTCGTGGATTATCTTCTGCGCCGTGGCTGCGTCCGGCGCGCCGGATGAGGCGCTTGACGCCACACCGGTGGCGACCTTTTGTGCGAAAAGCAAAGGAGTGATCAGGGCAAGCGTTGCCCCAGCCAACCAACTGCGTATATGCATGCCCCCACTCTACAACCCTTGTTGCCCCCAGCGCCGGTTACTACAGTGCTTCGCCTGATGCCCGCAATAGTTGTGTGGGCACGGCAGTTGTGTGGGCAGGGAAATTGTGTGGGCACGGGGCTTCGCCCCGTGCAGGGCGAGCGAAGCTCGCCTCTTTTTACGCCTTCCGCAGGAGGGCGTCATCCTGAGGGCCTTCAGGCCCGGGAGCCTGTCCTGAGCCTGCCGAAAGGGATCTGGCGTGCACTACCGCCGGGTCCGGTTCACCACTCGCTTCCCCGACACAAACTCATTTCCCGCGATTACATACCTCAGCGGCCTCTCCGCCGCTTTAGTGATGCCCACGCGCACAGTTGTGAGCACGCGGGCAGGGGGGTATCCAGCGTCGGCCAGGAAGAGGTCTGAATGTGCGTCCGTCAGGTCCTTATCGTTGTCCCGCAGTCGCGTAATCCCGAACGCCTCCGCCAGCCGCCCTGGGCCGCTGGTCAGGAGCCGCAAAACACTTTTGCTGGCCTCGGCCCCCTCTAACCCGCGCGCCCGCTCCATTTCCGCTATCCCCACCAGCGGCTCCAGGGCCCGAAACAACACCGACCCCGCCTTGCCCTCAGGCATGCAGGAGACGTTCAGACAATAGTGGTTGCCATAGATGAAGTAGATGTAGGCGTGCCCCGGCGGCCCAAACAGCACGCGGTTGCGCGCGGTTGCCCCGATGTAGGCATGGGCTGCCGGGTCATTCGTCCCCATGTAGGCTTCCAATTCCACAATGCGCCCGGCCAGAAGCTTGTTGCCCTCTCGCCGCACCAGTACTCTACCCAGCAGCTCACGGCACACACGGCGAGGGTCGCGATTGAAAAACTCCCGCGGCAGCACTTTCAGCCGCGCAGGATCGAAAGCTGACGGCGGAGCGCTCACGGTAGCTTAATTTGGCAGGAAGTAACTGCGCTAAGCAAGCAGGTTTCAAGGTTTCACAGGTTTCTGCGGCACCAGGCCAAATCAGTCACATTCCACTTAGCCCCGCCTGTCCCAGGACTTCTCATTCCTGTCATCTTGAGCGAGGGCGAATGCCCGAGCCGAAAGACCCCTACGCAGCCGACGGGCCACCCGTCTGTGAAGAGGAGTTTCAGAGACGAAAAAAGGCAAATCGGGGCCGAAACCCCCGGATACGGCTACGTTGTTTCACGAAACCTTGAAACCTGTGAAACTTTGAAACCCGAATTACTAAAGTTCACCGGTTCCCCCAGCGTTACCCGATACTTTGGGAACCTGCCGCAGGTCCACCAGCTCCCCTTACCATGTTCCCGCCACCGTTTTCACAAGCTTAGGAGGGAGAGCTATGTTTCGGAAGAGTTTGCAGGCCCTGGCGTTCGTAATCGCGCTGTCGCTCGGCGCCTTCGCCACCATTCCAGCGGGCACACCGCTGACCATCCGTCTGACCTCGGAGATCACTTCGCGCACGGCGCGTTCCGGCCAGACCTTTCACGGCACCTTGGCTCGCAGCATCGTCGTGCGCGGCAAAACCGTCGCTCGGGCGGGATCGCCTGTAACCGGCGTGGTGGCGCACGCCAAGTCCAGTGGCCGCCTGCATGCGCCCGGCGAACTGAGCGTTCGCCTGACTTCGATCCGGTTAAATGGCGAGCTTGTAGCCCTCAGGACCAGCCTGGTCAGCACCAAGGGCAAGAGCCATAAGAAGGGCAACGTCGAGAAGATCGGCGGCGGCGCGGCCGCAGGCACCCTGATCGGCGCTCTGGCAGGCGGCGGCAAAGGCGCTCTGATCGGCGCGGCTGCCGGCGGCGCGGCCGGCACCGGTGTGGCGGCTGCTACTGGCAAGGAAGAAGCTGTCTTCCGTGCCGAGCAGGCGCTTACCTTCCGCGTGCGCAGCTCCAGCGTGGAGAAAAAACGCCGATAGAAGATACTCCAGGTACTTTCACATGAACGCGCCCCTATGTGGGCGCGTTCTCGCTTAGGACGAGGTTGTGAAATTTGTGTGCAGGCAGTGGCCCTCCGTTCTGAACGGCAATAATGTTTAGACTGTCATGGTGAGCGAGGGCGTACGCCCGAGTCGAACCACCCCTG
>DATEGI010000161.1:0-23115 GCA_035280205.1 Terriglobales bacterium | reverse complement strand
TGGACACCGAGGGCGGCCTGTACCTGGATGGAGAGGATTTAGCGAAAATCGGCTACCTCTATCTGCAAGACGGAGTGTGGGAGGGTAAGCGAATAGTTTCTGGAGACTGGGTGAAGAAATCGCTGACGCCTTACATCCGCGCCGAGGAAAACTTCCAGTATGGGTTTAAATGGTGGCTGTATCCGTTGAACGGCAAATTTGTTTGGATGGCGCAGGGATTCGGCGGCCAAAGGCTGATGGTTTTCCCGGAGGAGAAGCTGATAGCGGTTTTCACGGGGTGGGAAATCCTTAAGGACCCGGCCCCCACGAAGGACCTGGTTGACCGGTTGCTGCCTGCGGTGAAGCAGAGCGCCTGCAGCCGTTGATGAGCACGATGAGCACCACCAACCCAATTCGCCACATTTCCGACACTGCGCTTTGGGTGGCGGTGTATAGGGCGCGGGAGAGCGAACGCCCGGATGCGCTCTTCCATGATCCGTATGCGCGCAAGTTGGCCGGAGAGCGAGGCATGGAGATTGCTGCCACCATGCCGTTTGCCGAGCGGCATTCCTGGTCCTATGTGGCGCGCACCTGGGTGGTGGACCAGGTGATCGAACGCGAAGTCAGCCAGGGCACGGACATGGTCGTTAACCTGGCGGCGGGACTCGATGCGCGGCCGTACCGCATGCGGTTGCCCGCCTCGCTGCGCTGGGTGGAGGTTGACCTTCCGGACATGCTGAACTACAAGCAGGGAGTGCTGGCGGCTGAGAGTCCGCAATGCGCGCTGGAGCGCGTGCCGCTGGACCTGAGGGATAGGGCGGGAAGGCGTGCTCTATTCCAGCGCCTGGGGAGCGAGACCAAGAGGGCTCTGCTACTCAGCGAAGGGCTGATCATTTACCTGGACGATGAGAGCGTAGCGGAGTTTGCCCGTGACTTGGCCGTGCCGCCGAGCTTCCGGCGCTGGGCTACGGACCTGGCATCTCCCCGGCTACTAAAGATGCTGCGCAAGGCGATTGGAGGGCCGCTGGACCAGGCCGGGTCGCCGTTGAAATTCGCGCCCCGAGAAGGACCGGAATTTTTTGCCCGCTGCGGCTGGAAACTGGTGGAGGCACGGTCTCTCTTGCACACAGCAGCCAAGCTGAAGCGACTGTCGTTGGGGATGCGGCTGGTTTCGCTTCTGCCCGATCCGGCCGGGCGCAAGCCTGACAAGCCGTGGGGCGGGGTGTGCGTGTTCGAAAATAGCAATCAGCAATCAGCCAGCAACGCTTAGCAAGCCAGCAGTTAGCACGTGGCATTTAGCATTTGGCCAGCAACGGTTGTTTGCAGACGAATGGATCCCAGTAAGTTGTTCAGATGGTTTATTGCCAAGACTAAATGCAGCGGGCTGAATGCTGAGTGCTGAGAAGCTATTTCGTAATGAACCAAACGCGCAAACGGCAAATTCCCTCAGGGGCTAAAGCCCAATGTCTATGCGGCTGTGACGGCGTGGCTAAAGCCACGCCCTTTCGAAACCAATTTATGAGATAGCGTCTGATTGCTGAAGAAGAGGAACGACATGCCATACCTACTCAAAACTGAGCCTTCGGAGTATTCCTTCGCCGAGCTGGAGCGCGACAAATCCACCGTGTGGGATGGAGTGAGCAATCCGGTAGCGCTGAAGAATCTGCGCGCCATGAAGCCGGGCGAGCAGTTGGTGATTTATCACACCGGCGATGAAAAGCGCACGACAGGCACGGCCTCAGTGGTGTCGGTGGATAACGGCGACCCTAAGAATCCGCGGATAACAATTCGCGCCGAGAAGAAGCTGAACCCGACCACGCTGGCGGAGATCAAGGCCCACAAGCTGTTTGGCGATTCGCCGCTGCTAAGGCAGGGAAGACTCTCAGTGGTGCCGCTGAGCGAGGCGCAATATAAGTTTCTGGTGGAGCGCTGAAGCAGTATGCGCTGATCTCCGGCGTGAGTTGTAACGCTCCGGTCCCGGCGGCTGTCGCGCGGGCCCTCCACTCGCGGTGCTGAGGGCGAGACGTCCTCAAGACAGCCGGCAGGATGCCGGCGCTACTGTGCAATTTTCTGCACACGCAGATTCCTGCGCTGGAACCAGCAGTGTCACTTACTCTTCCACAGCGTGGACGTTTATTTTCTCGCTTCCGACCATCTGCGGTTCTTTCCGAACAACAGATTGGGCCATAAGTGAGGGAGCTAAGGAATGGGACTGTTCAAGCCTCGCCCGGAGCTGAGTTTTTTGCGCCTGCAGAAGGCGGTTTTCTGCGTGCAATGCGAGCTGATCCACGAAAACAACACGTCCACCTGCCTGGCGTGCGGCAGCAGCGCCGTGCTGAGCATTTCGCGCGTGTTCGGGGGAGAGCTGGGGCAGCAGCCGCGAGCCACGCTGCTGCAGGACGCGGCCATGGACCGGTTGGTGCGGGAGCTGATCGAATCGGTGCCGCCCTCGCCGGAGTTGGTTCGGGAGAGGCCGGCAATGGCCGCCCGCAGCGCGCAGGAAGAGCCGGTGACAGCGCTGGAGTTGCCGCGGGCGCCGGCGCAGTTGGACCTGGAGCCGGCTATTTCCGTGATTGCCGAGCGGGCGCAGTCGCTGACCGGAGCCACGGGCAGCGCTATCGGGCTGCAATGGGGCAGTGAAGTGGTGTGCAGCGCGCGTGCCGGGCGCACCGCGCCCGACCTTGGGGTGCGGTTGCGGACCGAGTCCGGGCTTTCGGGAGAGTGCCTGCGCACCGGCGAGATCCTGCGCTGCGACGACGCCGAAGACCATCCCCAGGTGGAACGCGTGGTGGCGCGGCGGCTGGGTGTGCGCTCCATTCTGGTGGCGCCGCTGCAGCACTTCCGCAGGACCTTGGGCATCTTTGAGGTGCTTTCGACGGAAAGCTTCGCCTTTGACGACCTGGCAGTAGCCAACCTGCAGATGCTGGCGGGATTCATGGTGGCTGCGATCGCGCGGGCGGCGGGGATGCCGGGGGAGAGGAAGCAGCTCTAGGGAGCTGCCAGCTATCAGCCGTCAGCGTTCAGCTTCATCTATTCGTCCATGAGCACTTAGCATTCAGCACTTAGCATTTGGCCAACGCGCAGTGTGCCTCACGTCGCCAGGATCCGCAGCAGCTCGCTTCGATTCCAGCCGCATTCGCCCCGTATGATGTGGACCCTCACCAGGACGCGTTTCCCTTAGACAGACCCACGCCTAAGTGCCTCCAGAGAAAGAAGTAGAGATCGCCCCGGCGATGAAGATTTGCTCTTGGGTATTAGCTGGCAAAAATCGTAAGATGTAGGTGACAGCTCAGGTACAACTTTCATGCCTGTGGAACGGCGTCGCTTTCTGCGCCACAAAGTGCACAGCCCTGCCTACGCCAGTATTGGCGCGGGAGTGGGGGGCGTAGTGCTGGATGCAAATGACCGCGGCCTGGAGATTGAGAGCGTCGCCCGAATTACTCCCCAAAGCTTCGTGGATCTGCGGCTGGACCTGCTGGAGACGCACGGCTCGGCGGTTACGCCGGCGCGGGTGGCGTGGTGCGATCAGGCGGGCCGTCTAGGGCTGGAGTTTTTGAACCTGACGGGAGAGTCACGACGCCAGCTGCAGCAATGGCTGCTGCTGAACGCGCTGCTGGCCACGGAGAACGCCAGCAAGCTCATGCAGGCGGGACGTCCACAGCCTGCGCCCGCGGAGGAAGCGACTTCTGTTCCGGCGCCGCAGCCGGGCGCAATGGGTGATCCTGCATGGCGGGCAGTAGCCGAACGCGCCTTGGCATCCGCTGAGGCGGATGGAGCTGCTATCGCGGTGGCCGAAGGCGAAGCGATCGTGTGCCGGGCGACCGCTGGGGAGATCGCACCGCCGCCGGGAAGCAAGCTGAATACGGAATCAGGCATTTCCGGAGCCTGCGTGCGCAGTGGGCGTTGGCTGCGCTGCGACGAACCTCGACTTGACCCGCACGTGGATCGCGAGAGCTGCCAGGCTCTGGGAATTAGTTCCGTGCTGGCGGTTCCCATTGGCCAACGCGGAGACATTTTGGGGTTGATTGAGGTTTTTTCACGCGCGCCCTACGCATTCAAAGAAAACCATTGCTCCGCGCTGCAGGAACTGGCGAAAAATGTCGCGCTGTCGCTTCGCCCCGAGACACCCCCGGCGCCGGCAGTTGGCGCTTCCGCGCCCGAACCGGCATCGGAAGCGGTGCCGGAAGAACCGCCGGTGGTGTCGCCAGCGGCTGAGGCGCCGCAGGCAATCAGCCAAACCGCCGCAGCAGCCGCTCCTGCAACCGCCGTCACGAGGACTCCAACGCCCGAAGCCCCAGTGCCGGCGGCGATGCCGGTGAGCAACGCTGCAACGCCTGCTGCCACTCAGACGACGGCAACAGCGCCCGTTTCTGAAGCCACCACTGCGCCCACGCGTAGCATTGCGCTCACCGGCGGCAAGGGCGAACGCGTAGTGCTGGTTATATTGGCGGCCATGCTGGTGATATTAGGCTTGTGGTTCGTTCTGGGCCGGGGAGCGGGAGACACCAAGAGCGTGGATGCGGCCGAGCCTTCTGCCTCCCGCTCGCAAATCCTGCCGCAGCCCACCCCCTCAGGGCAGGCGAAGTCGGAAGTGACGCAGCCGACGGTCACTGTGGACTTTTCCGATTCCGTTCGGCCGCTGCAGCGGGAGGCGGAAGCCGGCGACTCCGAAGCCGCCTTCGAACTGGGAGCCCGCTACGCCAGTGGCGAAGATGTAACCCAGGACTATGGACAAGCGGTGAAGTGGTTCACCCGCGCTGCGGATGGCGGCCAGGTGCTGGCTGCGGCCACGCTGGGGGCATATTACTGGGCAGGACGCGGCGTGCCCCAGGATGATGTGAGCGCCTACATGTGGTCAGCTCTTGCCAAAGAAGGCGGCGATGAAGCCAGCAAATATCGCCTGGCTATTCTGCGGGCGCGAATGACGGGGGCGCAAATATCGGAAGCCCAGCAACGCGCCGCCGCCTGGCGGCGAACTCACGACCGCACGCGTCCAGCCAGCAGGGCCGCTGCTCAACCATAGCCAGAATCTGTCAGGGAACGCTGGGGCTGACCGGCGCTTTACTGCCTCCGCGAGAGAGCGCCAAAGCCAAGCCTAAGCCAACCGCTCCCGCCCCTCCCAACGCAATGGCTGCAATCTTCCCTTTACTCAGACTAACCGCTTTGGAGGCTGGAGCCTGGGTCTGATCGGGAGCGGCATCAGCTACAGGGCAGTCGCTGCCGGCGCTGAAGCTGATGACCTTGCCGACGGCGAGGCTGGTGGTCTGCACGCCATCGTTCACGTTGATGGCGCCTTCGCGGGTGGCAATTTCCAGCTTGCCGCTGGCGCGGGTGATCTCGTACTTGGCTACATCCGAACCAGGAGTGATAGTGAGATTGGCGACGCGAGACGACAGGCGGTTAACCACTGTGGTTACCAGCAAGTGTCCGCAGCCCATTTCCAGAGCGCCCTGGCCGTATGTGAGGAGGGTACTGGGGGAAAGAAGAACGGTTGTACCCACCGCGGTCAGGCTGGCAGTGGCGGAAGCTGCGGTCTGCACTTTATCGCCGGCAAACAGCGCGATGGGGGCGTTGACCTGCTTGCCGTCCACCAAAACCTTGCCCTGTGGGAAGAGCATGGGGCCATTCGTCTGGGCCGCTATTTGGCTGGCCGGAAGTAGGAAAACCAGGATGAAGCTGAGAAAAGAGCGCGGGTTGCAGATAGACCTGTCCCCAGAATGAAACGATGAACTTTCCATATGGAGATATATATGCTGCAACTTAGTGCAGTTAGGGGTGAGTGTCAATCGCGTTTTTTCCACAATGGAACGGATTTTCAAGCGCGGTTGAGGTCAAGGGACGGCCTGCAAGGGCAGTCGAGAACGGAGTTTTCGCCAAAATGGGAAACCCTGGGAATAGCCAATTTGGGTAGGATGCAAACGCCGGGAATGGTGATATTGTGAGCATGATAAGAGCAGCACAGGGTAGCCGTGACCGAACAAGGGAAAGAGCAAGAAAAGGAAAAAAAACCGCGCAAAGGGATGCCGCGCTGGTTCTGGCCGGTGGGGCTGATGACCACTGGCATCGCGGGAGCCGCGGTGGTTGTGCTGCGCGGCTGCTGGCACCGCAAGATGAGCTGGCCCATCCGGGTAGAAGGGTATTCCTATCAAGTCTGCCTGGGCTGCGGTATCAAGCGGTTGTTTGATGAGGAAACCTTCCACGGCTTTGGTTCCTACAGTTACGACCTGCATGAGTTAATCGCCCGCGACCGGGCGGCGCGTCTGAAGGCCATGGAAGAGGAAAAGCCGGCGTAGCATCGTCACCCAAAACAACGACAGACGTTCCAGATCCTGCAAAACCTATCGTCCTACCGTCGCATACACCGCACCGTTGCCGGAGCGTAGGTCTCTGCCATAGGAAACGGTGAACCCCACGCCGAGCAAGTGCACCTTTGCCTGCACCCCTGTATCCCACAGCCAATTGGGAGCGCCGAGACCTGGTGAAGAGTCGGTGATTTTGCCTGTATCCAGAAACGGTCCCAGCTTCAGGCCCAGTAAGCCGTTGCTCCACACCTTCTTGCCCAACTCCCAGTTGGAAAGAACGTAGTTACGGCCCATGGGTGCGCTGCCCTTACGGCCGTCGCGCGTAGCAATATGTGCCCTCAGCCAGAGGTCGCTGTCCTGTTCGATGCCCAGCATAAAAAGCTCGTCGAACGGAACCTGGCCGAAAGTTTTGCCGGCACGAACGGTTTCCTGAATTTCGTAATCGTCACCCTGGGCCTGCGGGAGCCAGTGGGTCGCCAGCGAGCCTTGCAGCTTCAAAAACGACTGGCTCGTCTGCGACCAGATTCTTCCTGTCTGGGATGAAACACCGGAGCGCACAAGGAAGCGCTTTTCCGGCAGCCGCAGCAGGTCATAATTCAACTGCGCCAGGTGTTTGAGTTGATAGCCCTCGGAAAGCAAGGCCGGAGTCAGGGCGGAGCCAGGAACAACGTTGCGGAAATCACGGTGGGAAAGCTCAACCCCGGTAGACCAGTCCCAGCGCCCGCTGACAAAGGAATTAATTCCGGCCGTGACAGCCTCGCGCCGCAGGTTGACGGCACCCAGCAGGGGCGCCAGGCCCGTGAAGGAGGGGCGAATGTCCCAGTTTTCGTTGCGCAAGTCCATTTGCAGGCTATAGCGCTGCTTCGCGTTCTGCCTCCAGGGGCCTGATAGCGACCCCTTTAAGCGTCGTTTCTGCGCATCCCAACGCACCAGCGATTCGATGTTGATGGCGGAGTGGTTAAGATTGAAATACTCGGGATAAATCGTCTGCTGAAAAACCCCGCGAAAGGTGGAAAACAGGGTCTGCCATTTGTTAGCGCCCCCGCCGTTGCGTTCGCTTCCACGGAACACGACATCGAATTTGTTATCCGGGCGAGCGTTCAGGTCAAACGCATAGCGGGGGAAGATGCCCAGACCGCGAAGGCGCGCTTCGGTTGTCCACAGGCCGGGCAAGGACAAGACGGAGGCTTGAGAGAAAGCAAAGGCCGTGTCCAGCAATGCTGCGTTGACTTGCGGCTTGGGCTGGAGGGATATGCCGGCAATCTGGGGCTTGCCCACGCGGTTCCAGTACTTCAGAGCGGCTTCAGTGTTTTCCTCGAGATAGTAAATACTGCCCAGGAAGTCGTTGGCGTAGGCATCGCCCGGATTAAGTTGGAGGGCGCGTCGCAGCCATTTGGCTGCTTCCGGGTAACGTTTTTGTTTGAATGCGACGCCGGCAATTTCGACGGGGAATTTTTCATCAGCAGGCTGCAGCCGATAGCCGGCAATCAAGGCCTGAGAAGCTCGGTCCCAGAGTCCAAGCCGTGCCAGCGCCATCCCGTAGTAGTAATCCAGTTCAGCAGAAGGGGTGGGTACGCTTTCCGACAGGCGCACTATTTCCTGCCACTGCTCCTTGGCAAACAGTTGTTGGATGGCGGCGATTTGATCGGCTGGCTGGTTATGAGACTGCGCGCTGCCGGGCAACGCTATGCAGCCCAGCAAGGCTAGCGTGGCTGCAAGGCGGATTAGCGGCCGCCTTGCTGAGGAACCGCTAGCAGGGTCCAGTTGGCGGTAGCCTTCCATTCTGCTTCAAATTTCGAGCGCTCTTCCTTGAGCAGTTTGCGCGCAGCCGGGTCATTGACCATCACAAGACCCCTGTCCCAATCCAATCCGGTCACGACCACATAGTGCAACGGTGCATCGCCGCTGGGCCGAAGGGCCACGAGCAAAGGACGTCCCTTTTCCAAGTGCTGTTTCAGGCTTTCCCATTCGCCGTGAAAAGCAAATGTCCGGAAGCCGTGCTGTTGTAAATACTGTTCTATATCGGAAGCGTAGATCCCCTGGGCTTGGCGGGAGTAGAGGGCGCGCTGTATAAGGGCTGGATCGGCTTCATCAGAAACGCGCCCTTGTTGTTGTAACCAGTACTGCATCACCATGGCCATGCTGGCGGCACCACAGCCATTTTTCTCTTGTCTCACAAACGGCACGTCGAGCCACACGCCCGACGTGCCTGCTGCCAGCAGACCGCCGCACAGCCACAACGATATGGCGATTCGACTGAGAGTGCGAATCAGCATGCAACTGCTTCTAACGCACGGCCACGATGATCAAGATGAGCGCCGCGATGGCAACCAGGATAATGAGCAGGTCGCGATCGTCAATTCTGCCGGCAGCGAAGTCGGCTTGCGCCTTGGTAGAGCGCGACGCCAGTTGGGCCAATTCCTGATCGCTCAGGCTGGAGACCGCTGTTTTCACCTGCGTGGGGTCCATATGAGCCGATCTCAAAGCTTTCTGAGCGCGGGGCGAAGACAAGAATTGCGTAACTGTCTCCAGGTTGCGCTGTCGGGCTTGGCTGGCTGCCGCGGTCTCTTTTTGCAAGTCAGCAGGGCTGACTACGTGAGCCTGGGCTGCAAGGTTGGAGGGGAACGCGAAAAACACGACGAGAACGCCGGCCATCAAAGTTCGAACTGGCTGCCAAACTGAAAAACGCATGGTTCAGGATCTCCTTTGCGTAAGATCGCGGCCAGAGTACCAGAGAGGACTTGAGAGCTGATTATACGAACGGCCTAGGACATTGGTAATTACTGCTGTGGCACCGTCCTCACGACGTTTTTTCCACAAATAACACTTGGCTAATCACCATGACGAAGAAGGCGGGTGATCTTCCTTTTCTCTACGAAGTAAGATCAGCGAAGTATTTGCCCGCCAACCACTGCTCCAAGTTGCTCTGCAGACGCTCGGAAACTTCAGTGAGGCGAATGCCGGCGTGGCCGTGCTCATCGGTCCAGGCTACTTCGCCACGGGCTTCCACAAAACTTTCAGTGTCGGGCAAGTCGAAGCGCAGGCGCAGAGGTTCGGCGGGATCGAGCGCTTCCGAAGCCGCGATGGCAATGCCGCCCTGGCTCAGATTGGTAATGTTGGCAGTCACTTTGCGCTTGTCGGCGAAGGTGAGGCTGACCGGAATATCCACCTCCTGCCGGAAATAGCGCAAGCGGCCCCGCAGCATGAGATTGCGCGCGGCGGAAAGAGTGCGCACTGCCTGCTCCATGGAAATCGGTTTTTCAAATACAAAGCGGGCGCCCAGTTGTGAGAGCTCCGGCAGGCCCATGCCCTGTGCAGCGATGGCCAGAGGCACGGAAGCGCGGCAAGAAGGGTGGCCGCGGAGATTGCGCAGGAAATCAGCCGCTCCGCGCAATTCGCAATCCACAATGACAGCGTCGAATTTGGAGTGGGTCAGGCGATCGCGTGCCGAGTCTGGTTCGGAATCAACGTGAACCCCAATCCGGAGATTACCCAGGACACCACCCAGAACGCTGATGGTCTGCCAGTCGTTGCAGACCATGATGGACTCGAGAGTCATAGCTGTTGGGATGGTATGCGGCGGGAGGGAAGGGTCGAAGATAACTGAAGTAATAGCACGTATGGCCGATGGCCAGGGACGCGTCCGGGCTACTTAATCGCTTGACCGGGAAACCTCCCCCGGCACTGTGGCAGTCAGTGAGCGTTCACGATACCAGGCTACGGTGCGTTCCAGGCCTTCCTCAAAGCCCACGCTGGGACGGTAACCCAGGTGTTTTTGCGCCAGGGAGATGTCGGCAAAAGAGTGTTTGATATCGCCAGCGCGCTCGGGGCCGTGTTTCACTGGGCCCTGGTAGCCTGTGATTCGCCGCAATAGGGTAATGGTCTGGTTAAGGGTAGCCTGGTGACCGGTGGCGATATTGAAAACGCGGCCCACCACCTGAGAGCCCGGGGCGGAGCAGGCCAGCAAGTTGGCAGCGACGGCGTTCTCCACATAAGTGAAATCGCGGCTTTGTTCGCCATCGCCGAAGATGGTGGGCTGCTGGCCGCTAAGCATGAAAGTAATGAAGCGTGCGAGCACGCCGGAATAGGGAGAATTGGGGTCCTGATAAGGACCGAAAATATTGAAGTAGCGCAAGCACACCGTTTCCACGCCATAAACCTGCCAAAAAGACTGCATGTAGAGCTCGCCGGCGAGCTTGGAAACGGCGTAAGGCGAGATGGGACTGGAGACCATGTCTTCCCGCTTGGGCAGACTGGGAGTGTCGCCATAGGCGGAGGAGGAGGCGGCAAAGACGACGCGTTTGACTTTGGCGTCGCGAGCTGCAACCAGCAGGTTCAGGGTTCCGTCCACGTTGGCGCGATTCGAGCCCAGGGGGTCGGAAACGGAGCGGGGAACGGAGGCCATGGCGGCCTCGTGAAGGACAAAGTCCGCATTCTGGCAGGCATGGCGCATAGCATCCAGGTCGAGGAGGTCGCACTCGCGGAAGTCAAGCCGGCCTGCCATATCGGCAATGTTTTCCTGTTTGCCAGTAGCAAAGTTGTCAATGCCGCAGACTTTTTCACCACGTGCCAGCAAGGCGCGCGCCAGGTTCGAGCCTATGAAACCCGCGACTCCCGTAACCAGGTATTTCGCCATGGCGGAATAATACGAGAAATTGGCACCAAAGGCTTGTCTTTTGCGGCAAGCCAGAAGCTGGTAGAGTAGTAGCGCGGCATCCGCATTTGCGCTCCCCCCGTGCAGCAAACAAGGCAACTTGACACAATCCAGTTAGTTCCTAGTCAACCGAGGCAAGTAGATGCGAATTGCAGTTGTGGGTTCGGGATATGTTGGCCTGGTAGCGGGCGCGTGCTTTGCAGAACTGGGGCACGACATCATTCTGGTGGACAACGACGCCGCCAAGCTGGCGGCGCTGCAGAGGGGCGAAGTCCCCATTCATGAGCGTTTTCTGCCGGAACTGCTGCAGCGGCACCGGGGCTCGCGGCTGACGTTTTCCGGGGACTTGGCTAAGGCGGCGCTGGAGAGCGCGGTCATCTTTATCGCGGTGGGCACACCGCCGACTGAGGGCGGGGAAGCCGACCTTTCCTATGTGGAATCGGTGGCGCGCGAAGTAGCGGGGGCGGTTAACGGCGGCTACAAAATTGTGGTCGAAAAGAGCACGGTCCCGGTGTACACCAGCACTTGGGTGCGCAAGGTCATGATGCTCAACGGCGCGCAGGAGAGCTCCTTCGATGTAGCCTCCAATCCCGAGTTCCTGCGTGAAGGCACGGCAGTGACGGATTTTCTATATCCCGACCGCATCGTGGTGGGAGCCGACAATGAGCGCTGCGCGGCCGTGCTGCGCGAGATTTATCAGCCTATGAGCGACGGCAGCTACTACCGCGGCAAGGATGTGGTGCCCGGGCCCGATGGGGCGCAAGTGCCGCCGCGGTTAATCGTGACCAGCACCAAGAGCGCGGAACTGATCAAGCACGCCTCCAATGCCTTCCTGGCCATGAAAATTTCCTTCATCAACGCGGTGGCCAGCGTGTGCGAAAACGTGGGTGCCGATGTGGCTCAGGTGTGCGAAGGAATGGGCACCGATTCGCGCATCGGGCGCCGCTTCCTCAGGCCTGGGGTGGGCTATGGCGGTTCGTGCTTTCCCAAGGACTTGAAGGCGTTTCGCGCGGTGGCGCGCGAGTGTGGCTACGATTTCGGCCTGCTGGACGAGGTGATCCGCATCAACGAAGAGATGCGGCAGCGCTTTCTGCGCAAGGTACGGCACGCGCTGTGGACGCTAAAGGGCAAGCGGCTGGCGGTGCTAGGCCTGGCCTTCAAGGGGGGCACCGATGACGTGCGCGAATCGCCGGCTCTGACACTGGTGGAGTCGCTGCTTAAGGAAGGCAGCCAGGTGGTGGCTTACGATCCGGCAGCCACCGAGCGCGCGCGGGAGACGCTGGGCAAGCGCGTGACTTTCGCCGCCAACGCCTATGACGCCGCCAAAGGGGCGGATGCGCTGCTGGTGCTCACCGACTGGGAGGAATTCGCGTCCCTCGACTTGGGGCGCCTGCGCGAGCTGCTGCGCTATCCCATTGTGATTGATGGCAGGAACATGTACGAACCGGAGCGGATGGCGGCACTTGGATTTCACTACTACAGCGTGGGTCGCCCCATGGCCGCGCCCAAATCGCAGCCGGCCAACGCCGGCAGCGCGCAGGGCTCCCGTTAGATTCGCATGAACAAATTACGCGCCATCGTGACCGGGGGAGCCGGCTTTCTGGGCTCCCATCTGTGCGACGCCCTGCTGGCGGAGGGACACTCCGTAGTGGCGGTAGATAACCTGCTCACCGGCAACGCCGCCAATCTGGAGCATCTGCGCCACGAGCCGCGCTTCGAACTGCGCCGCGTGGACATCTGCGAACCATTTGATTGCGGCCAGGTGGACTACGTGTTCCATCTGGCCTCGCCCGCCAGTCCGGTGGATTACACCATCCACGGAATTCCCACGCTGCGGGTGGGTTCCCTGGGCACCTTCAACGCGCTGGAAGTGGCTCGCAAGTACGGAGCGAAATTCTTTCTTTCCTCGACCTCAGAATGTTATGGCGATCCGGAAGAACATCCGCAAAAAGAGACCTACTGGGGACACGTTAATCCCATCGGGCCGCGTTCGGTGTATGACGAAGCCAAGCGCTTCTCCGAGGCGGCGACCGTAGCCTACCGTCGCTATCACAAGCTGGAGACACGCATTGTGCGCATCTTCAACACTTACGGGCCGCGCATGCAGATCAACGACGGGCGCGTAGTTCCCAACTTCATGAAACAGGCTCTGCGCGGAGAAGAGCTCACCGTGTACGGCGATGGAAAGCAGACGCGCAGCTTCTGCTACGTTACCGATGAGATTGATGGCCTTCTGCGGCTGGCCTGGTCGCAAGAACCAGGGCCGGTGAACATCGGCAACCCCAGCGAATTCACTATCTTGGAATGCGCGCAGAAAGTGCTGCAGGTAACGGGTTCGAAGAGCCAGATCAAATTTCTGCCGCTGCCGCCGGACGATCCCAAACAGCGCCGGCCCGACATCAGCAAGGCGCGCAGCGTGCTCGGCTGGGAGCCTAAGGTTGACCTGGAGGCTGGTTTAAAGCTGTCGTTGGACTATTTTCGGCAAGCAGTTAAAGAAATGGCTGCTGCAAACTCCAGCGGAGCACGTTAGGCGGGCTTGGCCGGCACCGCGGTCATCGGCTTCGGCGCCATCTTTTTCTCACCAAATGCTTTCACAATAGCCTCGAAGTCTGAGCCAGTTAAGACGTTGTGACCTTCGAAGTGATCCCGCAAGGCGGCCACAATTGCTTGTGCGCTGCCCGGTACTTCGGGTCTGCTTGCGTGTTGCGGCTGGCCGGACAATTTCGGCGGGCTCAGGCGGTCAATCACCTGCTTGAGGAGGTCACGCGAGCCGCTTTCAAATTCTGTGAACTGAACTCCCATGCCCAGGGCGGGGACACAGGTACGAACCTCGCCGAGAGCGGCAATCTTGTTGTTGTCAATTTGCAGGACGAGACGGAGCTTGGTGCCGACCACTTCCGGCACGGGAGTGCTGACGTAGCAGCCGCCGAGGCTCAGGTCGCCCAGCTTGGCCCAGACCCTCTGGCCGGACTCCGCCCGGCTCACCTGCACATTGCCTGGGCAGCGAAAACGCGGATACTGGCGGCGGTCGCGGCGGGCTGCCGCCAGCGGATCTGTCCTCTCGGAGCTGGTTTCAAGAGAGAAGTAGGCCAATTCCGCTTCCCAAATGCAGGCATCGCCCACGCTGCGGATGCCGATCTGGCCGGCACGCCCGGAAGCAGGGTCGGCCATCCAGACCACGCGAAAGCGCCCCTTCTGGCTGCCATATTGAACCGCGATAACCTCTCCCAAGGGCAGCTTGCAATTGAGGCCATCGAGTCGCGCGCCACGATAGCTGACTTCACAGGCCACGGCATTGAGGACAAATGGACGCCGGTCGGCATCGATGCCCCACACTTTCACCGGCAGACCTTCGACGTCCAGGCGTTGTTCGCTATGCGGCTCCATGTGGGGAACGCAAACTCGCTTACGGCCATGTTGGAGTTTTTGAGAGAGAGGGAGCAGATTACGAAGGACTCGGCGTGCGCCCAACGGAATCAGCGAGCGGGGATAGCGGCTCTGCGATTGCCGACTCGCTTCCCACTGCCCGGCGAATCTGTTTCCATAACTCGTCGCGGCCCGCACCGGTGCGAGCGGAGTAGCACAGTATGTGTTCCGCTCCCAGCGCCTCTTTGAGCCTCTGCAACGAGGGCTGCAACTGGTTGTTGGACATGCGGTCGGCCTTGGTGGCCACCACCAGATGAGGCCGGCCAACGGCGCGCAGGAATTCGCACAGTTGCTGGTCGCCGGGCTGGGGGGGAATGTTGGGATCCACCAGCGAAATGCACAACGCGAGATTGGGCCGTTCTTTTAGATAAGGCTCGATAAATTTGTGCCAGCCGGCGGAGAGTTCGTGCGCCACCTTGGCGTACCCATAGCCGGGCAAGTCGGTGAAGTAGAGGTCGGGACGCGGACGTCCGGGCCAGCGGATGGCATAGAAATTAATGCCGCGGGTCCGCCCCGGGGTGGAACTTGTGCGCGCTACTTTGTGGCTGAGAAGGGAATTGATGACGCTTGATTTGCCCACGTTGGAACGGCCTAAGAAAGCGATTTCCGGCGGTCCGGGCGCCGGGAAATGAGTGACGTCAGTGGCCGCGGCGAGGAACTGGGCAAATACTTTCACGTTACCAGTGTGCGATTTCAGGGCGCAGGTTGCAAGTTGCCCCGGGAATAAAACTTTTTGGAAGGCCCAGGCTCAGCTGCGCGTACTTTCTCCACTACAATCAGGGTCGTTTTGATCTGCCCGACCGAGCTTTAGCGAAGGAACGTAGCGATAGACTGGTCTGTTGCGGCAATTTCGCCAGCAGTGCCTGGCGAATCTTTTCCGCCTTGCGACGGTCGGGACAGGCGCTCGGGGTTTGCCGGCATTGCGCGATGGTTTGCTCCAGCGTGGCCAGGAAGGCCTGGCAGGGCCGGCAGTCGCCCATGTGCGCTTCCATCTTGTCGCACATGGAGTCGTCGAGTTTTTCGTCCAGGTAATCAGAAAGGGCGGCAAAGAGCTCGCGGCAGCGGCGCGGTTTTTCCTCAGCCTTGGCGGGCGCTTTCCTGCGCCGTGCGGGAGTTGCCAGGAAGGCGCCGCGGCGCGCCAGTTCGTTGCGTAAATAGAGGCGGCCGCGATGCAGGCGCACGCGCACCGTGCCAGCGCGCAGGCCGGTTATTTTCGCGACTTCCTCGTCGGAAAGTTCTTCCATGTCACGCAGCACCAGCACCAGGCGGTAAGCCGGCGGAAGGCGCAAAATCGCGTCACGCAGCCATTGCGCGCGTTCGCCGCGCAGGGCGGAAGTTTCGGGGCTCTCGCCATTGCTGCCGGCCAGGCTCTCCAGTTCCCGACGGTCGGGCATCAACTCATCCAGCGCCAGGTGTTGCTGGGGAGCGAATTTGCTCTTGCGCCGGCTCATAAGGCAGCGGTTCTTGGCCACTTTGTAGAGCCACACGCTTAGTGCCTGTGGGCTGTTGAAGCGGGGCAAGAAGGCGACCGATTTGAGCAGCACTTCCTGCATGGTGTCCTCGGCGTCCTCGCGCTGACCACACACCTTCATGCTGAAAGAGAACACCGCCTCCTGCAGCAGCGCAAGCGCCCGGTCCAGCGCCGCGGGATCGTTCTGGCGCAGCAGTTCGACGGCCTGAGAAATCTCGGGGCGCATGGGTTTCTGAGGCTAATGTAGCACGGGGAAAGGCTGCCGACAGGGCTGTCGGCCGTCAGCCGTCGACAGCCTTATTCTCCCATCACCTTCACAATCACCCGCTTGCTGCGCTGGCCATCAAATTCGGCGTAGAAGACGCGCTGCCAGGGCCCAAGATCGAGCTTGCCCGCCGTAATGGGCAGAATGACCTCATGGTGAATGAGCAGCGACTTGAGGTGCGAGTCGCCATTGGTCTCGCCGGTCTGGTGGTGGCGATAATCGTCGCGATAGGGAGCCAGACCCTCGAGCCATTCGTCTATATCCTGAATAAGGCCGGACTCATTGTCGTTCACGTAGACCGCGGCCGTGATGTGCATGGCCGAGACCAGCACCATTCCTTCGCTCACGCCGCTTTTTTTGACGATGGTCTCAATGGCCGAGGTCAGGTGGATGTATTCGCGGTGTTTCTTAGTATTGAAGGTCAGGTATTCAGTGTGAAATTTCACGGTGGCATCCTTGAAAACAGGCTGGGCACGCAATACTCTGGCCCGCATCCATATTAGCCATGGACGAGAGCCAAGCGGAAATCCGGGAATTGAAACGGCTGGTAGAGGAGCTGATGGCCCGCGTGTCGCGCCTGGAGGAACGCGCGGGTGTGGACAGTGGCGGTCCAGCCGCGCACCAAAACGAGGAACATGAGACCCGTCCGGCGCGGCTGGAACTTTTGCCCCAGCCCGGCGCATCGCCGCGTGTTCCACCGACAACGCGTGACCTGGAGGCGCGTATCGGTTCGCACTGGCTGAACCGGATCGGCATTGCCGCGCTGCTGATCGGCATTTCCTATTTCCTGAAATACGCTTTTGAGAACAACTGGATCGGGCCGGCAGCGCAGATTCTGATCGGACTGACAGCCGGCGCCGCCGTAGTGGTCTGGAGCGAATGGTTCCGCATCCGCGGCTACCAGGCCTTTTCCTATTCTCTGAAGGCGGTGGGAATCGGTGCCTTGTACCTCTCGCTGTGGGCGGCGTTTCAGGTCTACAGCCTGATGCCGATGAGCGTGGCCTTTGCCGCCATGGTGGTGGTCACCGCCGTCACGGTGGGATTGGCGGTGCTGCAGAATGCGGAGATTCTCGCAGCCTTCGCGCTGGCCGGCGGATTCGCCACCCCCGTACTGATGTCCACCGGGCAGAACCACGCAGTGGCTCTTCTTTTTTACCTGGTCGTGCTTGATCTGGCCACCCTGGTGCTGGTTATTTCGCGTGGGTGGCGCCGCCTCCTTCTACTGAGTCTAGCGGGCACAGTGGCGCTCTATTTTGCCTGGTACGCAGAATTCTATTCAGCGCAGCAATTCGGACTGACGTTTGTTTTTGCCACGCTGTTCTTTGCCATTTTTGCGATGGCCACAATCGTTGGCCGCGGCCAGGGGAGCGTCTCCCCGCGCCCTGTGGTGATTGTTGCGGCACTGAACGGAGTGGCTTACTTACTGCAGGTCTGCCTCATGCTGGAGAACTCGACGGCGCGGGCATGGTTTGCCGCGGTGCTGGCGATTGTGTATCTGCTGCTGGCGCGGCAGGGACGGACCAAGGCTTGGCTGCAGGGGACACATCAGGCGCTGGCTATTGGGTTCATTTCCGTGGCGATTGCCCTGCGGTTGCAGGACGTGTGGATCAGCGTGGGCTGGTTTATCGAGGCGGCCCTGCTGATGGCAGCGGGCTTCTGGCGGAAATCCGCCTTTGTGCGCTGGCTGGCGCTGGGTTTGATTGCGGCCACGATCGCAAAGGTGTTCGCCTACGACATTTGGGACCTGAGCCGCGGGTACCGGATTGTCAGCTTCGTTTTCCTGGGAGTGCTGCTGCTGGCGGTGTCGTTTGCCTATCAGCGGGACTGGCTGAAGCTGTCACGTACGGGGTCGCCGCCACGAAGAACTTCGGTGGAGTCGTAACGGTGGGAATTGTTCAGTCCGCCACTAGTTCGGCGAGGACCCAGAGGACTCGGCTACAGGTACCTGTAGTTCGGGCATGACGCGCCCGGCGAAAAGCCGACGGCAGACCTTGCCCAGGATCCGTACGGAACGTGCCGAGCGCGACACACGCGCGCTGTCGGTCGCGATTCCCGTGTCGGCGTACATTTGGCGATAGATCTTCGAGATCAGCAGAAACAGGAGCCGACCCTTGGCCGACTTGATGAACCGCGAACGTCTCCATATCGCAGGTGTGCGGTAGAAGGTGTCCCACACCGCCTGCGTTCGGCTGCGAATTTCTTCCCGCGCCATGTGTGGGTGGTCCCAGTAGAGCTTGGGTCGGAGGTGCGGTGGGATAAGCCAGCGCCGGGTGATCGGGATGCCGCCGACCGTGGGGCAGTTATCGCCAAGCGCCTGCTCCCATTTCGCATAATCAACCGTGCCGGGGAAGGGGGTAATCATCACGAACTGCGCGAGCGCGAGTCCGGCCCGGTCGGCTGCTTCCGCCGTGGCGGGGAACGTCTCCGGTGTGTCGCTGGGCAGCCCAAAAATGAACGATCCGAGCACGAAGACATTGTGTCGCCGGAAGTTCTGCAGGCGGGCAACAAGGTCGTCGCCCGCGGAGTTGAAGTCCTTGTATATATCTTTCAGGCCGGCGCGCGTCACCGACTCTATTCCCACAAGCACCCCCTTGATGTGCGCCGTGTGCATCGCTTCAAGGAAGGCGTCATCCTCTGCCGCTTCCATCGTGATCTGGGTAAAGAACACGATGTCGTCGGGGAGCTGCGCCAGGCGCGCCATAAGTTCAAAGCGCTCCTCGCGCAGCGCCTGCAGTTCCCGCAGGCGGGCGGCATTGTTTTGCCGGCGTGCGAGTTCCAGGTCCGCCAGGGTAACCGGATAAAAATTGTCATCTGCCAGCGCGATGAACCGGAAGCCTAGGCGCCGCAATTGCACGATCTCTTCCACCACGCCATCCGACGCTCGCTGGCGTGGCCGCTGTCCATCGGTGCGCCACACCGAGCAGAAGGAACAGTGCTTGGGACAGCCCCGCACCGTCTGCACCGAGGCCCACATGTAGCGTCTGCGCGGTACCAGGTCCCAGCGCGCTTTGAGGAACTGGTCGGGCTCGATATGGCCACCGTCGTACACCGGCAGGGGCTTGCCTTCAAAGCAATCGCGCAGCGCCCGGCCCCATACCAGGTCGCCGTCGCCTCTGACCACCGCGGTAGCGCCGCCCAGTCCGTGCGCCTCCTGCGGGTAAAGGGTCGCGTGGATGCCGCCGAATACCACGTGCGCTCCCCGGCTGCGCGCCAGCTTCCCCAGTTCATAGCCGCGGAACGCATTGGCGGTGTGTATGCCGATGCCTACGACATCGCCGGGTCCGAAGCTGTTGGCGTCGGCCTTCTCCAATGTTTCGTCCACGATTTCAGGGGTGCCAAACTCGGCTGGGGTTGCGGAAGCCAGCACGTAGAGCCAGCGTGGCGTGATGACCGCAGTCCCGAAGGAAACATCACTGGGATTGACGAGATGTACTTTCACTCCGTGTTGCAGGTGCAACTTGTTCGCCTTCCGCCATCAGGGATCCACTCCTGCCCTCAACCAATCAGATGCAGAAAAAGCAAAGCAAAGAAGAGTAACACGAATTGGCAGTTTCTGGTGGGTCGCGATTGGCCGTCTGCCGCGTTTTTGTAACGGATATCTGAGCAGCCCAACGAACGAGAGGGCCTTACCGCATCGATTCTTCTACTTCATTCAGCCAGCCGGGACGCTTGAGGACTTCACGGGGCTTGGGGCCATCGGCAGCGCCGACGATGCCGTCTTTTTCCATCAGGTCAATGAGGTGAGCAGCGCGGCCGTAGCCGATGCGCAGACGGCGCTGCAGAAGGGAAGTGGAGGCCTTGCCGAACTCGATAACCAGGCGCACGGCATCTTCGAACAGGGGATCGTTTTCCTCGCCTTCCTCCCCACCTTCGCCGCCGGAGCCAGCCGCGCCTTCTTCCTTAGGCGCTTCGAGGAAGTGCTGCTGATACTCGGCGGTGCCCTGGGAGCGCCAGAACTCCACCGCAGCGGCAATCTCCTTTTCCGTAACAAAGGGGGCATGCAGGCGCTGCACGCGGGCAGAGCCGGAGGGCAAGTAGAGCATGTCGCCACGGCCGAGCAGCGATTCGGCGCCGTTGGCGTCGAGAATGGTGCGCGAGTCCACCTTGGTGGCCACGCGGAAGGAAATGCGGGCGGGGAAATTGGCCTTGATGAGGCCGGTAATCACGTCCACCGAGGGGCGCTGCGTGGCCAGGATCAGGTGGATGCCCACGGCGCGCGCCATCTGCGCCAGGCGGGTGATGGACTCCTCCACGTTGCCGGAGTCGAGCATCATCAGGTCAGCCAGTTCGTCAATAATGATGACCAGGTAGGGCAGGGGCCGCTCCTGCTCTTCGCCAGCCTTCTCAAACAGGGTTGGCATCTCGTCTTCGAAGAGCTGGTTGTACTGGTCAATATTGCGCACGCCTTTTTCGGCCAGCAGCTTGAGGCGGCGCTCCATCTCGCGCACCGCGTTGCGCAGCGCGTTGGCCGCCAGCTTGGGCTCGGTAATGATGGGCGTGTAGAGGTGGGGAACGCCTTCATAAACGCCCAGCTCCAGCCGCTTGGGGTCCACCAGGATGAAGCGCACCTGGTCAGGGGTGGCCTTGTAGAGCATGGACATGATCATGGCGTTGATGGCCACGCTCTTGCCTGCGCCCGTGGAGCCGGCAATCAGCAGATGCGGCATGGCGCCCAGATTGGCGACTACGATGCGGCCGTTAATGTCCTTGCCCAGGGCCAGCGTGAGTTTGGATTTCTCGCTGGCGTATTCCTGCGATTCGATGACCTCGCGCAGCCAGATGGTTTCGCGCTCGCGGTTGGGCACCTGCAGGCCGACGGTGGACTTGCCTGGCATGCGCTCAATCAGAATGCTCTCCGCGCGCAAGGCCAGGCACAGGTCGTCGGTGAGGCCGGTAATGCGGCTGTACTTGATGCCCGCTTCCGGCTTGTATTCAAAGGTGGTGACCACGGGGCCGGGATTGATTTGTGTGACTTGGCCGTGGACCTCGAACTCGGCGTACTTCTGCGTGATCACCTGGGCCAGCGAGCGCAGCTCTTCCTGGTCAATACGGTGGGCTTCGTCGGGACGGTGCAGCAGGCTGCTGGAAGGCAGCTTGTAGCCGCCGGCAATCCGCGGCAGCGTGGTCTTGTGTTTGGCGCCGCTATCCGCGCGCTCGGCCACTTCCACTTCCGGTTCCGGCGCCGGTTCGGGTTCGGGAGGTTCGGTGCCCAGCACTTTGGCGGCTTCGCGGGAGAGCGCCTCCATGCGCTCTTCATCCACCTTCTCAATGCCCGTTCTGGGCAGCACATGCGATTGCCGGGCGGGAACGAGCTGAGTGGTTACCGTGGGCTTGGCCGAGCGCCGCTTATCCAGTTCCTTCTGCAAGCGCTCTTTTTCGCGGGTGGCGCGCCAATCCCGCCAGCGTTCCATCAAGGCAATGATGAAGCCGCAATGCGTTGCCGCCCAGGCCTTAGCCGTACCAAAAGAGAAAGCGGTGGAGAAGTAGAGGGCGACAGCAATCACACTGGCGCACACGATGTAAGCGCCGAGCAGGTTCAAGTAATGGATGAGGAAGTCACCCACAATCCTTCCCAGCAGGCCTTCTAGGGGAATCACATGGCGCCAGCGCAGGTGGCCGGGCAGCAGGGCCAGCAGCGCAGGCACAAAAATCTGCAGCCAGATGGCGCCCAGTGACTTGGCCACTGGCGAGGCCGTTCTCCGGGAACGGAACCAGCGCGCCCCCAAAAGAGCCAGGAGAAACGGCGCCAGAAAAATTCCGATGCCGAAGCCCTGTAAGAGCAGGTCGGAAACAATCGCTCCAACCAGGCCAATCCAGTTGCGCGCCGCGTGCGCGCTGGTAAGCGCCGAAGCGCTGTTGAAGGAAGGGTCGAGGGGAGAGTAGGAAGCCAGTGCCAGGAAAAGGAGAATCGCGGAGACGAACAGCAGGAACCCGATCAGCTCGTTGAGCCGCCGGTTGCCGGTCGGAACAAATGCGTTGGTGAAATACCTCATAAGGCGCATTACCGGTGGCGGCCTGGCGCCGGCACACAAGCACACTTAACCGCCTTCGGTGCACGACATACGCCAGAGCAGAGGAATTATGCCAGAAAGCGGGTTGCGGAAGTTGGGAAAGTTAACGGGAATGTGCCGAGTTAGTTCTCAGATGCCATCATTGACAGCCGTTAACCATAGGAAAATGCGACGGCTTGCATGACGTGGTTACGTTGTTAGCCTTAGTCCTCTGCACCCTCACATTTCCCCGTTATGCGGCAGCGTCCCGCATTGCTAATGCGATTTGTTCCAGGTGGTGCTCGTTATGGGAGGCGACCTTGTCGAATTCGTCTTTGAGCGTTCGCACCCCAGTTTCGCTGTGCACGAATTCGCGATGGCCATCCAGTTCGTAGTGCAAGCGGGCGTGATATATGACCCCCGCCCGCACGGCCTCGTAGACGCGGCGCGACAGGTCGAGCGGCACACGCGAGTAGTCCAGTCCCTTGGCCCATGCATCCTGATCGAATGCCCAAAGGACCTGCCGGGGCTCGCTGAGCACGCGGCGGATACGGTCGAAGAGAACTGTTTCCGCGTCGGCGAGGTGATGCAGAATAAACCTGACTGGCCACTTGCCTGGCCCATAGGTGCGGTTGAGTTGGTCGCCCTTCAGGTCAAAGTACGCCAGCGTGCGATCCCGCCCCGCCTCCAATCGTGTGACAATCTCCATTTCGATCCTCCCTTGTTGCAGTTGCGCTCATGGATTTTGATGAAAATAGACACAAAATGGCGACAGGAGAATCCGGCGGTCACACGTGCACCCACATCGCGGGCGGGGAGGTGCGTGTCCGTCGGTGGTGCACGCCAGATGCTTCGGCCCTGAAGGGCCTCAGCATGACGCCCTCCTGCGGAGGGCGTGCGCGGGCGGAGGCGCCCGCGCCACAAGATCCCAAAACCGCACGGTCCTTCGATTCGGATGCGCCTCTGTTGGGCGCATCCTCGTTCAGAATGAGAGCCCCAAAATTTTCCGGACTCAGCCCACGGCCATG